>NZ_SHMI01000004.1:0-478823 GCF_004284735.1 Shinella sp. JR1-6 | reverse complement strand
ACTTGCCTGCGGTGTCGCGCAGCCAGCAAAAGCCTGCCTCTCGTCGCCAAAACGTCCGGTGCTATGCATTAAGGCGGCTAAATCACCATAGATTCGAGGGATCTGGAACTTGAGCTAATTCATAGCTCTTTGTATCAGCTGTATTGACCTCAATTGTGACCACCGTCCCAGGAAACTCAAAAGCAAGCTGTTTTCGTTCTGTAACGCCTTGCTGCTCCATCCAACAGCCATTTCCGGTCACCAATATGAATCTACCCATATTTAAGCGAATAAATTGCCTCAATATTTTTAGCCCCAACCCTCCAGGAATGTCTCCTACTCGCGTAGTGCTTCCCTCGGTCATCGCCCAGTCAATTGCAGCGACTGCGCTTATATCACGTCCGAATGCACGCCGGTATGCGCCATGAATGCCTATTCCTCCATCGGTTATCGAAAAATCGATTCTCTCATACTTGGGGAAAAACTGGCCACATGCAAATATTTTTGTGTCAGAATAAGAATGAATAGACGAGTTTATAAAAATCTCATCGAGACCTTCGTAGATTTTCCCTCGCAAGACTCCCGTCATTTGCGGAAATCTCATTCTTTTCATATGTTGACGAATAAAATTTGAATACAGAACCCCATCAGATTTGCTGAAAGCCGTCAAAGGTATTACAGTACCCGTCTCAACTCTATTTTCGGAATTGAACAACCCATTTCTCTGCATAATATCAACTATACGCGGAGACGTATTCGTAAAAACAACGCTATTTCCGCGGCTTTGCATCTTACGGATTACACAAAGGATCGAAGAAGAAAGGTGCGCATCAATCCATCGAACACGTGAGAGATCAATTTCAATTCGATCGTTCGAAGCGTCCGAACATTGAAAATGCCAACGCGCTATCTCTTCAAAACTTGATGCATTCGTTGAGAGATCCGGAGATCTTATAGTTATAGGCATTTAAAACCTACTTCCCCACCTATTTCAAATTTCACCCTACCATAGCACAGTGCATGCCGACGTGCGCCGAAGATGCTTTTTCCCCAACAAAATCAGTCCTACATAGCCCGCAATGTACCCACCCAAGCTCTCGGAATTAAACTCCCCTCATCCCGCCGCGGATACACCGCAAGGCGTTGCGGCGAGGCGGGGTCGGCGCTTTTGGCGAGGGACGGACGTAAGCCGTCGCCAAGGGGGCTCGCGGAAGATGGTCTCCCTCCGGCGACACGGGGGAAGCGGCGGGGCGTCGGACCGGGCCCTCCGCTTCATGCCTCGAACGGCGCGCCGGGCGTGCCTGTGCGGCACACAAGGGGGCCGGGCGTGATGGATGCGTCGGCATCGTCCGCCGGAGCGGCGTTTTCCCGGGAAAGGCGTCAAAACCCTTTCCGTCCGGGCAGGGCTCGAGGTGAGCCCGCCCGGCACGCAAAACCGGACAAAACCCGCCCCGGAAACCGGCGGCGAACATTCTTGCGCCCAGCCTTTGCAGAGAGACCCAAGTCGCGGGCAAAAACCGCCGAACGGGGCGCTGAAAGGCGTCATATACACTCTTCTGACACGGCGGCTTCCAGCGCCCCGTCCGAAGCCCGATGCCCGCACCCCGGCGCATTTTTTGCGCGCGGGAAGGCGAACGCCTGAGCGCACGCTCCCCGGAACCGGCGCGCCACCCGCGCCCGCCCGGCCGGGACGCCCCTTCCCGCGCCGCAGACGGCGGTGAAGCCGGGACACGGGAACAAGAGCCCGTCCGGCTGAAACGAGACCGCTTCGCCGCCGGACGACGCGATGGAAACGGGATCGGAAAGCCTTTCCGGTGAACCGGATCTTCCGCCCCCTCGGCAGGACCGCTGTCCCGTGCAGCGCGCAACCGGCGCGGGCCGGCGCGGCATCCGCCCCAACCCCGACAGGAGCCCCGATGGCCGATCGCCCCCAGCCTCCCCCGTCCGACCTTGCCCTCCTCGTGCGCGCGGCCGAGATGCTGGCGTTGCCGCAGCGCGTCTGCCGCATCCGGAGCTGCCGCCGCCGCGGGTACTGCGCTTGGTTCTTCCACGACACGCAGGAACCCTGCTGCCTCGGCCATCTCGACGCGGAGCAGCGCCGCCTGTTTGACGATTTCGTCCAGATCGTGCGCGCTGTCAGGGATTTCGGCAATTCCCGCGGAAAGCTCGCCTTCGCCTCGCCCTGGCGCGAGACCCGCGCCCTTCAGGACGCCGCGGTGGAGGCCGCCCGCCCGCTCCTGCACGGTGCCGCGCTTGCGGAGTACCGCGCCTTCGCCGCCGCGCGGGCGAAAAACAGGCTGCCGGTGCGATACGAGGGCGACGAGCCGCCGCTCCCCCGTTGAGACGGCGCGGGCGGCCTATTCCGCCGCCTCGCCCTTCACCTCGACCGGCAGCGGTTCGAGCGCCGCCGCCAGCTCGTAGGAATAGCCTTCCAGCATGGAATAGGCCTGCTCGATGACCGCAATCTGCCCCTCCGCATTGCGGATCGCCTCGGCGATCGACTGCGAGCGGGCGCGCAGCATGGAGCCCAGAAAGTCCGTGCCGGGCTTGCGGCCGAGCCGGTCGATATGCTGGCGCACGCGGTTGCGGTGGCGCTCCAGCTCGAGGATGTGGAAGCGGCTCTTGACGATGTCGTCGGAGAGCTTTCGGCGCATCGCCGCCAGCGGATCGAAGCTGCCGGGCTCGCGCTCGTCGAGGATCACGTCGTTGACCAGCGGTTCGAGCAGCATCAGGCCCTTGAGGTCGCGCGGGTCGGCAAGCTGCGGGTCGAAGCCGGTGTCGTCGAAGACTTTCCGGCGCACGGGGTCGCGCAAAAGGTCGTAGCAGGTCTGGAGGCGGGCGAACTGGTCCGCGTCGCCGCCGGAATCCGGATGCATGCCCTTAGCGGCCTTGCGATAGGCCGCCTTCACCTGGTTGTCGTCGGCATCGCGCTCTATTCCGAGCATGGCGTAGGGATCGATCACGCGGCCACCTGTCCGTCTTTTTGCACTGCGTCGTCTCTGTAACAAACTCTCCGACCCCGAGGGGACGAAATTGTGGTCGGCGCAAGGCGATGCACAGAAAGCGCTACTCCGCCGCCGCGGCCGTCTCGGCCCGTGCGGACAGCACCGCAGCAAAGGCCGCCGCGATCACCTCCGGCCCCGCCCCCGGCTTCGTCGCGTCGGTCGAAAGGATCTGCCGGTATTTTCGCGCGCCCGGAAAGCCCTGGAAGAGCCCGATCATGTGCCGCGTGACGTGCGCCACCCGTCCGCCGCGGGCGATCACCCCGCCCGCATAGGCCATCATCGCATCCCGCACCGCTTCCCAATATTCCGTGGAAAGCACCTTCGGATCCGACAGCCGACCGCCCGTCCGGAGCGGATGCAGAAAAAGAGTATCCACGCCCGCAAGGATGCCGCTATCCTGATAGGCAGCCCGTCCGAGCATGACGCCATCCAGCCCCGTCATCTCTTCGAGCGCCTGGCTGAGGGTGTGAAGCCCGCCGTTGAGCCCGACGAAAAGGTCTGGGTTCTCCGCTTTCAGCCGGCGCACCAGGCCGTAGTCGAGCGGCGGAATGTCCCGGTTCTCCTTCGGCGAGAGCCCCTGGAGCCACGCCTTGCGCGCATGGACCCAGACGGCGTCCGTTCCGGCGCTCTTCACGCGCGAAACAAGATCGCGCAGCGCCACCTCCGGATCCTGGTCGTCGACGCCGATGCGACATTTGACGGTGACGGGAATGGCAACCGCCGCCTTCATCGCCGCCACGCAATCGGCGACGAGCTGCGGCTCGCGCATCAGGCAGGCCCCGAACGTGCCGGACTGCACCCGGTCCGAAGGGCAGCCGACATTGAGGTTGATCTCGGCATAGCCAAACCCCTCGCCGATCCGCGCCGCCTCGGCCAGTTTTGCCGGATCGTTGCCGCCGAGCTGGAGCGCGACGGGCTGTTCCACGGCGTCGAAGCCGAGCAGCCGTTCGCGGTCGCCGCGCAGGATCGCATCGGCGACGATCATCTCGGTGAACAGTAGCGCATTCGTCGTGAGCTGGCGCGCGAAGACGCGGTAGTGGCGATCACTCCAATCGATCATCGGCGCGGTGGCGAAAATCTTCGTCCCCGTTGTCACGGCCTGGTGGTAGAATGTGGCTGCGTTCGTCATGGCGCGGCTCATACTCCATATGGCCCGGAAAAACCACCCTGGCCTTTCCCCGCCCTCCTTCACCGGTGCTAGAGTGAGGACAGGAATCAGACCTGCCGGAGGAAACCATGCCGCTCTACGCCCTCGACGACCACGCCCCGTCCCTTCCCCAAGGCGACCGCTACTGGGTGGCGCCGGATGCGAACGTCATCGGCAGGGTCGTCCTTGGCGAGGATGTCGGCATCTGGTTCGGCGCGACGCTGCGCGGCGACAACGAGCCGATCACCATCGGCGCGCGCTCGAACATCCAGGAGGGCGTGATCGTGCATGTCGACCCCGGCAGACCAGTAACGATCGGCGAAGGCTGCACGATCGGTCACAGCGCCATCATCCACGGCTGCACCATCGGCAACAACTCCTTGATCGGCATGGGCGCGACGGTGCTGAACGGTGCGGTCATCGGCAAGAACTGCCTCGTCGGTGCCAATGCGCTGGTGACGGAAGGCAAGGTTTTCCCGGACAATTCGCTGATCGTCGGCGCGCCCGCCAAGGCGATCCGCACGCTCGACGACGAGGCGGTCGCCGGGCTCCAGCGCTCCGCCGAAAGCTATGTGCGCAACTGGCAGCGCTTCAAGATCGGCCTCAAGGCGCTCTGATCCCGGCATTCGACCGGAAAAAATCCACCGGAAAAACTTCCCCGCCCGACAGGGTTGCGGCATACTTCTCCTCGCCATGAAGGCCGCGTGAGGGGACCATGCTGCTTCGTCTCGCCATCCTGCTTCTTGCCGTCGTCATCGGCCAGCCGGCCCTTGCCGCGCGCAAGGCCGCCCTTTTGATCGGCAATGCCACCTATGCCGCGCCGGCGACAGTGCTGAAGAACCCGCCCAACGACATCACGGCGATGAAGGCGACGCTGGAGACGGCCGGCTTCGAGGTGACGGTGCTCGAGAACGCCGGCCGCGCGGCGATGTCGCAGGCCCTTGCCGGCTTCGAGGAAAAGGTCGCCGGTGCCGATATCGGCCTCATCTACTATTCCGGCCATGGCATCGAGGTGAGCGGCGACAATTTCCTCATCCCCGTCGATGCGAAGCTCGCCTCGGACCGCGACGTCAAATACGAGACGATCCTGCTCGACGACCTCCTGCATGCGCTGGCCGGCGCCACGAAGCTGAAGCTCGTGCTGCTGGATGCCTGTCGCGACAACCCGTTCCTCACCTCCATGAAGCGGCTTTCCACCCGCGGCATCCCCACCCGGGGCCTCGCCCGCGTCGACAGCGCCGAAAGCAACATGCTGATCGGCTATGCCACTGCGCCCGGCGACGTGGCGCTCGACGGCGACGGCGCGATGAGCCCTTATGCCGCGGCGCTTTCCCGCCACCTCGTCACACCGGGGCTGGAGATCGAGGCGGCGCTGCGCGCGGTCGCCAAGGACGTGTTCGAGGCGACGGGCGGCAAGCAGCGTCCGTTCAAGACCGGCTCGCTGTTCGAGACGGTCATGCTGGGCGAAGGCCTTGCGCCCGACGCCGCCGGCAGCGCCATAGGCCAGGGCGATCCCTGCCGGGATGCGAGCGCGCACTGGGCGGAAATCCGCGAGAGCAAGGACAAGGCGATGTTCGAGGATCATCTGCGCCTTTTCCCGGCCTGCGCCTTTGCCAACATCGCCCGCCAGCGCATGGCCGCGCTCGCCCCCGCCGTCAGCCGCCAGGAAACATTCGGCGAAACCGAATGCGACCGCCTGGCGGCCGCCGAGAACGACCCGTTCAAGCTGGCCGCCGCCAAGGGCGTCGATTTCTACAAGATCGATTTCGCCCGCGCGATACCGGCCTGCGAGGCGGCGATACGCGAGAATCCCGACGAAAAGCGCTTCGCCTACCAGCTCGGCCGGGCGCTGGACAATGGCGGCCGCTTTGCCGAAGCGCTGGCGCAGTATCGCAAGGCCGCCGATCTCGGCAACCACCAAGCGATGCGCAATCTTGCGATTCTCTACGAGAATGGCGAAGGCACGGCGCAGGATCGCGCCGAGGCCATGCGCTGGTTCCGCAAATCCGCGGACCTCGGCAATGCCTTCGCGATGAACAAGGTCGGCCTCCTCTATGATGAAGGGCTGGGTGTCGCCAAGGACAAGAAGGAGGCCTACCGCTGGTTCAGCAAGGCCGCGGAGGCCGGCAACGCCGAAGCCATGACCAGCCTCGGCTTCGCACTGACCAACGGCGACGGGGTCGAGCAGAACCATGCGCTGGCCCTGGAATGGTACCGGAAAGCCGCCGATGCCGGAAACGCGCAGGCCTATAACAACATCGGCACCATGTACGAACGCGGCCGCGCGGTGCGCAAGGACAAGCAGGAAGCATTGAAATGGTATGCGAAGGCCGCGGAGAACGGCAATGGCCAGGGCGCCCAGAACGCCGCCGCCATTCTCGACGGCATCGACACGGAAAACGATCCCGTCACGGCAGCGGCCTGGATGGAGAAAGCCCTTCGCCTCGGCCACCAGGGCGCGCGCTACCAGATGAAGGACAACACCACGGCCTGGTCGCTCAAATTCCGCAAGGCCCTCCAGCAGCGGCTGGTCGAGGCGGGCGTCTATTCCGGCGCGATCGACGGCCAGTTCGGCCCCTCGACCATCCGCGCCGTCGAGGCGATCTTCGACAAGAAGGCGGGTTGAGACCTCTAGCCGAGCCAGCCGAAGCGCTCACGCTTCGGCGGAAGCGCTCACGCTTCGGCGGAAGCGCTCTAGGCACAGCCCGCACAGGTGCCGCGAATCTCGATCGTCGTCTTGCCGGTCTTGAAATTGCGGTCCATCGCAAAGCCCTTCAGCCGGTCCTCGATGACGTGGTCGTGGAACTCGGTGACCTTGCCGCAGGTCTCGCAGATCGTGAAGGCGGTGATGCCGTGGGCGTGACAGCCGTCCTCCGGATGGGCGCAGGCGACGAAGGCATTGATGCTTTCGAGCCGGTGCACGAGGCCGAATTCCAGCAACTTGTCGAGGGCCCGGTAGACCTGCAGCGGCGCACGAAACCCGTTGTCGCGCAGCTTGTCGAGGATCGAATAGGCGCTCAGCGGGCCTTCGGAATGCGACAGCACGTCGAAGACGAGGCCCTGGTTGCGCGTCAATGGTTGCGTGGTCATGCCCGACCTCCCTGGCTTGCTGGCGAATGATCCGCTCCGCTCGTCCTCGGCCTGGTGAGCAGGCTTAGAATGAACAGAGCCAAGGCTGCAACCACGATCGAGGGACCGGAGGGCGTGTCGAATTTCAAGGAACCGAAGAGCCCGCCGACAACGGCGAGTGCCCCGACGACCGAGGCGAGCACCGCCATGATCTCCGGGCTCGTGGAAAAGCGCCGGGCCGTGGCCGCGGGAATGATCAGCAGCGAGGTGATCAGCAGGATGCCGACGATCTTCATGGCGATGGCGATGACGAGTGCCATCAGGAGCATGAAGGCAAGCCGCGTGCGTTCCGGCTGCAGGCCTTCCGCCTCCGCCAGTTCCGGGTTCACCGTCGAGGCGATCAGCGGGCGCCACAACCAGATAATGGCGAAGGTGACGAGCACGCCGCCGCCCCAGACGAGGTCCACGTCGGCGCGCGTGACGGCGAGAATGTCACCGAACAAGAAGCCGACGAGGTCGATGCGCACCCAGGTCATGAAGGAGACGATGACGAGGCCGATCGCCAGCGTCGCATGCGAGAGGATGCCGAGCAGCGCGTCGGTGGAAAGCGTGCCACGCCTTTGCAACAGCAGGAGGAGAAGCGAGACGGACGCGGCGACGATGAAAACGGAGAGCAGGAGGTTGAACTCCATCAACAGCGACAGCGCGACGCCGAGCAGCGCCGAATGCGCCATCGTGTCACCGAAATAGGCCATGCGCCGCCAGACGACGAAACAGCCGAGCGGCCCGGCGGTGATCGCCAGTCCCACGCCGGCAACGAGGGCACGGATGAAGAAATCGTCAAGCATCGCGCCGCTCCTCGCCGCTGCGGGCCGGCGCCGGTCCGTGGTCGCAGCCGCAGTTCGGGCCATGCACATGGCCGATGCGCATCGGCCCCGCCCGCCCGCCGGTCGGCAGGATATCGACGGGGCGCCCGTCTTCTGGCCGGCAATCGTCGGTGATCGAGCCGTCGGCATGCAGCACCCGGCCGTCCGGCAGGTGCGTATGGTCGTGGTTGTGGTTGTAGAAAGCGAGCGTCTGGCCGGCACGGGCGCCGAACAGTTTCAGATATTCCGGGCTCTGGCTGACGGTCTCCGGCGTTCCCCGGCAACAGACATGGCCGTTGAGGCAGATGACGGTGTCGGTCTCCGCCATCACCACATGCAGGTCGTGCGAGATCAGCAGGATGCCGCAGCCCGTGGTGTTGCGGATCGTCTTGATGAGGTCGTAGAGCGCGATCTCACCGGAAAAATCGACGCCCTGCACCGGCTCGTCGAGCACCAGGAGGTCCGGCTTGCGGGCGATCGCCCGGGCCAGCAGCGCACGCTGGAACTCGCCGCCCGACAGGTGCTGCACCTCTGCGCGCGCGAGATGCCGGATGCCGGTCGCCTCCAGCGCGGCATCGATCTCCGCGCCCTTCAGCGGCGAGGTCAGCGTCATCAGCCGGTCCACGGTGAGCGGCATGGTCCAGTCGATCGACAGCTTCTGCGGCACGTATCCGACCTTGAGGCCGGCCTTACGCTCCACCCGGCCCTCGTCGGCCTTCAGCACGCCGATCGCCGTCTTGGCCGTCGTCGACTTGCCGGACCCGTTGGGGCCGATCAATGTGACGATCTCGCCCGGTGCAATGGAGAACTCCACGCCGCGCACGAGCCAGCGGCCCTGGCGACGAACGCCGACGCCCGCAAGCGAGACGAGCGGCTGGACGGTCTTGGTGGGGGTCTGCAGCATCATTTTTCCAAAAGCCTGTTGCGTCAGGGTATGGCACACGTTATAGCATAACGCAATTGATGTAATAACATTACATTGCAATTCAAGACGGAGATCCCCATGCAAAAGGCCGTTCGCACCCTCCTCCTCACCACAGCGCTTTTTTCCGCCGGCACCATCGCCGCGCGGGCCGAGACGCCTGACGTGGTCGTGTCGATCAAGCCGATCCATTCGCTCGTCACCGCGATCATGCAGGGCGTCGGCGAGCCGGCCTTGATCGTCGAGGGCGGCGCCTCGCCGCATACCTATGCCTTGAAGCCGTCCAATGCGGCCGCCCTGCAGGATGCGGACGTGGTCTTCTGGGTGGGGCACGGCCTCGAAGCCTTCCTCGAAAAGCCGCTTGAAGCGCTCGGCGGCAAGGCGACCGTCGTGGAACTGGAGGATGCGCCCGGCCTCGAAAAGCTGCCCTTCCGCGAAGGTGGCCCGTTCGAGGCACATGACCATGAGGGCGAGGACGGACACGATCACGCCCATGGCGAGGAAGGCCACGACCACGGCAAGGAGGCAGACGGCGGCCATGCCGGGGAAGCCGGGCACGAAGGGCATGAACACGGCGCCTTCGACATGCATCTCTGGTTGAGCCCGGACAATGCCCGCGCCATCGCCGCCGAAGCCGCCCGTGTCCTGTCGGAAAAGGATCCCGACCATGCCGCCGCCTATCAGGCGAACCTTGCGGCGCTCACCGAGAAGCTCGGCGCACTCGACAAGGAGATCGCGGAAACCGTCGCCCCCGTGAAGGACAAGCCCTTCATCGTCTTCCACGACGCCTACCAGTATTTCGAGCACCATTACGGCGTGGCCACCGTCGGCTCCATCACCGTCAGCCCGGAAACCATGCCCGGCGCCGCCCGCCTCACGGAAATCCGCGAGAAGGTGAAGACGCTCGGCGCAACCTGCGTCTTCGCCGAGCCGCAGTTCGAACCCAAGCTGGTGAACGTCGTCATCGAAGGCACCGACGCGAAATCCGGAACGCTCGACCCGGAAGCCGCCACGCTGGAGCCCGGCGCGGACCTCTACTTCACCCTGATGCGGAGCATTGCGACCTCGCTGCGCGATTGCCTCGGTCAGAAAGGCTGAGTGCGACCCGGAATGGACCCGTGATCCGCTCCCCGACCGGTGAGCACGGCACGCTCACCTTCCTCCGTCATGCGCGGGCCTGATCCGGGCATCCAAGACCGGGCATGCCGGTCGGATAGCCGGGGCAAGCGCGGAAATGCGGTGCGATCCGGTCGATAGGATGAACACACGAACGAGGCGGGAGCATCCCGCCTTTTTCGGCCCCAAGAATGTAATAGTATAACATTAAGAGGCAATCGCCCATGGACAACCGCCTTCCCGTCACCGTCCTCTCCGGCTTCCTCGGCGCCGGCAAGACGACGCTGCTCAACCATGTTCTGAACAACCGCAGCGGCCTGCGTGTCGCGGTCATCGTCAACGACATGAGCGAGGTCAACATCGACGCCGCCCTCATCCGCGACGGCGGGGCCGACCTTTCGCGCACCGACGAACAGCTCGTCGAGATGACGAACGGCTGCATCTGCTGCACGCTGCGCGACGACCTCCTCGCCGAGGTCCGCCGGCTGGCGGAGATGAACCGCTTCGACTACCTGCTGATCGAATCGAGCGGCATTTCCGAGCCGCTGCCCGTCGCCACCACCTTCGATTTCCGCGACGAAAACGGCCTGAGCCTGTCGGATGTCGCCCGGCTGGACACGATGGTGACGGTCGTCGATGCCGCCAACCTGCTGAAGGACTATGCGTCCGAGGACTTTCTCGCCGATCGCGGCGAAACGGCGGGCGAAGGCGACACGCGCACGCTGGTGGAACTGCTCGTCGAACAGATCGAATTTTCCGATGTCATCGTGCTCAACAAGACCGGCGCGGCGAGCCCCGACGACCTTCGCGCGGCACGCCAGATCGTCGGCAGCCTCAACAGCTCCGCCCGCATCGTCGAAACGGATTTCGGCCGCGTCGAGCTTGCCGACATCCTCGGCACCGGCCGCTTCGATTTCGAGAAGGCGAGCGAACACCCGCTCTGGTTCAAGGAACTGCACGGCTTCAGGGACCATGTGCCGGAGACCGAAGAATACGGCATCCGCTCCTTCGTCTACCGTGCGAAGAAACCCTTCCATCCGGCCCGCTTCAAGGCCTTCCTCGGCGAGACCTGGCCCGGCGTCGTCCGCGCCAAGGGCTTCTTCTGGCTTGCCACCCGGCCGCACCATGTCGGCGAGCTGAGCCAGGCGGGCGCGCTGGTCCGGAGCGGCCGGCTCGGTCTCTGGTGGGCCGCCGTGCCACGCCAGCACTGGCCGCAGGATCCGGCGGCAGTGGAGGCCATTGCCAGCGCCTCGGATCCCGTCTGGGGCGACCGGCGGCAGGAGCTCGTCTTCATCGGCGCGGACCCGATGGATGAAGCCGCGCTCCGCCGCCGGCTGGACGCCTGTCTTGTCGAGGCGGAAACATTCGAGCCTGCCCGCTGGGTAAACCTGCCGGACCCCTTCCCGCTCTGGGCCCGCAAGGCGGGATAAGCGGATGAGGTGCTCGCCCGGCCTTGCGGCCGGGCGAGCCATCCCGTCAGTCGAGTTCGGCGGACTTCTTCCAGAGGTTGATGTCCGCACCCTGGCTATAGGTGTCGATCGCGGCCAGTTCTTCCGCGGTAAAGTCCGGCTTTTCCAGTGCCTTGACGCAGTCGACGATCTGCGCGGAGCGGCTGGCGCCGATCAGCGCGGAGGTGATGCGTCCGCCGCGCAGCACCCAGGCGATCGCCATCTGCGCCAGCGTCTGGCCGCGCCGCTCGGCGATCTCGTTCAGCTTGCGGACATTGTCGATGATCTCGGGGCGGATGAAGTCCGTCTTGAGGAAGTGGTTCAGCGCCGCGCGGCTGTCACCCGGAATGCCCCCGAGATATTTCGCGGTCAGCATGCCCTGCGCCAACGGCGAAAAGACGATGGAACCGATGCCGAGTTCGTCCAGCGTATCGACGAGGCCATCGGTCTCGATCCAGCGGTTGAGCATGGAATAGCTCGGTTGGTGGATGATGCAGGGCGTGCCGAGGTCCTTCAGGATCGCCGCCGCCTCGCGGGTGCGCTGCGAATTGTAGGAGGAGATGCCGACATAGAGCGCGCGGCCGGAGCGCACGATATAGTCGAGCGCGCCGCAGGTTTCTTCGAGAGGCGTCTCCGGATCGAAGCGGTGGGAATAGAAGATGTCGACATAGTCGAGACCCATGCGCTTCAGGCTCTGGTCGCAGGAGGCGATCAGGTACTTGCGGCTGCCCCACTCGCCATAGGGACCCGGCCACATGTCGTAACCGGCCTTCGAGGAAATGATCAGCTCGTCGCGCAGATGGGCGAAATCCGTGCGCAGGATCTCGCCGAAGGCGATTTCGGCCGTGCCGGGCGGCGGGCCGTAATTGTTGGCGAGGTCGAAATGGGTAATGCCGAGGTCGAAGGCAGTGCGGCACATATCGACTTTACGGTCATGCGGCGTGTCGTCGCCGAAATTGTGCCAGAGCCCGAGCGAGATCGCCGGCAGCTTCAGGCCGGTCCGTCCCAGCCGGTTGTAGGTCATCGTGTCGTAACGGTTTTCCGCAGGCTGCCAGGCCATGATAAATTCCTTCGTTCTTTCGGGGCGAGTCTCAATACCGCTCTCCCGCGCATCGCGACAAGAGGCTTTTCCCCCTCTCCCCGCAAGCGGAGAGAGGGGACTTGCCCCACGAACGGGTATTGGTTGGGGAGAACGGTACGGCATATCCCCTTCGCCCCGCTTGCGGGGAGAAGGTGGCCGGCAGGCCGGATGAGGGGGGCCGCGGACAATATTACCACAAAAGCGCCCGCGCCTCCTCGATGCCCAACGCCGCAGGCTGCGTGCAGGTCGTCACGATATCCACCGCCCTGCCCTCCCCGGCCGAGCGCAGGATCGCGGTTAGGACGTCGATCGTGTGCAGCGAGCGGTCGAGCGAGCAGCGATAGTCGCGGCCGGTCGTCACCGCCTCCATCATGTCGGCAAGGCCGATGCCGCGGTAGTTCGCCTGCCGACCCCAGTCGAACTGGTAGTTCTGCGCCGTCAGCGGGTGATCCCAAACCTCCACCGCGACAGGCTCGCGGTCCGTGCCGGCGACCTCCACCGTGCCGCCGAAGAAATTCGGATCGGGTACGAAGACGGCACCTTCGGTGCCGTAGAGCTCCATGTTCTGGTGGCGATGCGCCCAGACGTCCCAGCTCGCCATCAGCGAGACCTGCGCGCCGCTGACGAAGTCGAGGATGGCATGGATGTTCGTCGCGACGGCCACCGGCACCTTCTCGCCGAGACGGGGACCGTTGCCGATGGTGCGCGTCTCATGCGCCCGGTTGGCGAACGCCACGACGCGCCGCACCGGCCCGACGAGATTAACGAGGTTGTTGACGTAGTAAGGCCCCATATCGAGGACCGGCCCGCCGCCCGGCGCGAAGAAGAAGTCCGGGTTCGGATGCCAGCTCTCCATGCCCGGCCCCAGCACATGCGCGGTGCCGGACATGATCTTGCCGACCCTGCCGCTGTCGATGAGATGGCGCACGAACTGGTGCGCGCCGCCAAGATAGGTATCCGGCGCCGAACCGACCTTCAGCCCCCTGGCATCGGCGATGCGACGAAGATCCTCGCCCTGCTCCAGCGTCAGCACGAACGGTTTTTCGGAATAGACGTGCTTTCCGGCCTCCAACGCCCTTTTCGAGACCGGGTAGTGTGCCTCCGGTACCGTCAGGTTGACGACGACATCGACGGAAGGGCTGGCGAGCAGCGCCTCGATCTCCTGCGCTTCCACGCCGAACGCCTCCGACCGCGCTCTGGATGCGGCAGGGTTGATGTCGGCGCAGGCGACGAGCCTCAGGTTCCTGAACGTCGGGATCAGCCTGAAATAGGCACTCGAAATGTTGCCGCAGCCGATGATGCCGACTCCGTATTCCTTGCTCATGGCGGTCAGTCCTTAAAATGCCTTGATGGTCGCGATCGAACGCGTGGCGAGCCGTGCGATATCCTTGGGGTTGTCATGTTCGACGATGAAATGCCGCACGGGCGAGCCGGCGAGCGCCTTGGCCAGATCCGCCCAGGGCACGATACCGTGGCCGACATCCGCCCAGCCGTCCTCGTCGGCATTCTCGCCTTTGGGCGCGATGTCCTTGACGTGCACGGCGGTGATGCGATCGCCGTATTTTCTGATCCAGTCGAAGGGATCCGCACCGCCACGGATGATCCAGGCGATATCCGCCTCCCAGGCGAGGTCCGGACCACCGGCAAAGAGGTGATCCAGCGGCACCGTACCGTCGGGCAGCGTGAAGAACTCGAAGTCATGATTGTGCCAGCCGAAGGTAAGACCGTCCTTGCGGATTGGCTCGCCGGCCTTCTGCAGGCGCTCGCCGAAGGCGCGCCAGCCGGCGGCATCCGTCGGACGGTCCTCCGGCAGGAGATAGGGGCAGTAGACAGCGACGATGCCGAGCGTGCGGCAGATGGCAAGCACGCGTTCCGGCTCGCTCTCAAGCATATCGAGGCTGAAATGGGCGGTCGGCATGGTGAGGCCGTTCGCATCGAGATCGGCCTTCACCGCAAGGATCATCGCATCGTCGAGCGCGGCATAGAGGGCGCCATACCCCTCCACCTGCTTGTAGCCTGCCCCGGCAAGGATGCGGAAAACCGCCGA
This sequence comes from Shinella sp. JR1-6, assembly GCF_004284735.1. Classification (NCBI taxonomy): domain Bacteria; kingdom Pseudomonadati; phylum Pseudomonadota; class Alphaproteobacteria; order Hyphomicrobiales; family Rhizobiaceae; genus Shinella; species Shinella sp. JR1-6. The sequence continues at coordinate 464,143 of NZ_SHMI01000004.1, read as the reverse complement.
AAAAGGCTGGAAGTCACGGGCGCTGTAAAGCTGGAAACTGACTGTCTGCATCAAGAAATCCTCGTCTTGCTGAAAGTGGAAAACCGGCTTGAAGGGAGGCAAGCCGTGCCGGCCCTAGATCCGCTCCTCCGTCTGCGCATCGAACAGCGAGGCGAGCCCCATGTCGAAGGCGAGCGTGACAGCGGTTCCCGGCGCAATGCGCCGCGCCCCACCGACGCGGACGGAAAGGGTATGACCGGCATGTCTGAGCCAGAGCAGGTTGTCGGCCCCCATCGGCTCCTCGATGTCGACGGTCGCCTTGTGGGTCTCGATGCCCTCGGCATTGACCGCGACATGTTCCGGCCGCACGCCGAGCACGACGTTCCGGCCGGGCTGGAGCAGGTCCAACGCGCGATAGCCGTCGAGCGCGAAATCGACGCCATTGGTCGCGAAGACCGGCCTGCCGTCCCGCGCTGCAATCTCGCCGCGCAAAAAATTCATCGACGGGGAGCCGATGAAGCCGGCGACGAACATGTTTTTCGGCGCATTGTAGATCGTGTTGGGATCGGCGAGCTGCTGGATGACACCGCTCTTCATGATGGCGATGCGGTCGGCGAGCGTCAGCGCCTCGATCTGGTCGTGGGTGACGTAGACCATCGTGTTCTTCAGCGACTGGTGCAGCCGCTTGATTTCCACACGCAGTTCCGAGCGCAGTTTCGCATCGAGATTGGAGAGCGGCTCGTCGAACAGGAAGACGTCGACATCGCGCACCAGCGCCCGGCCGATCGCCACGCGTTGACGCTGGCCACCGGAGAGTTCCGAGGGCTTGCGCTTGAGGAGCGGGCCGATCTGCAGGATTTCGGCGGCGCGGGCGATGCGCTTGTCGATCTCCGGCTTCGGTACCTTGGCGACCTGCAGACCGAAGGAGAGGTTTTTCTCCACCGTCATCTGCGGGTAGAGCGCGTAGGACTGGAACACCATGCCGATGCCGCGGTCCTTCGGCTCCTCCCAGGTGACGTTCTTGTTCTTGATGAAGACCTGCCCGCCGGTCGGCTCCAGAAGGCCGGCGATGCAGTTGAGCAGGGTCGATTTCCCGCAGCCGGACGAACCGAGAAGCACCAGGAATTCGCCGTCGCCGATGTCGAGATTGAGGTTTTCCAGCACGTTGACCGCGCCGAAGCTGAGCGAAAGGTCCTTGATCGATACGGAGTTCTGCATGGCTTATCCCTTCACGGCGCCGGCGGCGATGCCGCGGACGAAGAGACGCCCCGACACGAAATAGACGATGAGCGGAACCGCGCCTGTCAGCAGCGTCGCGGCCATGTTGACGTTGTATTCCTTCACCCCCTGCACGGAGTTGACGATGTTGTTGAGCTGCACGGTCATCGGGTAGACCTCCGGCCGGGTGAAGACGACACCGAAGAGGAAGTCGTTCCAGATCCCGGTGATCTGCAGGATCATCGCGACGACGAAGATCGGCAGCGACATGGGCAGCATGATGCGCAGGTAAATCTGCCAGAACCCTGCCCCGTCGATGCGCGCCGCCTTGAACAGTTCCTCCGGAAGCGCGGAAAAATAGTTTCGGAAGAGCAGTGTAAGGATCGGCATGCCGAAGATGGTGTGTACCAGGACGAGGCCGGTCAGCGTGCCGTAGATCCCCATTTCGCGCAGCACGATGACGATCGGATAGATCATCACCTGATACGGAATGAAGGCCCCGACGATGAGGATGGTGAAGAAGACATCCGCGCCTCTGAACTTCCAGTTGGCGAGCGCGTAGCCGTTGACCGAGGCGACGAGGATGGAGATCAGCGTCGAGGGCACGGTGATGCGCACGGAATTCCAGAAGCCGCGAGACAGGCCATCACAGTTGAGGCCGGTGCAGGCGCTGGCCCAGGCCTTCGCCCAGGGTTCGAAGGTGATTTCCAGCGGCGGCGAAAAGATGTTGCCGAGGCGGATTTCCGGCATGCCCTTCAGCGAGGTGACGATCATCACGTAGAGCGGCAGCAGATAGTAGAGCGCGGCGACGAAGAGCGTGCCGTAGAGCATGATGTTGCGGCCGGAAAGGGCACGGCGAGGCTTGGCGCCCCAGGGCTCCGCACCGGCTTTGGCAGCGGCTGCGGGAGCGGAAAGAATGACGCTGTCAGACACGCTTGCGCCCTCCGAATTCGAGGTAGGCCCAGGGGATGATGATGATGGCGACCGTGACGAGCATCATGGTGGAGGCGGCAAAGCCCTGCCCGAGATTTTGGGCCTGGAACATGTAGTCGTAGACGTATTTCGCCGGCACCTCCGAGGCGATACCCGGCCCGCCGCTCGTCTGCGCCACCACGAGGTCATAGACCTTGACGATGCCGCTGGCGATGATGACGAGGGTGGTGATGAAGACGGGGCGCATCATCGGGATGACGATAAAGAGATAGGTCTTCCACATCGGGATACCGTCGACGCGCGCCGCCTTCCAGATGTCCTCGTCAATGCCGCGAAGCCCCGCAAGCAGCAGGCACATGACAAGCCCCGTACCCTGCCAGAGGCCGGCGATCAGCACGCCGTAGATGACGATCTGCGCATCGTAGAGCGGATCGAAGGCAAAGCTTTCCCAGCCGAGCGAACGCACGACGGATTGCACGCCGAATTCCGGATTGAGAATCCACTGCCAGACGAGGCCGGTGACAATGAAGGACAGCGCGAAGGGAAAGAGGAAGATCGTGCGAAACGTGTTTTCGAAGCGGATCTTCTGGTCCATCAGCGCCGCCAGCACGAACCCCATGACGAGGCTGAAGACCAGTGTCAGCGCGCCGTAGATCGCGAGATTCTGGATCGAGACGATCCAGCGCGGCGCATCCCACAGGCGCTCGTACTGGTCGAGGCCGACGAACTTCGCCCGTGGCAGCAGCTTCGAATTGGTGAACGAATAGACGACCGTCCAGATCGTGCCGCCGAGAAAGATGACGACAGCGGTGAGCATCATGGGAATGGAGGCAATCTTGGAACTGAGATTGCGCAGCAGTTTACGGGGACGACCGGTGTGTGCCTGGCCCGTCATGGGTCACTTCCTCCTTGGTCTCGATCAGGGATGTGCCCCGCGAGGGGCGCCACCGGCCAGCGGCAAGCCACCGGCCGATGCATTCACCCGCAATTCCGGAGGCAAACCCGCCGGAATTGCCCACCCGATCAGTCCGCCGAAGCGATGATGTCGGTGAACCGCTTCTGCGCGTCTTCCGGCGTCATCGCAGGATTGGCGAAGAATTCGGAGAAGAGATCCTCCTTCTGCTTCTGGCTGTCGGCCGTCAGAAGCTGGTCTGTCCCCTCGATCACATTGCCCTTGGCGAGGATGTCGAGGCCCTTCTTCATGCAGTCGTTCGCCGCCGCAAGATCGACGTCGCCCCGAACGGGAAGCGAGCCTTTCTTGAGGTTGAACGCCACCTGGGTGACCGGGGAGAGCAGCGTGGAGGCCAGCACTTCCTGCGCCTTGGACTTCTCCGCATCCGCCAGAACCGGGAAATAGAAAGCATCGCCGCCGGTCGAGATGACCTCGTTCACGCCGAGGCCCGGAAGGCAGGTATAATCCTTGCCGGCCACCTTGCCGGCGAGCGCGAACTCGCCCTGCGCCCAGTCGCCCATGATCTGGCCGCCGGCCTTGCCCGTTATCACCATATTGGTCGCCTGGTTCCAGTCCTGCACATTCGTGCCCTTGGACATGCGCCGCGCATCCTCGGCCGCCTTGAAGACCTTTGCCATGTCAGGACCGGCCGCCACCTCGGCGTCCTTGTCCTTGAACACCGCGTTGAACGTGTCCTTGCCGGCGATCGCCACCATCAGCACGTCGAAGGCACCGGCCGCCTGCCAGGGCTGGCCGCCGAGGGCGAGCGGAACGATGCCGGCCTTTTCCAGCGCGGGCGCGGCGGCAACGAACTCGTCCCAGCTCTTCGGAACAGGCACGCCCGCCGTCTCGAAGGCGGCGTTCGACAGCCACAGCCATTGCCAGGAATGGATGTTGACCGGCGCGCAATAGACCTTGCCGTCGACCGTGCAGCTGTCGAGCAGGCTGGCGGGCTTGACGATCTCCTTCCAGTTCTCGCGCGTCGCGACATCCGTGAGGTCGCGCAGGAGGCCGGCCTCGATCAGCTCCTCCGCCTGGCGCCCGTGATTGAACTGGGTCGCCCCCATCGGGTCGCCGCCGGTGATGCGGCTGACCATGATCGGGCGCGCCGTGCCGCCGGCACCTGCAATCGCGCCATCGACCCATTTGTTGCCCGTCGCATCGAAGGCCTTTGCAAATTCCGCGACCGCCGCAGCCTCCCCGCCCGACGTCCACCAATGGGTCACCTCCAGATCGGTCGCGTTGGCGACGGCAAACGGCAGGACCGCGGTCGCTGCCAGCGCAGCAGCCATAAAGCGCATTTTCATGAGTCTCCTCCCCCACTGAAACGTTGCAGTAAAAACGTAGCCTAATCGTTTTCATCACGCAACAGGGGTGAAAGACAAAAGCGGCTTTTCCTCCCCGCGCAAATTTTACCGACCAGAGAATACCGTATTTCTGGCGATAAGGGTCGCAACGGAAACCACGCAGAATGAAATCAAATAATTGTTTATATTACAAAAAAAATGAATAGTTGAAAACTGGTACATACGGAAAATTTCGCAAGCGCATACTTTATGGCTTTGCGGTGCAAAACGAACCCTCCGACTTACCTGGGCCACCAACGGTGTATTTTTTTGCTCGACAAAGAACCTGTATCGTTACAGCTTGAGGCTACCCGTCGCGAGGGAGTGGCGGGCCAAGGTAAAAAATGTATAACCGGTCCAAGGGCGCAGAGGTGGCAGGCTGGGGATGGACAAGACGAAGAGCGAGGGCCCGGCCGGAGCGCTTCCACAACCGGGCGAGCGGCCGACGCTGAAGACGATCGCCTTCATGACGGGCCTCGGCATCACCACGGTTTCGCGGGCGCTGAAGGACGCTCCCGATATCGGTGCGGAGACGAAGGAGCGCGTGCGCCTCGTCGCGCGCCAGATCGGCTACCAGCCAAACCGCGCCGGCGTGCGTCTGAGAACCGGCAAGACGAATGTCATCAGCCTGATCCTCAGCCTGGAGGAAGAGATCATGGGCCTGACAAGCCCCATGGTCATCGGCATTTCGGAAGTCCTCGCGACGACCCAGTACCATCTCGTGGTGACACCCTACAGGGCGCAGGGCAATGCGCTGGATCCGGTGCGCTACGTGCTGGAAACGGGCGCGGCCGACGGTGTGATCATCTCGCGCACCGAACCGAAGGACCCGCGCGTCGCACTGATGATGGAGCGTAACTTTCCCTTCGCCACGCACGGGCGCACGGAAATGGATCTCAACCATCCCTACCACGATTTCGACAACGAGCGTTTTGCCTACGAGGCGGTCCGCAAGCTCGTCGAGCGCGGCCGCAAGCGGCTCATCCTGCTGCAGCCGCCACCCTACCTCACCTTCTACCTGCATATGCGGGCAGGGTTCGAAAAGGGCATTCGCGATTTCGGCGCGATGGCGCTGCCCTTCAATCAGGTAAACCTCGACAACAATCTCGTCGATATCCGCAGGGCCGCGGAAGCGCTGTTCAGCGCACCGGACGGGCCCGACGGCATCGTCTCGGGCAGCTGCGGCGGCGCAGTGGCACTGATCGCCGCGCTGGAGGCCAACGGCCGCAAACTCGGCGAGGACATCGACATGGTGTCGAAGGAGCCGCACATGTTCCTGCAATGGCTGCGGCCCGAGGTCGTGACCATGCGCGAGGACATCCGCCTTGCCGGCCGCGAGCTCGCCAAGGCCGTCATCGGCCGCATCGAGGGAGCGGCGCCGGAAGACCTGCAGACCCTCAGCTATCCGATCCCGACGGATGACACCTGACACACGCCCCCTGCCCCGGCTGGCCGGAGCCCCGCTGTGGTCATTTCTGGCCGTTGCGGATCGCTCGTTTTTACGGCACCGCAGAGCGGTCGCGTGAATCAGCACGGCAGCCGGGCAAGGAGCGATGATGGCCGACGAGAAACAAAGACTGAACTATGTGCTGTTCCTCATCGCGGGCGCCGGCCTTGTCAACATCGCAAGGGCAATGACGCTCTCGTTCCTCGCCATCAAGCTGCAGCAGACCTTCGGCCTCGGACCGGCGATGATCGGCATGTTGCTGGGCATCGGTCCGCTCGTCGGCGCGGTCGCCGCCCCCTTTGCGGGTTCGCTGTCGGACAAGGTGGGCCGCAAGGCCGTGCTGACGCTTACGCTGCTGTCCATGGCCCTGGCCATGGTCGGCATGGGGATCGCCGAGACGGTGCTCGCCTTCTGCATCGCCCAGGTCGTCGCGGCCGTCGCGGTTGCGATCAACGAACCGGTTTCCCGCGCGCTGATGAGCGACGTGTGCCCCGAACCGCTGCGTCTCAAATATTTCTCCTGGCGCTACATGGCGATCAACTTCGGCTTTGCCGTCGGCCCGCTGATCGGCATTGCGGCGGGCGCCGCGTCCATGACGCTCTTCATCATCGCCGGCGCCGTCTATGCGATGTTCGCGCTTGCGCTCTACCTGCTGGCCGTGCCGCTGCACCGCAGCGCGGTGGAGCAGGCTTCCACACCGAGACTGTCGGTGCTTCAGAGCATCAAGACCGCGGCCCGCGATCCGCGCCTTGCCTTCTTCGTCGGCGGTGGCACCCTGCTGATCGCCGTATACGGTCAATGGTCGGCCACGCTCGCCCCCTATCTTTCCGGCAGCATACCCGGTGGCGTGGAGATCTTTGCCTACATCGTCTCCATCAACGGCGCGGTCGTCCTGATCGGAAACCCGTTCGCCCGCCGCTTCATCGAACGCGCCGGCGCACTCAATGCCCTCATCGTCGGTTGCCTGCTGTTCCTTGCCGGCGAGCTCGGCTTCCTCTTCTCCGCCGGCCTCTGGGGCCTTGCCATCTCGATGGTCGTTTTCACCATCGGCGAAATCCTGGTCGTCCCGTCGGAATACATGCTGGTCGACGGCATCGCGAACGACCGCAACAGGGGCAGCTATTTCGGCGCCCACTCGTTCTCGACCCTCGGCAATTTCGTCGGCCCGACCTTCGGCGGCCTCATGCTCGGCGCCTTCGGCGGCCCCGGCATGTTCCTTCTTTTCGCGGGCTTCTCGGTGGCCAGTGCCGTCCTGTTTGCGATCGGCACGAGAATGCCCCCGCCCAAAGCCTCGGCGAAACCTGCACTCGCAGCCCTGTCGGACGGCGCCATCGGCCCGCATCTTCGCGGCGTCTATGCCTGATGCAGCCGCAAGACACCCGCAAACGAAAAGGCCCGGTCTTGCGACCGGGCCTTTTCTCATCGTGTCGCCGGATCTCAGGCGTTGAGGCCGGAACCCCACGGACCGTGATGGCTATCGGCACCGTCGACGCGGTCGAAGCCATGGGCGCCGAAGAAGTCGCGCTGGGCCTGGATGACGTTGGCCGTGCCGCGCGCGCGGCGGTAGCTGTCGAAATAACCGAGCGCAGAGGCGAGCGCAGGGACCGGCAGGCCGTGCAGCGCGGCAGCGGAGACGACGCGGCGCAGCGCCCCGTCGGTTTCCTTGACCATGGCCGCAAAGGCCGGTGTGACGATGAGGTTCGCCGCATCCGGCGCCTTGGTGAAGGCGCTGGTGATCTCGTCAAGGAACTGCGAGCGGATGATGCAGCCGGCACGCCAGATCTTGGCGATGGTCGGCATCGGCAGGTTCCAGCCATATTCCTTCGAGGCGGCGGACATCACGGCAAAGCCCTGCGCATAGGCACCGATCTTGCCAGCCAGCAACGCGCTTTCGAGGTCCTTGATGAAGGCGGCCTTGTCGGCCACGGCGAGTGCCGGCACGTCCGGCAGGCCGAGGATCCTTTCAGCGGCTTCGCGCTCCGTCTTGAACGAGGAGATCGAGCGGGCGGCGACGGCGGCCTCGATGCCGGTCGCCGGCACGCCCATGTTCTGCGCCTCGATGGCGGACCATTTTCCCGTACCCTTCTGGCCGGCCTTGTCGAGGATCATGTCGACCATCGGTCCACCGCCGATCGGGTCCTTGGCGGCAAGAACCGTCTCGGTGATCTCGATCAGATAGGATTCGAGACGGCCCTTGTTCCATTCGCCGAAGACGGCGCTGATTTCCGACGCGCTCATCTTCAGGCCGTCGCGCAGGATGCCGTAGATCTCGGCGATCATCTGCATGTCGGCATACTCGATGCCGTTGTGGATGGTCTTGACGAAGTGACCGGCGCCGTTCTCGCCGAGCCAGGCGACGCAGGGCTCGTCCTTGTACGTGGCGGCAATCGAGGTCAGCACCTTCTCGACGCGCTTCCACGACTCTTCCGTGCCGCCGACCATGATGGAGGGGCCGTGACGCGCGCCTTCTTCGCCACCGGAAACGCCCATGCCGATGAAGGTAAGGCCGCTGTCCTTCAGCGCATCGAAGCGGCGCATCGTGTCGCGGAAGTTCGCGTTGCCGGCATCGATCATGATGTCGTTCTGTTCGAGATAGGGGCGCAGCAGATCCATCTGCTGGTCAACCGCGGCACCGGCCTGGATCATGATGATGATCGGCCGTGGCGGGCGGATGGCGGCAACGAATTCCTCGATCGTCTCGCAAGGGACGATCTGCCCCTTGAGGTCGCCAGCTTCCTCGTAGAACTCCTTCGTGCGCGCCACCGTGCGATTGAAGACTGCGATCTTGTTGCCTTTTTCAGCAATATTGAGCGCAAGGTTGGACCCCATCACGCCGAGACCGATGAGACCGATTTCCGCCTGTGCCACGTTCATACCTCCGTAGGATGGCGCGGCGTGGGATACTTCCAGACCCATGCCGGAAACGCCGCGCAGAAAGAGAGTGAGGAGCTCTGCTCCAGCGGTGGTGTTTTGGCATTCAAATCGATTTACGACAAGGGATTGTTTGCCTTTGGCGGGATTTTCACCGCCATCTGCATGGCGATTCAGATCCCATAATTCACCCGCCTGCAGCGGCGCCGTCAGCGCTTCGGCTTGTCGTCGCCATCGTCGAGAACGCGCCAGGCGGCGCCCTCGACATCGTCATACTGCCCGCTCTTCAACGACCAGAGGAAGGCGGCAAGCCCGAGCCCGCCGAGAAAGAGCGCGATGGGAATGAGAAAGACCAGCGTGTTCATGCCGCGCGCACCAGCGGATTGACCGGGCGGGCCTCGTCCGCCGCCCGCATGGCGAAGGCCGGCATCTGGCCGCGCAGGCGCAGCGAGTTCACCACGACGATGATCGACGAGGTGGACATGGCGATGGCGGCGATCAGCGGCGTGGCGTGGCCGAGAATTGCGATCGGCACGGCGACGACATTGTAGCCGATGGCGAGCGCGAAATTCTGCCGGATAAGACGGCCGGCACGGCTGGCGGTCGCATGGGCGAAGGGCACGGCCTCGAGGCTCTCGTGCAGGAAGACGAAATCCGCCGCCTGCCGGCCGACATCGGCCGCCGTGGCCGGGGCGATGGAGACGTGGGCGGCGGCGAGCGCCGGCGCATCGTTGATGCCGTCACCGACCATCAGCACGCGGTGGCCGGCCGCCGCCCGCTCGGTGACCGCTTCCGTCTTTTCCCGGGGCGACAGCGCAGCGCGCCAGCGCGCGATGCCGAGAAGGCCCGCGATGCGGGCAACGGCCGGCGCCCGGTCACCCGAGAGGATCGCCATATCGATCTGCGCCCGCTTCAGCGTGGCGATGGCATCCTCCGCCCCAGCCCTCAGGGTGTCCTCGAAACGGAAGGTTTCCAGCACCTTGCCGTTGCGCGAGAGCACGACTTCCGAAAGCCCGTGTTCCTCGTCGCCGGCCGCGGCACTGCCGCTGGCGAAGGCGCGGTTGCCTAGGCGATAGAGGCCCTGGGGCGTCTCCGCCTCCAGGCCACCGCCAGCAACTTCCGTCACGCTTTCAAAGAGCGGCATCGGCCCTGCCCAGGCGCTCGCCAGCGCCATCGACAGCGGATGGCGCGAATGGGCAGCGAGCGCCGACGCCAGCGCGAGATGGGTGCGATCGGCCTTTTCGCGATCGACGAGGCGCGGCTTGCCGAGCGTCAGCGTACCGGTCTTGTCGAAGACGGCGGTGTCGATCTCGGCTAGGCGTTCCATGGCCGACCCATCCTTGACCATCACGCCGCCGGCAAACAGGCGTCCTGCCGCAACGACCTGCACCACCGGCACCGCGAGGCCGAGCGCGCAGGGGCAGGTAATGATCAGCACGGCGATGGCGACGAGCATGGCATGCTTCCAGTCGCCATCGTAGAAACCCCAGCCGAGGAAGGAGACGAGCGCCAGCAGGTGCACGGCCGGCGAATAGATCTGCGCGGCGCGGTCGGCGATGCGGCGATAGCGGGCCCGGCCCCCTTCCGCGGCCTCCATCAGACCGATGACCTCCGACAGGAACGAATTGCGCGCCGTGGCGACAGCCTCGACGGTCAGCGAGCCGGTGAGGTTCATCGCACCCGCTTCCAGCCGCGTGCCCGGCGAGGCGGCCAGGGGATCGCTTTCGCCGTTGACGATTGAGCGGTCGATGTCGCTTGCGCCAGAAAGCACGCGGCAATCGACCGGGATACGCTCGCCGGCGGCGATGGAAAGGTGCTCGCCGACGGCGATCTCCTCGACAGGCCGGTAGTCGCGGCTGCCATCCGGCCGGATGACCATTGCCCCGCGCGGCGAAAGGCGGGCAAGGCCGGTTATGGCCGAGCGGGCGCGGTCGCGCATGACGTGGTCCAGCGTACGGCCGATCAGAAGGAAGAAAAGCAGGCTCACCGTCGCGTCGAACCAGGCATGCTCGGCGCTGTGCAGCGTCTCCCAGAGTGAAACGGCGTAGGAGAGCGTGATGGCGAGCGCAATCGGCACATCCATGTTGGTGCGGCCGTGACGCACCGCATTCCAGGCCGACTGGTAGAAGAAGCGGCCGGCATAGATCAGCGTCGGGCCGGCGATCAGCGCGGAGATCCAGTGGAAGAGGTCGCGCGTCGCGGCCTCCGCGCCCGACCAGACGGAGACCGAGAGCAGCATGATGTTCATCGCGGCGAAGCCGGATACGGCAACGGCGCGGATCAGCTGGTTGCGCAGGCGGTCGTCGCCTTCCGCCGCGAGCGAGAAGAGATGCGTGTCATAACCCGTGGCGCGAATGGCGCTGGCGATCTCCTGCGGATCGGTGCGCCGGCCTTCGACTTCCTCCTTCCAGACCACCGAAACGCGGCGGGTGGAGAGGTTGACGCGCGCCCGTTCCACGACGGGCAGCGCGTTCAGCGCGCCCTCGACCGTGGTGATGCAGGCGCCGCAATAGACGCCCGGCACGCTGAGGTCGTTCTGGCGCAGGCCTTCGCCGACGGGGCGGCTCGCCAGCATCAGTTCTTCCGAGGAAGGCAGCGCGGCACGCTGTGCATCGATGGCGCCCTCCGTACCGGGTGCGCAGCAGCTCATTTCGCCCCTCCCGCAACAACGGTGCGCACGGTCTGGTGGAAGACCTTCTCGCCATCGCGCCTCGTGCTGATATCGACGACCCACTGGCCGGCCGGCACCGCGCGGTCCGCCGCGAACAGCCCCTCGCCCGCCGGCTGAAGAGCGACCGTGAAATCCTTGCGCTCGTCGACGGGCCGCTTGAACACCGCCGAGACGTCGTTGGCGACAACGGGAGCGCCGTTCGCATCGGTGACACGGTAGACGATGCGATCATCCTTCACGGTGAGGTCACCCTCGATGCCGCTGGCCGCAAGCGCGCGCGCTTCCGCCACCTTGCCGTTGAATTGCTGGCTGGCGACATAGGTGTTGGGCACGACGAGGCCGCTCCAGCTGTTCGAGGCATTCCACGCCATGATCAGGTTGACGGTGATGATCGTGCCGAAGAACAGCACCATGACACCCGCCATATGCCAGCCGGTAAAGACGAAACCCTGTTCCTTGCGTTCCATGGCCATCACTTTGCTCCCGGCGTGTTGAAATTGGCGGAATAGACGTCGCGCTCGTGGCCCTGCCGGTCTTCCGCGATAATCTGGAAGCCTTCGGCCGCTTCTGCAAGCCGATCCTTCGGCAGGGTGACGAAAACACGCAGCGCCGTCACCTTGTCCGGATCGGCCGGTACATCGACGCTGCGGCCGTCGGCGCTCTCATGGCCGGCGATCTTCATCGTTGCGCCCGGCATGCCCTCGATCGACACGGTGATGACGCGCGGCTCGGGGATCATGTTGAGCAGCTTCACCGCATAGCCGTTGCGGATCGAACCGTCCGATTCGACGACGAACTGCGGATTGCGGTCGTGGATGACGTTGAGGTCCAGCCGGTCGCGCGAAAGGAGCGCGAAGAGCAGCGCAAAGCCGGCCAGCGACCAGACGCCGAAATAAAGCAGCGTGCGCGGGCGGAAAATGATGCGCCAGTCGAAATGCCGGATCTTGCCGCCGAAGGCGCCGTCGGCACCGCGCACGCGCTTCGGATCGACCGGCTCCGTGCCGCCGGCCGTGGCGAGCGCCATGTTGGCCGAATAGTCCGACAGCGTCGCATAGGCGATGAGGCCGCGCTCCTTGCCGATCTTGTCCATCACATTGTCGCAGGCATCGATGCACAGCGCGCAGGTGATGCATTCGAGCTGCTGGCCGTCGCGGATGTCGATGCCCATGGGACAGACGACGACGCAGGCGTTGCAATCGACGCAATCGCCGACGCTCTCGCCGGCGGCGATCGCCTTCTTGGCATGGCGGGTGCGCGGCTCGCCGCGCCAGTCGTTGTAGGTGACGACCAGCGAACTCTCATCGAGCATCGCCGCCTGGATGCGCGGCCAGGGGCACATATAGGTGCAGACCTGCTCGCGCATCAGCCCGCCGAAAATGTAGGTGGTCGCGGTCAGGATGGCGACGGTGATGTAGGCGACGGGCGGTGCTTTCAGCATCGCGAAATCGACGAGCAGCGTCGGCGCATCGGCGAAATAGAAGATCCAGGCGCCACCGGTCGCAACCGCGATCACCAGCCAGACGGCGTGCTTGCTGACACGCTTCCAGATCTTGTCGAGCGTCCACGGCCCGGTGTCGAGCTTTATCCGCGCATTGCGGTCGCCTTCGATCGCCCGCTCCACGACAAGGAAGAGATCGACCCAGACGGTCTGCGGACAGGCATAACCGCACCAGGCGCGCCCTACCGCCGAGGTGACGAGAAACAGCCCGAAGCCCGCCATGACGAGCAGACCGGCGACGAAGAAGAATTCCTGCGGCCAGATCTCGATGAAGAAGAAATAGAAACGACGGCCGGCAAGGTCGATGAGCACCGCCTGGTCCGGCGCGTGCGGCCCACGATCCCAGCGGATCCAGGGTGTCAGGTAATAGATGCCGAGCGTGATCAGCATCACCAGCCACTTGAACTGCCGGAAGCGGCCTTCCGCACGCTTCGGGAAGATCTTCTTGCGCTTTTCGTAAAGCGGCTTTCGAACCTTCGCCGAATTGACGGGTTCCGCCTCATGGCGCTCGATGGAATTGTAGATCGTCGTGGTATTCTGTTGCATGTCTGTCGGCCGCACCTGTCGTTGTGCCGGCACAATGACGCCAACGACGGTCTCCATCGTTGATCTACGTCAAGTTTTGGACATAGCAGGGCGTGGCGGGTTGCCGCACAGAGGACGGACAATGACGGGCACCATCCTGGCCAAGCGCTACGGCGACTACCGCGAATACGCACCTGCGGACGCGCTCTCGGCCGTCATTCGCTGCGCCTGGATGCATCGTGCGCCCGAAAACCCGCCGGCCGCACGCATTGCTGTCGTGCCGGATGGCTGCGTCGACCTGTTGTGGACGGAACAGGGTTTTCGCGTTGCCGGGCCTGATCGTACCGCCGCCTTTCCAAAACTCCGGCCGGGCGAGGCGATCCTCGGGTTGCGCCTGCGACCCGGCATCGCCCGCCACCTCTTGCGCTGCGACCTCGACGCGCTGACCGGCAAGGTCGTGCCCCTTGCCGATATCGGCCTGCACGGGCTGGTCACCCAGCACGAGCGCCTGCTTGCAACTTCTGGCCCCCGGCAGAGACTGCGGCTGCTCCAGGCGATTTTCGCCACCGGCATGGGAGAAATTCCCGACCTGCGGCCCGATGCAGCGGCCCTGTATGCACTGAGCGCTCGTCGGCCTCCGGAGGTCATCGCCGCCGAAATCGGCGTGACGACGCGCACGCTCCGGCGCATCAGCGTCGCCGAGTTCGGCTACGGGCCGAAGGCGTTGGCCCGTATCCTCAGATTGCAGAGCCTGCTCGACCGGGTCGCCGGGCCGGGCACCTCCCTCGCCGGCCTTGCCGCCGACACGGGCTTTGCCGACCAGGCGCACATGAACCGGGACGTGCTGGCATTGACCAGCCTGACGCCCGGCGAGATCCAGAGGCAGATGCGCGTCTGACATGTCCGTTTTGTTCAAGACTTCGGCAAGGGACCGCGTATCGTGGCGCCGAATGGAGAAACCGATGACCACCCTGCCCGCTCGTATCATCCACCGCACCATCCGGTGTGACTGGCGTGCGGTGCACGCCTTTGCCGCCCGGCCGGAAAACATGCCGCTCTGGGCCTCGGGCCTTGCCGCCGGGCTGACGCGCGACGGCGAAGACTGGATCGCCCACGGCGGGCCGATCGGCGATGTGCGGGTGCACTTCGCCCCGCCGAACGATTTCGGCATCGTCGACCATCGGGTGACGCTGCCGGACGGGCGGGTGGTGGACAATGCGCTGCGCGTCGCGCCGAACGGCGATGGCGCGGAGGTGATGTTCCTGTTGCTGCAGCAACCGGATATGGACGACGCAGCCTTCGAGCGGGACGCGGCCCATGTGGCGCGTGATCTCGAAACGCTGGCGAGACTGATGGAAGAAAAGGACGGACAGGAATGAGCACCAGAGGCGCAGATCGCAAGATCGACTACATCGAGTTCAACGTCGCGGATATCGCGGCAAGCAAGGCCTTCTACGGCGCGGCCTTCGGCTGGACCTTTACCGACTACGGCCCGCAGTACTGCGAGTTCCAGGACGGCCGCCTCACCGGCGGCTTCACGACGCTTGCCCCGGTCAGCGCCAAGGGCGGCCCGCTCGTCATCCTCTTTGCCGATGCGCTGGAAGAGGTTCAGGAACGGGTGACAGCGGCGGGCGGAACGATCGTCAAGCCGATCTTCGACTTTCCCGGCGGCCGGCGCTTCCAGTTCACCGACCCCGACGGCTACGAGCTGGCGGTCTGGTCCGACCGGTGATTTGCCTGCCGTAACGTCAATGTGAACGGCCGGATGCCTTTTACCGAAGGAATTCAGGCTTTTTCAATAAGACGCTCCTAATCAGAGCCCGCGATCAATACGGACGCGGGCTTTTTCCATGCACAAAATCCTCGGCAAGGCATTGGCGGTCGGCATTCTTGCGACGCTGGCATCCCTCGCCATCAGCTTCGCCTTCGTGCCGCTCATGGGCGGCCAGGTGGCGGGCGCCGGCCTCGTCATGACCATCGTCTGTCCGATCGCCATCTCCATTCCCGTCTCGATCCTGCATTTCTACCAAGCGGACCGGCTGCGCACCGCCAATGCCGCCCTCGCCAGCGCAAAGGACCAGCTTGCCGAGGCCTATGCCCGCCTGAAACACCAGGCGCAGCGCGACGCGCTGACGGGCGTGCTCAACCGCGCGACCTTTCTGGCCGAACTTGAAACCCGCAGCCGCAATGGCCGCTCCGGCGGCCTGCTCTTCCTCGACCTCGACCACTTCAAGTCCGTCAACGACCGCTTCGGCCACGCCGCGGGTGACGAGGCGCTGCGCCTCGTTGGGGCGCTTTTGGGCAAGCTTTCGGGGGAGGACGACCTCATCGGCCGGCTGGGCGGCGAGGAGTTCGCCGTCTTCCTCGACGCCGCCTCACCCGACCACATGCTGGGCCATTCGCAGACGATCCGCGAGGCGGTGGAGGCAATCGACCTCCGCGCGCCGTCAGGTATGCGCATCGCGCTCGGCATCAGCATCGGCGTCTTCCACTGCGCGCCGCGCTTCGATCCCGCCGAGGCGCTCGCCGCCTCCGATCGCAACCTCTACCGGGCAAAATCGATGGGCCGGAACACGGTCGTCGCCTGAAGGCTGTTCCGCCGGGCAAGCTCCTGACCAAAAAAAGGCCGCGGAAACCGCGGCCTTCGTCGTTTGGTGATCCTGGCGCCTACTCGCCGCCGCCCAGCGAGTGTACGAAGACGGCAAGCTGCTTGACGGACGGATCGCCGAGACGGGGAAGCCAGGCGGGCATGACACCATGTTTCGGCGCACGCACCTGCTGGGCGATGGCGGCCTCGCCCTCGCCCTTCAGCCAGATGGCGTCGGCAAGGTCGGGGGCGCCCATTTCACGGTTGCCCTTGGCGTCCTCACCGTGGCAGGCCGCGCAGTTGTCGGCGAAGATCTGCTTGCCGGGTTCCACGAGGCCGGCATCCGACGGCGTGCCCGTCAGGCTGACCACATAGGCCGCGACCTGCTTGATCTCCTCCGGCTGGAGGATTTCCCCATAGGCCGGCATGTCCGAGATGCGGGTCTCGTCGTCGCCCGGATGGCGGATGCCGTGGGCGATCGTCTGGTAGATGTCGTCCACCGTGCCGCCCCAGACCCAGTCGTCGTCGTTGAGGTTGGGGAAACCCGCGGCACCGGCCGCGCCCGAACCATGGCACTGGGCGCAATTGACCTTGAAGGCCGAGGCGCCGCCGGCAATCGCAAACTGCGAGAGCTGCGGATCGGCCATGATCTCCTGCAGCGACGATTTCGCGATGCGGTCGACCATGCCGGCCTGCGCCTGTTTTGCCTCGGAAAGTTCGATGGCAACATTGGCGCGGCTCGACCAGCCGAGCATGCCGGTCGTGGCATCGGAGATCAGCGGCCAGGCCGGAAAGGCGATCGTATAGCCGATCGCCCAGACGATCGTCGCATAGAACGACCAGACCCACCAGCGTGGCATCGGGTTGTTCAATTCACGGATGCCGTCCCATTCGTGGCCGGTGGTTTCGACGCCCGAGATTTCGTCAATATGCTTCTCGGCCATGATCAGTCCTCCTTGAGAGGGATTTCAGCGGCCCGTTCGGCGGCCTTGCGGGCGCCGGGGCGAAGGGTGAAGGCGACGACGGCGAGGAAGAACAGCGTCATGGCGAGCAGTCCCCAGCTGTCGGCGAAGTGCCGCATGGCGGTGTAGGTTTCCATGGGCTTCCTCCTCAGCGGTAGCCGCTGGCATCGTCATAGGTGGAGAAGTCCACCAGCGTGCCGAGCATCTGCAGATAGGCGACGAGCGCATCCATTTCGGTAAGCTTGGCCGGGTCGCCATCGAAATCGCCGAGCTTGGCCTTCGGATAACGGGCCTCGATGCCCGACGTGTCGGCATTCGGGTCGGCCTGCGCTTTGATGTCGGCGGCAGCGTTGGCGATCATCTCGTCGCTGTAAGGCACGCCCACGGCGCGGTTGGCCTCGAGATGCATCGAGACGTTCTTCACCTCCAGCGGCGTTTCCTTGAGGAAGGAATAGCTCGGCATGACCGATTCCGGCACGACCGAGCGCGGCTCGATCAGGTGCTGGACGTGCCATTCGTTCGAATAGCGGTCGCCGACGCGGGCAAGGTCCGGGCCGGTACGCTTGGAACCCCACTGGAACGGATGGTCGTACATCGATTCCGCCGCCAGCGAATAATGCCCGTAGCGCTCCACCTCGTCGCGGAACGGACGGATCATCTGGCTGTGGCAGGTGTAACAGCCCTCGCGGACATAGATGTCCCGGCCGGCGAGCTCCAGCGGCGAATAAGGCCGCATGCCCTCCACCTTCTCGATGGTGTTTTCCAGGTAGAACAGCGGAGCGATCTCGACGATGCCGCCGATGGTGACCACGAAGAGCGAGCCGACGAGGAGAAGCGTCGCGTTGCGCTCGAGGATCGCGTGTTTGTCAAGAATGGACATCGGGTCCCTCCTATTCGGCCGGCTGCAGCTTCGGCGCGGCACCCGGGATCGGGGCCTCGTCGCGCTGGTAACCGAGGATTGTCATGGTCACGTTGTAGGCCATGATGAGTGCGCCCAGCAGGAACAGCCCGCCGCCGGCGGCACGCAGCACGTAGTAGGGGAACATGGCGGCGATCGTTTCGGCGAACGAGTAGACCAGGAAGCCCTGCTCGTCGTATTCGCGCCACATCAGGCCCTGCTGGATGCCGGCGACCCACATGACAGCGGCGTAGACGACGATGCCGAGGGTTGCGAGCCAGAAGTGCCAGTTGACCATGCGGATCGAGTAGAGCCGCTCGCGCTTCCACAGCTTCGGAACGAGGAAGTAGATCGCGCCGAAGGTGATGAGGCCGTTCCAGCCGAGCGCGCCCGAATGCACGTGGCCGATGGTCCAGTCCGTGTAGTGGCTGAGCGAGTTGACCGACTTGATCGACATCATCGGGCCTTCGAAGGTCGCCATGCCGTAGAAGGCGACGGCCATGACCATCATGCGCACGATCGGATCGGTGCGGATCTTGTCCCAGGCGCCCGAGAGCGTCATCAGGCCGTTGATCATGCCGCCCCAGGAGGGCATCCAGAGCATGATCGAGAAGACCATGCCGAGCGTCTGCGCCCAGTCCGGCAGCGCCGTATAGTGCAGGTGGTGCGGGCCGGCCCAGATATACATGAAGATCAGGGCCCAGAAGTGGATGATCGACAGGCGGTAGGAATAGACCGGACGGTTCACCTGCTTCGGGATGAAATAGTACATCATGCCGAGGAAGCCGGCCGTCAGGAAGAAGCCCACGGCGTTGTGTCCGTACCACCACTGCGTCAGCGCATCCTGCACGCCCGAGAAGGCCGAGTAGCTCTTCACGCCGAGGAACGAGACCGGGACGGCCAGGTTGTTGACGATGTGCAGCATGGCGATCGTCACGATGAACGACAGGAAGAACCAGTTCGCCACATAGATATGTGGTTCCTTGCGCGTCATGATCGTGCCGAGGAAGGCGATCAGATAGGCGACCCAGACGATGGTGAGCCAGATATCGACATACCATTCCGGCTCGGCATATTCCCGGCTCTGCGTGATGCCGAGCAGGTAGCCGGTGGCGGCCATGACGATGAAGAGCTGGTACCCCCAGAACACGAACCAGCCGAGATTGCCGCCGAAGAGGCGGGCACGCGACGTGCGCTGCACCACGTAGAAGGAGGTCGCAATCAGCGCATTGCCACCAAAAGCGAAGACCACCGCGGATGTGTGCAGCGGGCGCGTGCGGCCGAAATTCAGCCAGGGCTCGATGTTGAGGTCGGGGAAGGCCAGCTGCAGCGCCACGACGACGCCGACCAGGAAGCCGACGACGCCCCAGAACACCGTCGCGATGACGCCGTACTTGACGACCTCGTCGAAGTAGCCCTCGTCGTCCTGCGAGGACTTGACCGCGACAGCCGGCGCGAAAGAGATGCGCCGGATCATGAAGAGCGTGCTGGCGAGCAGCACGAAGAAGAGAACCCACATGTGGGCCTCGAAGAACCTGTCCTGAGCAAAGGCTGCGCCGAGCAGCGCGATGAACGCCCCCACGGCCAGGACGATCGTTTCCGTTACATATTTCATCGTTGGCATCCCCCAACTCGTCAATTTCCCGCAAACACCGGTTCCCTCGCGGAATCGGCCCTTGCGCTCGACTGAGCCTTCGCAGATGCGGCCGGAAGCATCCTTGACATGGATCAAGGCGAAGCGCGGTTGCCAGCGGCATCAAGGGACAGGTTGACGCAGCCGCGCGTCGAAACGCTCGCGGCACTCTCGAACCGAGGGAACACGACATGACAGACTATACAGGGATCGCCCGGCTGCTTTCGGATACCCCGACGGACGCCGTTTCACTGGACTGGCTGAAAAAGGCCCATAGCGCGCAACTGACACTCTGCGAAGCGCTGGAGGATATCGCCGACAGCCTGCCGGCAAACGTCAACCGGCAGAAGTGCATGTATGCGGCCAAATCGCTGATGCCGCTGGTGAACGGCATCCACCGCTACGAGGAAGAGGCGGTGTTTCCGCTCCTGGAGCGTAAGGCCTCCGGCGACCGGGAGCTGATCGATTCCATTGCCCGGCTGAAGTTCGAACATGTCGAGGACGAGTGCTTTGCGGAAGAGCTGACCGATACGCTGAACCGGCTCGGCAGCGGCGATGACACCGTGAACGCGGAAGCCGCGGGCTACATGCTCCGCGGCTTCTTCGAATCGATCCGGCGCCACATCGCCTTCGAGCAGCAGTTCATGCTGCGGGGCACCGGCCTTTCCTCCTGACCGCTCAGGCGGCGAGCGGCCCCTGCTGCGCCGTTTCCTGCAGAACCAGGATGGCGCCGAGCACATTACCCGCCGCCGACAGGCACGGCGTCATGCGGCAACGCGTGATCGCCTGCCCCCGGCGCGGGGAAACATAGTCGTATTCCACCACGTCCCCGGCAAAGCAATGATCGAGATTGCGTTTCACACGGCTCTCGAAACGCTGCACGCCGATGAACTCCACGATATGCCGGCCGACGAGATCGATGGGCTTTTCGCTGAAGCACTCGGCATTGAGCGGGTTGGAATAGAGATAACGATAGTCCGTCGTGATGACGGCGACGCGGTCCGGAAGGCTGTCGAGAATCGCCTCGTTGAGCAGTCCATCCTCCACCACGCGCGGTGTGGAAACGGGACGCCCGGCTTCGAGCATCTCCACCCGGAACGGCGCGACACCCCCATCCGTCCCGAAATACCGGTCCAGCAGCAGCTTGAAATGATGCGCCTGCCGGAGCACGCAGGCCTTGTCATCCGCCTCTTCCCGAAGGAGATCCACCACGAACTGGAATTGGGAGCGAAACTCGGAGGCGTCGCTCGCCTCCTTCTGCAACACGGCCGCCAGGGCCGGTTCGATTTCCCTGTCCAGCATGGAAACGAGCCGTTCGTTTCCGGTCTTCACCGCATGCTGGAGTTGTGAATACTTAAACCAGAACAACTCTACAAGAGCTTTCAATGCATGCTCCCCGAATTGCTGAAAATTACAGCAATTGCATCACTACACTATTTGAAATGTTCAGAAATGAGATACAGCTTTGATCGTTCCCCTCCAAATATGCTGCCCAAAGCGCTTACATTAGCAAAATGGTAACAGCGAACGAGAGGATGTCAAACCCCAAATTCGACGAAAGTCGAATATTTCGCGAAACTGAACGTGTTCAAAATCGCGATTGAAAGAAACAATAGTAAGCAGTCAAGTAATAAGGCCGCGCTTGATATTCCAGCGGTCATGATACCAGAGCCACTGGCCGGGATATTCCCGCACCCACTGCTCGACCTTGTCGTTCAGCATCTGTGCGGTCGCATCCACATCGACGGAGCCGTTTTCCCTGCGGGGAATGTGCATCGCCGGTTCCAGTTCCAGCCGGTAGCGGTTGCCCGGCAGGCGGATGCAGCGCGCGGGATAGACCTCGCAGTTGAACTGGCGCACGAGCTTGGCCAGCAGCGGGTTGGTCTGCACCTTCTGACCGAAGAATTCCGTGTGCAGACCCTTGTTGAACTTCTGGTCGACCAGCACGCCAACCGGACCGCCCGCTTCCAGCTTGCGGGCAAGCGTGAAGGACGAGCCGGCATGAGACGGCACGAGATCGCCCATACGGGCGCGGCGGAACTCGAAAACCTTGTCGGCAACGTAAGGATTGTTCGGCGGGCGGAAGAGCACCGTCACGTCGAGGCCGAAGGAGGCACCGGCGACCGGCAGCAGCTCGAAATTGCCGGTATGGGCGGTGAAGACGATGAAGGGCCGCGGATTGTCGCGCAGGTCCACGAAAAGCGGAATGCCCGAGACCTCGATGCGGCCGGCCGTTTGACGCGCGGGATCGAAATCGAAGAGACGGTCGAGGAAAACATATTCGGCCGCAAGCCGGCCCATGTTTCCCCAGGCGTCGAGCGCGATTTCAGAAATCTCGGCCTCGGGCTTCTCCGGAAAGGCATTGCGCAAATTGGTGAGCGTCAGCGTGTGGCGCTTCGTCTTCGGCCCGATCCAGCGCGCCACGCGATCGGCGAAATTGATCGCACCGTCTGCCGGCAGCAGCTTCAGGAGGCTGAGCAGGCCGAAGACGAGCTGCGCCACCGACCATTGCTTGAACTTCCTGAGCGCCAGGACGAGGCGTGTGACGATCATCCGCACGGTATCAATCCAGCTTCAGGACGATCTTGCCGAAGATCTGGCGCGATTCCATGCGCTCCAGGGCCGTCGCGATACCGTCGAAGGTGACTTCCGTATCGATGACCGGATGGACGAGGCCGCGCGCCATCTTTTGCATGGCGTTCGCCATGTTCTCCATGCGGCAGCCGAAGGAGCCGAGCAGCTTCAATTGCTGCTGGAAGAGCATCATCAGGTTCAGGTCGGTCGAGACGCCTGAAGTGGAGCCGCAGGTGACGAGCCGCCCGCCGCGCTTCATGCAGAGCATGGAGCCGGCCCAGGTATCCTTGCCGACATGTTCGAAGACGACATCGACGCCCTTCTTCTTCGTCAGCTTGCGCACGACGCCCTCGAAACGGTCCTCGCGGTAATTGATGACATGATCCGCGCCGAGCGCCTTCGCCTTCTCGATCTTGTCGTTCGAACCGACGGTCGTGATGACGGTGCAGCCGATCTTCTTGGCAAGCTGGATCGCCGCCGTGCCGATGCCGGAGCCGCCGGCATGCACGAGGATCGTCTCCCCGGGCTCAAGCTTGGCATTGTCGAACAGCATGTGCTCGACGGTGCCGAAGGTGACGGGGGCGAGTGCCGCCGCAACCGCATCGACACCGGGCGGAGCCGGCACGAGCAGGCGGGCGGGAAGGTTCACCTTCTCCTGTGCGAAGCCGTCCAGATGGAAGCCGTGCACGCCGCCGACATGTTCGCAGAGATTGTCGCGGCCTTCGCGGCAGGGCTTGCAGAGGCCGCAGGTGCGCGCACCGTAAATCGAAACGAGCTGGCCGGGCAGCACGTTGGAGACGCCCGGGCCGAGCGTTTCGACGACGCCGGCCGCTTCCGCGCCGATGACCAGCGGCATCTTGCGCTTGGCAAAGGCCATGCCGCGCCAGCCCCAGACATCGATATGGTTGAGGGCGACGGCCTTGACGCGCAGCGTCACCTCGCCGGGGCCGGGAGCGTCCGGTTCCGGGATATCGGTGAGTTCAAGCTTGCGGTCGTCGAGAAGCTGGAGAGCGCGCATATCAAGATTCCTATCAGGCGGGTTCGGCCGTCATGACGAGGCTGGCGTTCTGGCCGCCGAAGCCGAAGGAGTTGGAGAGGACCGCGGAAACGCGCGCATCGCGCTTCACGTTCGGCACGACGTCGAGCACGATCGCCGGGTCGGGGTTCGTGTAGTTGATGGTCGGCGGCAGGGTCCCGGTCAGCATGGTCTGGATCGAGAACACCGCCTCGACCGCGCCGGCCGCCGTCAGCGTATGGCCGATCATCGACTTGTTGGAGGAGACCGGGATGTTCGCCAGCTTGTCGCCAAAGACCGTCGACATGGAGAGATACTCCATCTTGTCGTTTTCCGGCGTCGAGGTGCCGTGGGCATTGATATAGCCGATGCCGCTCTCGTCGATGCCGGCGTCTTCCAGCGCAGCACGGATCGTCGCGATGGCGGGGCCGCCATCCGGCGAGGAACGGGTGCGGTGGAAATGGTCCGCCTTCTCGCCGCACCCCTTGAGGATGCCGAGTACCTTCGCGCCGCGGGCAATGGCCGATTCCAGCGATTCCAGCACGAGCGTCGCCGCGCCCTCGGCGATGACGAAACCATCGCGGTCCTTGCTGAAGGGTTTTGAGGCCCTGGTCGGCGGGTCGTTCTGGGTGGAAAGCGCGGAGAGAAGCGCAAAGCGGATCAGCGCCTCGGCGGTCACCGAGCCGTCGGTGCCAACGGTCAGTGCCCGGTCGGTGCGGCCCTGGCGGATCGCCTCGACGCCGAGCTGGATGGCAGTGGCGCCGGAGGCACAGGCGGTAGACAACGTGACGGGCAGCCCGCGCGTACCGAAACGATCCGCGAGCCGCTCGGAGATCGAGCCAAAGGCCCAGGCCTCATGCAGGGCAGGTTCGGCCTTCTCGCGCAAGGCCGAAAGGAAGCGGTCATAGGCATCGCCCGGACGCTCGGACGGCGGAGCGCGGTCGGCGAGCGCAAAACGGTCGCGCCAGTCCGGTTCGATCGGGGGAGCGGCGAGGAAGAGCGGACCGCCGAATTCGCCGGAAAGGCGGGCCTGTGCCAGTGCCTCGTCCGTCGTCTCGCGGGCATAGGCGTAGGAGCGCTCGACCGGATTTTCGACGGGCAGGTCGATGAAATCCACCGTGCCGGAAATGCGGGTGTTGAGCCCGTCCACCGGGAAGCGCGTGATGCCATGGATGCCGGACACCCCACCGACGAGCGCCGTCCAGTTGTCCTTGAGGCCCTGCCCCAGCGAGGTGATGACGCCCATGCCGGTGACGGCGACGATCGGGCGGCCGAGATGATCCCTGTAAGCGGCATTCGTCATGGCCGGCTCCTACTTCTCTGCGACAAGGATTGCGACGCCTTCGCCGCGGGCATGGCCGACCGTGGTGACGACGGCGCTTTTCGCCGCTGCGGTCATCACGGTCTCGGCCTTCGTATCGAACGGCGCGACCTTGACACCCGCGCCGAGCGTCAGGGCGGCAATGGCAAGGCCGAGCGGAAACTGCGCTTCCAGCGCCTGGCCGGTGACCGCGCTGAAGCCGCGCACCGGGCTGCCGGCAAAACGCGTGTCGAGCCAGGCCTTTTCACGCGCCGTCGGGCCGTGCTGGCCGGAGGCGCCGGAGAAGACCAAGGTCTCGGCACCGGCCGAAGCCCCGTCGGCCAAGCGCTCGAGGCGGGCTTCCAGCCGGCCCTCGTCCCGCGAGCCGCGATCGCCGCCGATGGCGTCGATGGTCGCATAGATGCGCGCACCGCGCGCCTCGGCGTGGGCACGCGATTCCAGAACGAGGAAGGCCGCGGCCGTGCCGGTGATGATGCCACCGCCAGCCGCTTCGTCGCGCGACCAGAGCGGCGTCCAGCCGCCCGTCGCATGCGCCTGCATGGCCTCGTAGAGCATGATGACATCCTGCCGCTCGGCCACCAGCGCACTGCCGACGAGCGTATGCGTCGACTGGCCGGAGCGGATGCGGTGGAAAGCGGTCTCGATGGCGGAAATGCCAGCCGCCTCCTCGCCCATGAAGGTGCGGGAGGAACCGGTGACCTTGTGCACGATGGAGATATTGCCGGCGAGCAGGTTGGACAGCTGGGCAAGGAAGAGTGTCGGGCGCAGTTCGGTCGTCAGCTTCTCGTTGAGCAGATGCTCGCGGTCATTGCGCTTGAGGCCTTCGTCGACGATCAGCGAATCGACCGCGATGTCGCGCTCGCCGCCGCCGGCCGCAACGATCATATCCATCGTGCCGCAGGCATCCGCATCGTCCTTGAAACCGGCATCGTCGAGCGCGAGGCCGGCGGTGAAGACGCCGAGGCGCTGCCAGTTCTCCATCTGGCGCTGGTCGCCGCGCTTGGGGATCTGCTGGTTCCAGTCGATCTCGGGCATCGGATGCACCGGATAGGGCGCAAAACGCTCCGTCTCGATCTTCAGCGCCGGCGCGCTCGCGCCACCAAGGATTTCCACATGCGCCGCGGCGCCGACACCCTGGCAGGTGACGATGCCGACGCCCGTGATGACCACATCGTTGTTCGCCATGCTCATTTCCCTTCCGCAGACGCTTCGAGCGCCTCGAACAAACCCACCTCGACGGCGCGCTTGCGCACGATATCGGCGAGCGGCACCTCGGCAAACGGCATGGTGCGCAGCTTCAATTGCGCATCGCAGACTTTCTTGCCCGAGGACGTGATCTTCGCCTTGGTCACGGCATAACCCGACCCGTCATGCTCCAGTGCCGCCTCGATGTCGAGCACGGCATCCGGCTCGACGAAGGTGCGCATCTTCGCGCCGTCGACGGTCATCAGGAAGGGCATGGCGGCAAAATCCGTCGCAGCCAGCACGAGGAAGCCGGAGGCCTGCGCCATCGTCTCGATGAGCAGCACGCCCGGAACGAGCGGCATGCCGGGAAAATGGCCTTCAAAAACGGGGCTCTTCGCCGGCACGACCGAGCGGGCCTTCAACACGCGGCGCGCGCCGTCAACGGCCTCCACGCGATCGATCATCTGGAAATATTCGAGCAGCATCGGGATACCTCCGGCAGGTTCCGGAAATCGAAAGGCCTGCCGGAAACGGCAGGCCGTGCACCACAAGCACCGGGATCGTCAGGAACACGGCCGCAAACCGGCCGGCGCCGTTGCCTCAGGCCTTGGCAGCCCGCAGTTCGTCGATCTTGGCGCAGAGGTTCTTCAGGACGAAGTACTCTTCCGTCGCGACCTTGCCCTCGTTGACGTCCTGGGTCCACTGTTCCAGCGGGATCTTGATGCCGAATTCCTTGTCGATCGCAAAGACGATGTCGAGGAAGTCGAGGCTGTCGATGCCGAGATCGTCGATCGTGTGGCTGTCCGGCGTGATCGTCTCGCGATCGATCTCGCTCGTCTCAGCAATGATGTCGGCAACCTTGTCGAATGTAGCAGTCACGCCCATACCTCATGAATCTATAGTCGGGCGATCCTATATGGAAATAAGACGCAATTGCCAATGGGTTTGATGAGGGCCCTGCGCAGTCGGCGATGCTGTGTTGCGCAAACAGCATGGCCACGGGCCGCCGGTCAGACCGCGATGGAATGCCGCCCGCGTCCGCTCGCCAGATGCGCATCGAAGACCGCAGCGACGGTGCGGGCGAAGGGTCGCCCTGCCGCGGTGAGCACGAAACGGTCGCCGTCGATGCGGGCAAGCCCGTCCCGGTCGGCAGCGGCAAAACCGATCGCCTCGGCCCGGATGATGCCGGAGAAGGCGGGATGGCTTGCGGCAAGCGCCGTGAAGGAAAAGCCGAAATCGCACATGATCTTCTCGATCACGAAGGCGCGGGCGCGGTCCTCCCCGGTCAGCGCGTAGCCGCGGACGGCCGCAAGGCCACCCTCCTCCACCCGGCGCAGATATTCGCCCGTCGCCGGCATGTTCTGCACGTAACCTTCGGGAAGCTGGCCGATGGACGATGCACCGAGCCCGACCAGCGCGTCCGCCTGGTCGTCGGTATAGCCCTGGAAATTGCGCCGGAGCGTGCCCTGCCGCGCCGCCACGGCGAGCCCGTCGGCGGGAAGCGCGAAATGATCGATGCCGATCGCCTCATAGCCGGCCGAGACCAGCATGTCGGCCGCAAGCGCCATCTGCTCGAACCGCGCGACCACGCCCGGCAGCACCGCCTCGTCGATCATCGTCTGGTGCTTCTTCATCCATGGCACATGGGCATAGCCGAAGAGCGCGATACGGTCGGGCGCAAGCGACAGGACCGCGCGAACCGTCTCGGCCAGCGTCTCCAGCGTCTGGTGCGGCAGGCCGTAGAGGATGTCGCAATTGACCGAGCGCACGTTCCGCGCCCGTGCGGCCTCCACCACGCCGCGGGTCTGCTCGAAGGTCTGGATGCGGTTGATCGCCTTCTGCACCGTGGGGTCGAAATCCTGGATGCCGAGGCTGGCGCGTGTCATGCCGATATCGGCCAGCGCATCGTGCCTGGCGTCATCGAGATCGTTCGGATCCATCTCTACGGAGATTTCCGCATCCGTTGCGAAGGAAAAACCCGCCTCCAGACAGGCCTTCAGCGTCCGCATGTCGTCCGGCCGCAGGAGGGTCGGCGAACCGCCGCCGAAATGCAGCGCCGTGACGGGGACCTCCCGTGACACGCGTCCTCCGATGGCGGCGATCTCCGCATGCAGCCCCTTGAGATAGGCTTCGACGGGTTCGTAGCGCAGCGTCTGCTTGGTGTGGCAGGCGCAGAACCAGCACAGCCGGTCGCAATAGGGAATGTGGGCGTAGAGCGAAAGGCGATTCTCCGCCGTGAGGCGCCCCAGCCACCCCGCATAGACGTCCGGCCCGATGCTTTCGTCGAAATGCGGCGCGGTCGGATAGCTCGTATAGCGGGGAACCGGCGACGAAAGGCGTTCTACGAGGGTGTGCTGCATGGTCATCTCCTTGCTCACATAGCAAATAAACACGAAATGGCCGCCGCCATTTGATTTTGATCAAGTGAAAGCCGGAATGAGTGCGCTAGGATTTGACAATAGTCAGGAAGCGCTATTTTGCCGCTAGGCGGCACGCTTTATGTTCAGAACCACGTGCGGTAGCACGGCATTATTGCGCCGCAGCACCCGCCGGGCGAAAGGAAAGCCGATATGGAAATTCGCCGCCAAGATATCCATAACTCCGATATTCCGGTCGTATGCCGTGCCTGCGAGGCCCGCCATGGCGGCGTGTGCGGCGCGCTGACCTCCGAGCAGCTTTCCGAACTCAACAAGCACTCGTTCCGCAACCGCCTGGACACCGGCGCCGAAGTCATCGGCCAGGGCGAGACGGTGGTGAACTATTCCAACATCATGCGCGGCGTCGTGAAGCTGACCAAGGTCATGGCGGACGGCCGCCAGCAGATCGTCGGCCTGCAATTCGCCCCCGATTTCCTCGGCCGGCCCTTCCTCGAGGAAAGCGCCATCACCGCGGAGGCGGCGACGGAAAGCGAAGTGTGCAACTTCCCCCGCCATGTGCTCGACCGTCTCGTCAAGAAGACGCCGGAACTGGAACACAAGCTGCACCGGCAGGCGCTGAAGGAACTGGACGAAGCCCGCGACTGGATGCTGACCCTCGGCCGCAAGACGGCGCAGGAGAAGGTGGCAAGCTTCCTCTACCTCATCGCCACCCATATCGACCCGGAATGCGTCGACATGTCGACCTTCGACCTGCCGCTCTCACGCGCCGACATCGCCGATTTCCTCGGGCTGACGATCGAGACCGTCAGCCGGCAGTTCACCAAGCTGCGCAAGGAAAACGTCATCCGCATCGAGAACAACCGCCATGTCACCGTTCCCGACATGGACCGGCTGATGCGCTACGCCGGCAACGATTGAGCAAAATGCTCAGCGCGTGATGACGATGCGCGTGTTGGACAGCCCGTGGCGATTGGCCATCTGGAAGAAGGTCGCCGCATTGTTCGGGTGGAGGCGTACACAACCATGCGACGCGGGACGACCGAGGCGCTTCGTCTCGTAGGTCGCATGAACTGCATATCCGCCCTTGAAGAAGATCGCATAGGGCATCGGCGCGTTGTTGTACTTGCGCGAGCGATGGTTGCGCGAGGCCCACTTCGCCGACCAGGCTCCCGTCGGCGTGCCGTACCCCTTGCGGCCGGTCGAGACGCGCCAGCGATACTTCACCGCGCCGTTCTGAGTAACGACCATGGTCTGCGAAGAAAGACTGATCTGGGCGATAAGGTTGGCAGACCGAGCGGTCTGGGTCTGGAACAATACAAGAAGGAATGCGACTGCGGTCGCAAACAAGATACGCATGACTTCCCCTCTATTCGATTGCGCACGGCTTCCACGCCATGTCTCACAGCGAGACAGAATATAGACGTTTCAGACTTCCACAATATTGACGGGGGTGGCGAAAAGAAAACGAAGTTAAGGCGTAAAATTTTATCAAACGCTGTGCAGCGCGCTCACAGCAAAGCGACGAGAAGCATCGCCAGCAATACAGCAGCAGCGAGTGCGGCGCAGGCGCCGGAGAATATCCGCAGGGACAGATCGATATCGGCGACTGTCGCCACGGTGCGCCCGCTGGCATTCATCATCGGTTCGTCGACGCGTGTGCCGCCATAGATGCGCGGGCCGGCAAGGCCGATGCCGAGCGCCCCGGCCATGGCCGCTTCCGGCCAGCCGGAATTCGGCGAGCGATGGAGGCCGGCGTCGCGCAGCGCCGTGCCGACCGCATGGCGCGCCGCCGCCCTGCCCTTCACCGCCCAGGCACCCACAGCGATAAGGAAGATGGAGAACCGTGCGGCGGGCCAGTTGGCGAAATCGTCCAGCCGGGCGGAAGCCCTGCCGAAATCGAGGTATTTCGCGTTCTTGTGGCCGATCATCGAATCGGCGGTGTTCAGCATCTTGTAGGCGAACAGGCCCGGCAGGCCGAGAAGCGCATACCAGAGCGCCGGAGCGACGACGCCATCGGAAAAATTCTCCGCCAGGCTTTCGATGCCGGCACGGCAGATGGCCGGCTCGTCGAGCGTCGCCGGGTCGCGGCCGACGATCATCGACACGGCCTGCCGCCCGCCCGCAAGACCGTCGCGCTTCAGGCCGCTGGAGACGGCACGCACATGATCGTAAAGGCTCTTCTGCGCCAGGAAGATCGCGACGATGACGATTTCCACGAGGGCACCGAGAATGCCGAGCGGTGCGAGCAGCCGGTGCACCACGAAACCGGAAAGCGCACTGGCGGCAAGCAGCACCGCGATACAGACGGCACCGTTGAAGCGCTTGGTGTCCGCCGAGAGGCGCTTGCCGTTGAAGAGCTTGTCCATCAGCCCGATCGCCCGGCCGAACAGCACGACCGGGTGCGGCACGCGCCGCCACAGCCAGTCCGGATCGCCGACGAAGCGGTCGAGCGACAGCGCCAGCAGAAGCAGGAGAAGCGTTTCGCTCATCGTCCGGCCATCACCGCCGCCAGCGCCGCCGCCAGCCGGGCATCCGAGGCCGCATCAGGCGCAAGACCGAAGCGCAGCCAGCGCGGATTGTAGTCGAAGGGGCGCACGAGGACGTGCTGGCCGCAGAGCCCTTCCTGGAGGCCCGCCGCATCCATATGGTCGACCAGCGAGAACAGGCCGGTGCCGCCGACAACAGAAAGGCCCGCATCGGCAAGGACCGCATCAAGCGCGGCCTTGCGCGCCTCGATTGACCGGCGAATGGCGGCCGTATCGGCGGTCATCAGGCCGGTGGCGATGGTCAGCGCAGGGCCCGACACGGCCCAGGGACCTAGACCGTCCTCGATCCGCTCGACGATCGACGTTTCACCGATCACGAAACCAAGGCGCAGGCCAGCAAGGCCGAAGAACTTGCCGAAGGACCGGAAGACGAGAAGGCCCGGCATGCCATCGCCGGCGAGCGGCGCGACGGCGGCTTCGGGACGCATGTCGGCGAAAGCCTCATCGACGACAAGAAGGCCGCCGCGGCCGGCGATGCGCCGGTGAAGGTCGAGCAACGCGTCGGGCGAAAACAGCCGACCGTCCGGATTGTTCGGATTGACGACGACGACCAGGCCATGGGCATCGCTCACCGCATCAAGGCCGGCGACGCGGTCCACCGCCACGCCGGCATTTTCCAGCACGCGGGCATATTCGCCATAGGTCGGCGAGATGACGGCGGCACGCCGGCCGGCAGCGACGAACCGCGGCAGCAGCTGGATGACGGACTGCGTTCCCGGCACGGGAAAGGGTAGCGCGCCCGATGCGCCATAATAGCGGGCGGCGGCGGCACGGGTCGCGTCCTGGCGGTGGCGATCCGGCAACCGGTGCCAGGCAGCGACATCCACTTCGGGCAGGGTTGCCGGATTGGGGTTGATACCGGTCGAAAGATCCAGCCAGTCCTCCGGCCGGCCGCCGAAACGGCCGGCGGCAGCGGCGATGCCGCCGCCATGAACGATACGCGGCGCGGTCATGCCGCCTCCGGTGCGAGATCGATGAGGTGCATATAGGAGCCACTGACGCTTCCGCGACGCAGGCCCGCCTCGCCGAGATCCTCGCCGATCGCGTCCGTGACGGAAAAGAGGCGCTCCGCCGCACCTTCGCTGGCGACGGTCGAGTAATGGAATTCGTGGGCGGTCATCGGTGCTGAAAATCCCGAGCCGGCAAGCGGCACCACGCGGCGGTAGCCGAGATGACGCCGACGTTCGGCAAAACTGGTGACGAGCGGCAGGAGGCCGAGCATGCCATGGCGGGATCCGTCCGCCACAACCAAAGCCTCCCCCAACGCCATGTAGCCCCCGCATTCGCCATAGATGCGCGCCCCCCGGCGCGCTGCCGCCTGCATGCCTAGACGGAAGACATCCGCATTGGCAAGAGCAGCCCCGTGCAGTTCCGGGTAACCGCCGGGCAGATAGACGGCATCCGCGTCAACCGCCGGCGCTTCGTCAGCCAGCGGGGAAAAGAAGGAAAGGCTCGCTCCCGCCATGCGCCAGCCCATCAGGAGGTGCTCGTAGGTGAAGGCGAAGGCGACGTCGCGGGCGATCGCAATGCGCTGGCCGAGCGGCGGCAAGCGTGGCACGGCCGTCTCCGGCCGCCCCCTTTCCTGCCGTGCGGCGACCGCAATCAGGCGCTCCAGATTGCAGCACCGCGTCACCACCGTGGCCGCGTGGGCGATGAAATTCTCCAGCATGCCATGCTCGCCGGCCTGCACGAGGCCAAGATGCCGCTCCGGCAAGGCAAGAAGCGGATCACGCTCCAGCACGCCGAAGATCTCGATGCCACTGGCCTCCAGCGCGCCGCGCAGCATGGCCTCGTGCCGCAAACTGCCAACCTTGTTGAGGATGACACCGACAAGGTGGATATCGCTGCGATAATCGCGATACCCCTTCACCAGCGCGGCGACGGACTGGGACATGCGGCTGCAATCGACGACGAGCACGACAGGCAGGCCAAGTGTCGCCGCAAGGTCTGCCGGTGCGCCGGTGCCGTCGGCGGCGGCGTCGAAGAGACCCATCATCGCCTCGACGAGCAGGAAATCCCCCGCACCGGCCTGCTCGGCGGCATTGGCGCGGATGAGGCCCGGCCGCATCGCCCAGGGATCGTAGTTGAGACAGGCCTTGCGACTGGCGGCTGCGTGAAAAGCCGGATCGATGTAATCCGGCCCCGCCTTGCCGGAAACGAGGCCAAGGCCCGCATCGGCAAGGGCACGCGCGAGCCCCAGCGTCACCGTCGTCTTGCCGGAGCCGGACGCGGGCGCAGCAATGAGCAATCCGCTCATGCCGGGTCCTTCAGTCCACGGGAGCCGAACGGATCGGGCGCCAGAACGCGCCCCTCCGTCAGCGCACCGAGCCAGTCGAGCGAGGCGCGCAGGCGCACCACCTCGCCGACGACGACGATGGCCGGCGGCTCAAGACCGGCCGCTGTGACATCGACCTCCGCGCGCGCAAGCGTCGTCTCCAGCACCTGCTGCTGGGCGGTCGCAGCATTGCAGACGAAGGCGACGGGTTCGTCCGGCGCGCGGCCTGCGGCGATGAGATTGGCGGCGATCTGGCCGATATGCTTCATCGCCATGTACATGACGATGACCGGCGAGCCCTTGGCGATGCCCTCCCAGTTGATGCGGTCCGGCACGAGGCCGGAAGAATCATGGCCGGTGAGGAAGGTGACGGCGTGGTTGACCTCGCGGTGCGTTACCGGAATGCCCGCATAGGCAAGGCCGCCGATGCCGGCCGTGATGCCCGGCACGATGCGGAAGGGAACGCCGTGTTCGATGAGGGTCAGCGCCTCCTCGCCGCCGCGGCCGAAGACGAAGGGATCGCCCCCCTTCAGCCGCAGCACGCGATTGCCGGCGCGCGCCAGGTCCACGAGCCGCAGCGAAATGTCCCGCTGCTTGTGCGAGGGCTTGCCGCCGCGCTTGCCGGCAAATTCCAGTACGGCGCCCGGCCGGGCGAGCGACAGGCACTCGGCATTGACCAGCGCGTCATGCACGATGACATCCGCCTGCTGGAGCGCGTTGGCGGCATGCAGGGTCAGAAGGCCAGGATCGCCCGGGCCGGCACCGACGAGCCAGACACTGCCCTTTTCCATGGGCGGGAGGGCGGCGAAGAGGGTTTGCATCAGGCGGGTTCCCGACTTGAATCAGAATGCGAAGGCGCGGACTCAATCCCGAAGGAAAGCGCCGCAAGCGACTGGAAAGATTCGGCGATCGCCACGGTGGCATGGGCCGATTTCGTCTTCTCCACGACGAGCCTGCCGCTGTCGCCGGCCAGCGCCAGCGCCGCCGCCTCCGCAACGCCGTGGCAGCCGGTGATGGCGAAGACACGCTCCGAGGGATTGGCAAGACGGGCTGTCTCCGCTTCCAGCCGGGCCGCCGGAAAAGTGACGAGCGGAACGGCAAAATGCCCGGCGACGGCATGCATGGCCGGTTCCTCCGCGCGGGCATCCAGCGTCGCGACGAAGGCGACATCATCGGGGATAGGGATGACGGACAGGGCAAGATCGAGGAGTTCCGCCGGCGGCGTACCGCGTTCGCAGCCGAGGCCGAGGACGAGCATACGTCGTCCGGTATCAGGGGATGGGGCCTCAGCGCGCATGACGGTCTCTCGCAAAATTCCACGCGAAAGGACCCGGCCTTGCCGTCCACCGACAGTTCCGGATGAAGCCCCTCTGGGTCAGCCGCACCGGACACCGCTCGGCCCGCCCCGCGGGCACCGTCGCTGGTTTCTTAGTACCGGAGGGCGGGAAGCCGGTCAAACCGGATTGCGGCATGATCCGCACCGGTTGCGCCACGCCTCATGCAGAGACGAGATTGGCGAGCACGATCTCCCGCCACAGGCGTGTCGGCGACACCCAGGCGTCCGGCGCATTGTAGTTGCCGGAGAAGATGACGCAGGCAAGATCCGCCTCCGGCATCAGCCAGAGCCGCTGGCCGCCATTGCCGAAACCGGCCATCCACGGCCGCTCAGCGCCGAAGGCCGGCACCGGTGCCGCGCCGAGAAACCAGAAGTGGCCGTAGTCGAGCCCGTCGTCAGTCGAAACGGCCCGCGCCAGCGACACGTCGAGCCAGCCTTTCGACACGACCTGCCGCCCGTCGATACGCCCGCCCTCCAATACGAGGCGGCCGATGCGCATAAGATCCAGCGCGGAAAGGCGAAGGCCGGAGGCCGGCGACGCGACGCCGTCCGCACCGCTCAGCCACTCGAACCGTAAAATGCCGAGCGGCGCAAACAAGGCCTCTCGAGCGAAATCCTCGATCCGCTGGCCGCTGCCCCGCTCGATGATCGCCCCAACCAGCGCGGTTGCCCCGCCGGAATAGACCCAGTGCGTGCCGGGCGCCTGCAGCACCGCCCGCTCCAGCACGAAGCGATAGCGATCCGGGGCGTTCTCCATGGCGATCTCGCTGTTCAGCGGATCGGCGTAGGAGCGGTACTCGTCCCAGTCCAGCCCCAGCGTCATGGTCAGCGCATGACCGATCGTCAGGCCCGCGCGGGCCGGGTCCGCGGCAAGATCCGGATAGTCCGGAAACTGCGCCAGAAGCGGCGCCTGCGGCGGGGGGACGAGACCCAGGTCGAGCGCGATGCCGTAGAGCAGCCCTACCACGCTCTTCGTCACCGACCGCAGATCGTGCAGCGTCGTGGCATCGAAGGCGACCGTGCCAAGTGGCATGCCCCAGCTTTCGTCGACCGCGGTGCGATAGTGCTCCAGCACCAGCTTGCCGCGCCGGCTGACCAGCACCGCATGCACGTCGCGGATGAGGCCGGCTTCGATACCGGCGAGCAGCTTGCGTTCGAGGCGCGGATCGAAGCCCTGCTCCGCGGCGGACGCCCGCTCCCATTCGCTGCCCGTGTCCAGACCCTTGCTCATCCTCACCTCTCCTCGTGGTGCCATTAAGCCTGTTTGACCCGTCTTGCATGGCCGGCGCAAGCGCCTTCCCGGCTTGCGGGCACCCTGGGCTTTGCTTTTGCGGCGCAGTCTGACAGAAGTGCGGAAAATCCTCTCCTCGCATAGTCCGAGTCCCGCCTTGGCCGACATCGCCCTTCATATCCTCGTCTTCCTGTTCTTCGCTGCCTTCCTTGCCGGTTTCATCGATTCCATCGCCGGTGGCGGCGGCATGATCACCATTCCGGCCATGCTGATCGCTGGCATACCGCCGCTCGAAACGCTCGGCACGAACAAGCTGCAATCCCTCTTCGGCTCCGGCTCGGCGACGCTCGCCTATGCCCGCGCCGGCCATGTCCGGCTTCGCGAACAGATGCCGATGGCCGTGGTCTCGGCGGTGGGATCGGCCTTCGGCGCCCTGCTCGCCACCGTGGTGCCCGGCGACGTGCTGAAGGCGATCCTGCCCTTCCTGCTGGTGGCCATCGCCGTCTATTTCGGGCTGAAGCCGAATATCGGCGATGTCGACAAGCACCGCCGCATGAGCGTTTTCCTGTTCACCGCCACCATCGTGCCGGCGATCGGCTTCTACGACGGCGTGTTCGGCCCGGGCACCGGCTCGTTCTTCATGCTGGCCTTCGTGACGCTGGCGGGTTTTGGCGTGCTGAAGGCGACGGCACACACCAAGCTCCTGAATTTCGGCTCGAATGTCGGCGCCTTCGCCGTGTTCCTCGCCTATGGCGTTGTCCTGTGGAAGGTCGGCCTCGTGATGGGCGTCGGACAGTTCCTCGGCGCACAGGCGGGCTCGCGCGTCGCGATGAGGGTCGGCGCGAAGATCATCAAGCCGCTGCTCGTCGTCACCTCGATTGCGCTTGCCATCCGCCTGATGGCCGATCCCAGCCATCCGCTCCGCGTCTGGCTGGGTTGGTAAGAGGCGCGGGGCCCCTCACCTGCCCGCCGGCATCCTCTCCCCGCAAGCAAGGCGAGGAACGGTCTGCGCGTCGTTTTCCTGCGTCTCCCCGCCTGCGGGGAGACGGTCTCGGCACAGGAGGATAGGGGCAACGCCCCGGGGTTTAGTACTCCACGCCCTGCTGCGCCTTGATGCCGGCGCGGAAGGGGTGCTTCAGCAACTCCATCTCGGTGGCAAGGTCGGCGATCTCGATCAGCTCTTCCTTGGCGTTGCGGCCCGTCAAAACGACATGCGTCATATAGGGCTTCTCCGTCTTCAGGAACGCAATCACCTCGTTGACGTCGATGTAATCATAGCGCAGCGCGATATTGATCTCGTCGAGCAGCACCATCGAGTTGCGCTCGTCGCGGATCAGCTCCTTCGCCTTCTCCCAGGCCTTCTCGGCCATTGCGACATCGCGCGCGCGGTCCTGCGTTTCCCAGGTAAAGCCCTCGCCCAGCGTGAAGAACTGGCAGAGATCGGAGAAATGCGCCTCGATGAGATCGCGTTCGCCCGTCACCATGGCGCCCTTGATGAACTGCACGACGGCACAGGGCTTCTTGTGCGCGATATGGCGGAAGATCATGCCGAAGCCGGCAGTGGACTTGCCCTTGCCCTTGCCGGTGTGGACGATGACGAGACCCTTCTCGTCCGTCTTGGTCGCCATGATCTTTTCGCGCGCCTGCTTTTTCTTCGCCATCTTCTCCGAGTGGCGGGCAAGCTCGGCTTCGCTCATGCCGGCGGTTTCGTCGTGGTTGTCGCTCATCGTTCTTCCCTTCGTCTCATTCGCAATCAGGAGGCCTTGCGCGCGCCGAGCATGTCCAGGTCGAAGCGCGCGGAATTGGAGCGCGGCGTCCACAAGCCCCGGTCGATCGCCTCGGCAAACCGCGCCGCCAGTTCGGCAAGCGCCGCCGGGTTCTTCTCCATGAGGAAATCGCGCACCCGCTCGTCCAGCACATAGGCCTGGTAGGCCGCCTCGAAATGGTGGTCCTTCACCGCACCGGTCGTCGCGGCGAAGGCGAACATGAAATCGACCGTCGCGGCAATCTCGAAGGCCCCCTTGTAGCCATGGCGCATGACGCCGTCGATCCATTTGGGATTGACGACACGGGCGCGCACGACGCGGCCGATCTCATCCTCCAGCGTGCGCACGACAGGCTTTTCCGGCCGCGACAGGTCGTTGTGGTAGATGACGGGCTGCCTGCCGGAGAGATGCTCCGCTGCAGCCGCCATGCCGCCCTCGAACTGGTAGTATTCATCGCTGTCGAGCAGGTCGTGCTCGCGGCTGTCCTGGTTCTGCACGACGGCCTCGAGGCTCTTCATGCGTGCCTCCAGCCGCTCGCGCATCGGCACGCCGTCGCTCGTCCCGTCATAGGCATGCGCGCCCCAGGCGAGCCAGGCTTCGGCAAGGTCGCCGCGCTCCGTCCACAGCCCCTCGTCCATCATCGTCTGGAGGCCGGCGCCGTAGCCGCCGGATTTCGCGCCGAAGATGCGGAAACCGGCCTGCTTCAGCGCCTCATCCTCGGACGTACCCTTCGCCGCCAGCGCTGCCGCCTCCGCCCGCATGCGCGCAGCGATCGGATTGTCGGCATCGTCCTCGTCCAGCGCGCCGACCGCACGCACGGCCCTGTCGAACAGCGCGATCTGCTCGGGGAAGGCATCGCGGAAGAAACCGGAGATGCGCAGCGTCACGTCCACGCGTGGATGGCGCAGCATGGCGGGCGGGATGATCTCGAAGCCGGTGACGCGGCGCGAGGCCATGTCCCAGGTCGGCTTGACGCCGATCAACGCCATGGCCTGAGCAATGTCGTCGCCGCCGGTGCGCATGTTGGAGGTGCCCCAGGCGGTGATGCCAAAGGAGGTCGGCCAATCGCCATGGTCCTGCGCATAGCGGGTTACGAGCAGCTCGGCAGATTTTTTGCCAAGCTCCCAGGCCGCCGGCGTCGGCACGGCCCGGCTGTCGACGGAGTAGAAATTGCGCCCGGTCGGCAGCACGTCCGGCCGCCCGCGCGTCGGCGCGCCCGAGGGGCCGGGTTCGATGAAGCGGCCGTCGAGGCCGCGCATGAGCGCCGTGATCTCCGCCGCTCCGCAGGCGGCAATGGCCGGACCGATGGTGCTTTCGATCGTGTCGAGCACGGCGCGGGTGGCGTGCCAACTTCCCGGGCAAGGGAACGTGCCGTCCACCAGCTTTGCAGCGAGCAGCTCGACGCGCTCCACGGTGTCGCCATTGCTGCGCCATGGGGCGTCGGACTGGGCTTCGAGGATTTGCGGGCGCGGCCCGGTCCACGGGTCGGAGGGGATACAGTCGAGCGGGTCGAAGTCTTGCCGCGGGATATCCCCTCTTGAGGAGGAGACGCCCGGCAGGGCAGAGGGGGGTATCGCAAACGCATCCGCCGCGATCGCACGCTGCAGGCTCGCCTCGCCGCCCTCGCCAAGGCCGCGCGGCACGCGGGCGAGCGCCAGCGTCAGGTCGGTCAGGAGCCGGCCCTCGGGCGAAACGCCAAAGACGTGCAGGCCGTCGCGGATCTGCATTTCCTTGAGGTCGCAGAGATAGGCGTCGAGCTTCTGCAGCGCCGTCTCCTCGCCATCGCCGCGGGCGATGCCGGCGTCGCGGTCGAGGCCGATGTCGCGCACGAGATCGAGAATCTGCTTCGTCAGCAGCTTGATGCGCCGCGGATCCCCGCCGGAAGCCTCGTAATACTCGTCGACGAGCGCTTCGAGATCCTTCAGCGGGCCGTAGGTCTCGGCACGGGTCAAGGGCGGCGTCAGGTGGTCGATGATGACGGCGGCGGAGCGGCGCTTGGCCTGCGTTCCCTCACCCGGATCATTGACGATGAAGGGATAGAGATGCGGCACCGGGCCGAGCACGACCTCCGGATAGCAGGCCTCCGACAGTGCCAGCGCCTTGCCGGGCAGCCATTCGAGATTGCCGTGCTTGCCCATATGCACGATGGCATGCGCGCCAAAATGCCGGCGCAGGAAGGCGTAGAAGGCGAGATAGCCATGCGGCGGCACGAGGTCCGGCGAGTGATAGGTGTCCTTCGGATCGATATTGTAGCCGCGCGCCGGCTGGATGCCGACCAGCGTCTCGCCGAAACGGGCGAGCGGCAGGGCGAAGACATCGCCGGTGACAAAGGGATCGTCCTCCGGCACGCCCCAGCGGGCCGTCATCTCCGCCTGAATCTGCGCCGGAAGAGAGGCAAAGAAAGCCTTGTAATGATTCAGGGAAAGCGTTTCGCGGATTTCGCGCCCGTCGCTCGCCGCATTGGTCGGGCCGGCCATCAGGTGGGCGATCAGCGCGTCGCCATCGGCCGGCAGACCGTCGACCGCGTAGCCCGCCGCCGCCATGGCGCGCAGGACCTCCAGCGTGCCGGCGGGCGTGTCGAGGCCGACGCCGTTGCCGAGACGCCCGTCGCGGTTCGGATAGTTCGCCATGACGAGGGCAATGCGGCGTTCCGCCGGCACTGCCCGCCGCAACCGCGCCCAGCCGGCGGCCAGCCGGGCGGAAAAGCGGATGCGGTCCTCGACCGGATCGAGGCTGACAATGTTCGTCTCGACGCGCTCGTCATAGCGTGCGGCCGCCTTGAAGGAGACGGCACGGGCGAGCACGCGGCCATCGACCTCCGGCAGGGAGACGTTCATGCCGAGATCGCGCGCCGTCAGCCCCTGCCCCGATGCCTCCCAAGCCTCGCGCGAAGAGCCGGAGAAGACGACCTGCAGAACCGGCGCGCCGGTCTCGTCGAGCACGGTCGGCTTGCGGCCGGCACCGGGCGCGGATACGGCGAAGCTGGTGGCGTTCAGCGCCACCTCAGGCCGGACATCCGCGAAGGCGGCGCGGACCGTCTCGATGGAGACGGGCTCCTTGAGACTGGAGACGAAGAGCGGCAGGGCCCGAACACCTTCGTCCGCCAAGGCTTCGATCAGCATTTCGACCGGGCGCGTCTCGCCACTCTGGACATAGGCGCGGTAGAAGCAGATGGCAGCGGTCGGGGGAGCGTGTTCCTCTAAGGCGGAGCACGCGACACCCGTCAGCCCCTGCCAGGTCTCGATATCGACCACACCCCGCCCCGGCCACCAGATCCCGGCCTTTTCCAGCGGCGTTGCGGGTTCCGGCTTGCTGCCGCCCAACACCAGCGCGTCGGCATAGGCGAGGAAACGGTCCGCGTTGTCCGCGCCGCCCTCGTTGAGATAGGCCCAGAGGCTCTGGCGGTCGGCGTCGTCTATGCGGTTGAAGGGCACGAGGCCCTCGTCCGGCCGGTCATCGCCGGGCAGCGCCACGAGCCGGATGCCATTGGCGGCAGCGGTTGCAAGCAGCGCTTCCAGCACATAGCGGAAGTAGCTGGCGCCGCCGAGGGCGCGGATGACGATGAGTTTGGCGTGGCGCGCCGTACGCTCGATATAGGTATCCACCGACATCGGGTGGGAGAGCGTGGCGAGGCTGGCGAGCCGCAGCCGCGTTTGCGTCGCGCGCGCCCGGTGGGCGGCGGCGATGGAGGCAAGCTCCGTGTCGGCGGCCGAAAGGAAGAGGATGTCGCCCGGTGTCTGGCCGAGGTCGATCGCCTCCCGGCCGTCTGCGATGGTGCCTTTCTGGGCTAGAAGGAGATGCATGCCGCGCCTCCCTTCTGCCGGCGCGTCGAGCCGGTGGTCCCTTGGGTCAAGCCCGAAGATGACGATGGACGGCAGGGACGGTGGGCAACGATCGTCCCCCCCGCGCCGATCGATGGGCTTTGCAGCCTCTCCTCCCCTCCGTCATCCCCGGGCTTGGCCCGAGGATCCATCGACGCGGCACGCCCAAAAAGGCCGAGCCGCACCTGAAACGCCGAAGGGAGGGACTGCTGCATGCTCATGCCGGAACTCACACCGCCGCAGCGATGGCCGCACGCACGGCGGCTTCATCCATGTCATGCAGGCCGATGACGACGAGGCGGGTACCGCGGGCCTCGCCCGGGGCCCAGGCACGCTCGAAATAATGGTCGATACGGCTGCCGACGGCCTGGATGAGCAGGCGCAGCGGCTTGCCGGGCACATCGGCAAACCCCTTGACGCGCAAGACGTCATGCGTGGCGATGGCGCCCTTGAGACGCTCGATGAAGGCGGCCGGATCCACGATGGCGGGCAGCTCGACGACAAAACTGTCGAACTCGTCGTGGTCGTGCTCCTCGCCGTTCTCGTGCTCCATCTCGTGGTGCGACTTGCGGTTGGCGATGTCGTCCTCCGTGCCGACGCCGAGGCCCAGCAGTACGGCGGCGGCGACCTCGCCATTCTTCGCCTCGATCATCGAGGGTTTGCGTTCCGTGCGAGAGGCGACCTCGTCGCGCACCGCCTTGAGGCCTTCGGCATCGATCAGGTCGGTCTTGTTGAGCACGATAAGGTCCGCGGCGGTAAGCTGGTCCTCGAACAGTTCCTCGAGCGGGCTTTCATGGTCGAGGTTCTCGTCTTCGACGCGCAGCGCATCCACCCGGTCGTGGTCGTCAGCAAAGCGGCCGGCGGCAACGGCGGCGCTGTCGACGACAGTCACCACGCCGTCCACCGTCACCTGCGTCTTGATTTCCGGCCAGTTG
Organism: Shinella sp. JR1-6; assembly: GCF_004284735.1. NCBI lineage: Bacteria > Pseudomonadati > Pseudomonadota > Alphaproteobacteria > Hyphomicrobiales > Rhizobiaceae > Shinella > Shinella sp. JR1-6. The sequence goes on along the minus strand of NZ_SHMI01000004.1, from coordinate 422,240 downwards.
AAGGCGGCGACCAGCGGCTGCGGCAGGGCGAGGCCCGAAGTCTCGATGACGATATGGTCCGGGCGGTTCTCCCGCTCCAGCAGCTTCGTCATGGTGGGAATGAAATCATCGGCGACGGTGCAGCAGATACAGCCGTTGGTCAGCTCGATGATGTCGTCCTCGGTGCAGGCTTCCGCGCCGCAGCCCTTCAGCACGTCGCCGTCGACCCCGAGATCCCCGAACTCGTTGATGATGAGCGCGATGCGTTTTCCTCCGGCATTCTGCAGGAGGTTGCGGATCAGCGTCGTCTTGCCCGCGCCGAGGAAGCCGGTGATGACGGTGGCGGGGATCTTCTGTTGCAGCATGGCTCAACCCTTCATTTTCAGCGGCAGTCCGGCCGCGATAAAATAGACTTCAGGCACGAGGGCGGCGACCTTCTGGTGCAGCCGCCCGGCATGGTCGCGGAATTCGCGCGCCATGCGGTTTTCAGGCACGATGCCGAGGCCGACCTCGTTGGAGACAAGCACGATCCGCCCCGGCGCCTGTCGAAGAGCCTCCAGGAGGCCCGAACATTCGGCGGCGATGTCGCACTCCTCCAGCATCAGGTTCGTCACCCACAGCGTCAGGCAGTCGACGAGCACGGCCCTATCGGCCCGGGCGACGTCAGCGATGCGCGCGGCGAGCGCCAGCGGCTCCTCATGGGTCTGCCAGCCGTCGCCGCGGTCCTCCCGGTGCCTTGCGATGCGCTCGCGCATCTCGTCGTCGAAGGCGCGGCCCGTGGCGATGTAATGACGCGAGAGGCCGGTCTCGGCGACCAGCCTCTCGGCAAAAGCGGATTTTCCGGAACGCGCGCCGCCCAGAACCAGGACGGCTCCGGGCGATGTCACTGTCATATCAGGCTGCCTTGGCGATCTTCTCGTTGGCAAAGCCGAGCGAGAGGCCGAGCACGATCCAGAAGAACAGGGTCGTGGCAAGGGCAGCGACGGCGAACTCCGCACCGAGCACGGCCGGAACGTTGCTGGAAATGTCGCTGGGCTGCGGGGCGCCATAGACCTGCGGCGCCGCGATCAACGCAATGCCGATGACCTTGGCGACGATGTTCGGCTTGAGGAACAGCAGGTAGAGGCCGGCCGCCGACAGGATGACGGTTGCGATCCACCACACCTGGCGGTCGCCGAGATCGGCGGCAGGGAAGCCCGGAAGCTCCGGCGGCAGGCCGATGGCCGGCAGCATGTGCACGGCAAGCCAGCCGGCCGCGCCCCAGAGCGCGCCGTTCGCCACCGTGATCGGATGGCCGGACACGAGGCTGAAACCGGCAAGCAACAGGCCGAAACCAGCGCCCGTGACGAGGTTTGCCAGAAGCGTGCCGGAGAACCGGCTCATGCCGAACATGATGCCGCCTTCCTCGTGATCCTCCCCCTCATGGGCATAGGCGACGGAGACCGGCGAGAGCGCAGAGGCCATGTCGAGGATGACCGCGCCGAGCGAAGAATGCTCCTGCGTCTGTGCAGCGCCTTCCGTGCCCGTGGCCGGCGTCGTGCCTTCGGTTGCGGGTGCGGCTTCGTCGCCGCCCTCGAACTCCTCGGCATGCAGGATGAGCGGCACGACTCGAGCCTCCTGGGCGGCTGTCATCAGCACGCCGGAGAACAGCCCGGCCACCAGGGCGGCCAGGAGATAACGAACGATCATGTCGAAAACTCCTTAGTGGCAGGGAAAGCCGTAGGAGTGACGCGTATCGTGTGCCGTGTCGTGCAGCACGGCGGAATTCGCAAGGCCCGCACCGAACACCAGGAAGGCGCCGAGCAGAAGAGCGAAAACACCGGCGACGAGACGGTCGTTTGCGGAAAGGGTAACAGAAGACGTAGTCGAAACAGCCATGACAACCTCCGTGCAGGCAGCGGGGAAACCTCCCCAGGTCGGACGAAATGTCCTTCACATTGGCTGGCAGGTCTCCTGGCTCGCAGCGTCGGGCGTTGAAAACGCCTGCGGGGCACCCTCGCCTTCCCAGGCTAAGGCATCGCGAAAAGGCGGACGATTCGTAGAAGAAGAGGCGTCCAACCCCTGCTGATCGCGATGCCACCCAGTGGCTTTTCCGTCTGGTTCTCACAGCGCGAAACCACGGCACCATTGCCCCGCTCCCCGCAGATCCTCCCATCCGGATGGGCGTCCCTCGCCACTCTACAGTCGCGGGGTCGGCCGTGATTGCAGCGCCCTGATTGGGTCCGCCGCGTCACATTCCCATTTACTCCCCGATCCGTTTCCGGATCCGGGAACCATCCAATAGTCTGGATGATTATGCTTCCACCCCCGGGAAGTCAATCGACCGGCAGCGTCATCACCTGTGCTGAAACCGCCGCCCGGCCGTCGTATTCTCAATAGCCGGGGATGATCACCAGACCGCCACCATCGTTGTAGTAGCCGTCGTCGCGGTAGTAGCGCTCGTAGTAGCCATCGACCGGGCCTTCCAGCACGTCATAGTCCTGCTGGTAGCGGCGCTGGCGATTCTGCCTGGTCTCGGCATATTGCGCAGCCTGCCGAAGCGCACGGTACTGCTGGCGGGAAAGATAACCATCGGCGCGGTAGCCCGACGAGCCCTGCCAGGCGGCGATCGCCGAACGGGTGCGCGAACCGAAGACGCCATCGACGCCGTAGGTGTTGAAGCCGAGCATGCTGAGCCAGCGCTGCGCCTGGGCGCGGGTCGAGCGCTCCATATAGGCCTCGCGCCGGTCGACGATCGGCTGCTCGGCCTTGCGCTCGGCCTCAACAATCGCCGTTTCGCTGTCCGTCCTGGGCTTTGCTTCCTGCCGGGCGGTGTTTGACAGCGCCGACAGGCGCTCGCGCGCATCGGCGACGAAGCGGCCGTCCGGATATTCGTCGAGATAGGCGCGGAAAGCCTTTTCCGAGCCGTCGAGCACGGCCTTCTGGAAAGTCTCTTCCTCGCGCTTGGCCGCATCGTCGGCCTGCTCGACGGCAAGGCCGCGGTCCTTCCTGTCGGCGCCCTGCGCTTCGTTTTCACGGGCGGCAGTCGCCGTGTCGTTCTCCTGCGCGGCACGCTCGGCGGCGGCCGCCTCCTCGGCGCGCTTTTCAGCCTCTTCTGCAAGGCGGGCCGCCTCGGCAGCCTTCGCCTCGGCATCGGCAGCCGCCTTCGCGGCTTCCGCCTTCAGCCGCTCCACCTCGGCCGCCTTTTCTTCGGCAAGCTTGCGTGCAGCGGCGGCCTCTTCCTCGATCCGCGCCTTCTCGGCCGCAGCCGCCTTCTCCGCTTCGACGCGCTTGGCTTCGGCTTCGCGCCGGGCCGCGGCTTCCTCTTCCGCACGCGCCTTTTCCGCAGCGGCCGTCTCTTCGGCCTTTCGTCGTTCGGCTTCCGCCTTCAGCCGGGCCGCTTCCTCCGCCTTGGCCTTGTCGGCGGCAGCCGCGGCCTCCGCTTTCAGCCGGTTGGCCTCGGCAGCCTGCTCTTCGGCGCGTTTGCGGGCAGCCGCTTCCCTCTCTTCCGTCTCCGCCTTCAGGCGTGCGGCCTCTTCGGCCCGGGCCTTCTCCGCCGCTGCGGCTTCCGCGCGCGCCTTCTCGTCGGCCGCAGCCTTTTCCTCGGCAAGCTTGCGCACTGCGGCGGCCTCTTCGGCCTTCTTCGCATCCGCCGCCGCCTTCAGGCGCGCAGCCTCTTCGGCCTGGGCCTTCTCCGCCGCTGCGGCTTCCACGCGCGCCTTCTCGTCGGCCGCAGCCTTCTCTTCGGCAAGCTTGCGCGCCGCCGCAGCCTCTTCGGCCTTCTTCGCGTCCGCTTCCGCCTTCAGGCGCGCGGCTTCCGCGTCCGCCTTCGCCTTTTCCGCCTCCGCCGTTTTGCGCGCGTCCTCCTCGGCCTTCAAACGGGCCGCCTCGGCGTCGGCCTTTGCTTTTTCAGCCTCGGCGGTCTTGCGCGCCGCTTCTTCAGCCTTGGCCTTTTCCACTGCGGCCTGTTCTTCCGCCTTCGCCTTCTCGGCCGCAGCAGCCTCGTCGGCCTTCGCCTTGGCGTCCGCCTCGGCCTGCTGTGCCGTGCCCGTCGCCGGCTTCGCCTTGGCGGCGGCCTGCAACTCGGCAATGCGCAGACGCGCCATCGAGGCGAAGGTGCCGTTCGGATACTGTTTCAGATAGCCTTCATACTGCGTGACATCGCTGCCCGCAGAGACCTTCTGCCAGAGGGAAAACTCCTCTTCCCAGCGCTTGCCGGCGCTGCCGGCCTCCTTGCCGGTGGCGCTCTGCGCAAAGACGGCCGTCGGCTGACCGGCGAGCGACAGCCCGACGATGCCGGCAATGCCGAGCCGCACCAGAACGGAGCGTGCGAGAGGTCCAGAACCCATGTATCTCACCCTTTCGGATCGCGCGAAGGCGCCAGCACCCGGCGATCCCGGGCGGATTTCCGTCACTCCTCGCACCGAATTCTGGCGCAACTTTGGTGCGGCAGGCCGGCAGCGAAGGAACCCGATGGCTGTACGTTTCAGATGGGCGGTTTAATCAGCCCGGCTTAAAAGACCGTCGAGCCAGCGCGGGTCGAGAACGGCCTCCAGCTCCGCCGCAACCCCATCGAGCGCCGCATCGACACTCTCGCGGTAATCGAAGCCGCCGCCCTCAATGCCGAAATCGGCCAGCAGCCGCGCACGGTAGGCGTCGCTCGACAGGAGGCCGTGCAGATAGGTGCCCATTACCCGCCCGTCGGCCGAGACCGCACCGTCCGGCCGCCCGTCGATGCGGACAGAGGGGCGAAGCGTATCCGGTCCGGTGGTGCGGCCGAGATGGATCTCATAGCCCTCGAGCGGCACATCATATTGCAGGGAACGGGCCGCGCTGTTGCGCACGGTCTTTTCCGGCGCCATCTCGGTCTCGATCGCCAGCAGGCCGAGGCCCTCGACCGCGCGCGCGCTGCCCTCGATGCCAAGCGGATCGGTGACGCGGCTACCGAGCATCTGGTAGCCGCCGCAGATGCCGATGACCCGGCCGCCGCGCCGCATATGCAGGGCAAGGTCGCGGTCCCAGCCGGCAGCGCGAAAATCCGCAAGATCCGCGATAGTGGATTTCGAGCCCGGCAGGACGACGAGGCCTGCATCGGCCGGAAGCCGCTCGCCCGGCCGCACGAAGACGAGGTCCACCTCCGGCTCGGCCTTGAGCGGATCGAGGTCGTCGAAATTGGCGATGCGCGCGAGGACGGGCACGGCGACCTTCAACGCGCCGCCACCGCCCCTGGCGAGGCGCTCCAGCACGACCGAATCCTCGGCCGGCAGGCGCGCGGCCTCTCTCAGCCACGGCACGACGCCGAAACAGGGCCAGCCGGTGAAGCGGGCGATCTCGGCAATGCCGCTGTCGAACAGCGTCACGTCGCCCCGGAACTTGTTGATGAGATAACCGGTGACCATGCGCCGGTCTTCCTCCGGCAGGATGGCATGGGTGCCGACCAGCGAGGCGATGACGCCGCCGCGATCGATATCGCCGACCAGCACGACCGGCACGCCGGCGCGCGTGGCAAAGCCCATGTTGGCGATGTCCCCGGCCCTGAGGTTGATTTCCGCCGGCGAACCCGCGCCCTCGACAACGACGAGATCGGCGCCGGCGGCGACCGTCTCGAAACTTTCCATGACGGCGCCCATCAACTGCGGCTTCAGCGCCTGATAGTCGCGCGCCTTCGCCTGCCCGAACACCCTGCCCTGCACGATGATCTGGCTGCCGACATCCGATTGCGGCTTCAGGAGAACCGGGTTCATGTGCACGGAGGACGGCACGCGGGCAGCCAGCGACTGCAGCCATTGCGCCCGACCGATCTCGCCGCCATCCGCCGAAACGGCGGCATTGTTCGACATGTTCTGCGGCTTGAACGGACGCACCGCCAGCCCGCGGTTGGCGGCAATGCGGCAAAGCCCCGCCACCAATACCGTTTTTCCGACATCCGAGCCGGTGCCCTGCAACATGATCGTTCTGGTCATGCGGCTCTCGTAGCATTCCCCTACATTCCCGAAAAGCCCTGATTTACCGCAATCTTGCCGCAATTTCCGCTCCGCCGGCGGCGCATTTTTCCACGGGATCGCCATGCATCGCAAGCATGGCTGTCATGCTGTTCCCTTTGCGACATATTCCGCCGTGAACGACCATGGTTTTCGCTCCCGGGAGTGCCTATATCAGCGTCATCACACAGCCGGGGCGCGTGGCTTCGGGTTTCAAGGACAAAGACAATGCTGTTCATCTTCAGCAAGCCGAATTTCGTACAGATCGCCTGGAACGGCGAAGCCCCCCAGAGCCAGTCCCGCGTGCGCAACGTCGTGATGGATGCGCCGCTCGGTCCCCTCGGCTTCATCCGCACGCGCAACGTCGGCTGATCTTTCGAGCGTGACGTCAGGTCCGCTCGTCTACGGCGCCGTCTCTCTCCGGGAGGCGGCGTTTTTTTATTGCCTTTCAGGGCCCTTGAACGGCGAAAGCCGTGCATCCCTTCCGGTGATACACGGCTTGCCAAAATACGCATGGCGGCATCTGACAAATACGCGTCAGAGCCAGGCACCCCGGTACGCAATACCTTTCCGGAGCAGGCGGCGATGTCCCCCGCCGTGAGAGAACAAATAGCGGCACATCCTTACCGGACCGTTATCGGGACCTTAAGCAAAGATGAATCGCGCTCTTTTTTGAATATTTTTGCGATTATTTTCAAAAGGCCCGAAGCGGCGCGTTCGGAACAGGATTTGTCCACTTTCAGCGACCATCGCGGCACGCCACGCAAAAGGACACCCGATCATTTGCCCTGACGCGAGCAAACGCCCAAAATTTCCACCACAGGGTTGCCGGTATTTCAGCCTTTTGCCCTCCGGCAAAGGGCTCGACGGCGGCCACCCGGCGCGCAGGAGGTTGATTTCTCTATGAGAACCCGTAGGCTGCCCCTCGTGACGCACGAAGACAGGTTGCCGGTGACAGGGTTCCGCCGGCAAGTCAAAAAAAGCTCGGCGTCGCTGCAGCAGGGGGATTGGCTCGCCTCACCTGGCATCGGATCCCCGTGGCTGTCGCAAAACTTTCGGGCAGTCGGGATAACGCAGTAACCTGCGCTGCCCTCCGGGTTGATCGCTGCATCCAAGACTGGGAGGTCTTATCCATGAAGAAGCTCCTTGCTTCCACCATCCTTGCTGCCGGCCTTTACGGCTTTGCCGGTTCTGCCCAGGCGGCAGAATGCGGCGAGGTCTCGATCGCCGAAATGAACTGGGCCTCGGCGGGCGTCGCCGCGCATGTCGACAAGCTCATCCTCGAAAACGGCTATGGCTGCACGGTCACGCTGGTGACCGGCGACACGATGCCGACCTTTACCTCCATGAACGAAAAGGGCGAGCCGGACGTCGCGCCTGAAATGTGGGTCAATGCCGTGCGCACGCCGCTTGACACGGCGATCGCCGAAGGCCGCCTGATCCAGCTTGCACCGCTGCTTTCCGAAGGCGGCGTCGAAGGCTGGTGGATTCCGAAATTCCTCGCCGATGCCCATCCGGACATCAAGACCGTTCAGGATGCGTTGAAACACCCGGACCTCTTCCCCGCGCCGGAAGACGCTTCCAAGGGCGCCGTGCACAATTGCCCCTCGGGCTGGAACTGCCAAGTCTCGACGGACAACCTCTATCGCGCACTCGACGCCGACAAGGACGGCTTCACGCTCGTCGATACGGGCTCGGCAGCGGGCCTCGACGGCTCGATCGCCAACGCCTTCGAGAAGAAGAGCGGCTGGCTCGGCTACTACTGGGCGCCGACCGCCATTCTCGGCAAGTACGAGATGACCAAGCTCTCCTTCGGCGTCGAGCACAACAAGGCCGACTGGGATGCCTGCACCGCCGTGCCGGACTGCCCCAACCCGAAGGTCAATTCCTATCCGACCTCCGACGTCTTCACCGTCGTGACCAAGGCCTTCTCCGAAAAGGCCGGCGTTGCCATGGACTATATGAAGACGCGCCAGTGGGACAACGGCACGGTCGGCAAGGTGCTTGCCTGGATGGATGCCAACCAGGGCACCAACGAGGACGCCGCAAAGCACTTCCTCGAAACCTATCCGGACATGTGGACCAAGTGGGTCGCACCGGAGATCGCGGAAAAGGTCAAGGCCGCGCTCTGACGACGGTCCGCCGGCAGCCCTTTCCGGCTGCCGGCCTTCCAGCGACCTGAACGAGGGTGCAGGCAAACCGCCCGACGCCCGCCCAAGAAACTGCAGAGGTCGCAAACAGCACAGTATCAAGCGGCAGTTCGTGCGAAGACGGACTGCAAGCCGGGAACCAGAACAAGAATATCCCTGTGCGCGCCGTTTCGTTCGCAAGGCAAGAACATGCCCTTGCGGAGCGGGACAATAACTTCCGGTAGAAGAGGGGAAGAGGATGGCAGGCCTATGCGAACTATTGCCAGGCTTTCTTTGCAAGTTTCCGGCTTTCAGTGACACCAGTATCCGCGGAGCAAGAAAAGTCATCGACGACGGCTTCAAGAGCCTCGTCAGAAGTTACGTCAACATCATCGATGCAATGGTTCAGCCGTTGCAATGGTTCCTGAACTATCTGGAGCGGCTGTTTGTCAGTTCGCCCTGGCCGATCATCCTGATCGCGATGCTGGCCATCGTCTATTTCGGCAGCCGCAACATCAAGATCACCATCGGCACGGCCATCTCCATGTGCGCCATCGGCCTTCTGGGCCTGTGGAACGACACGATGGTGACGCTCGCCATGGTGACGGTCTGTACGCTGATCGCCGTCATCGTCGGCATCCCGATCGGCATTCTCATGGCAAGGTCGGACCGGGTGCAGGCCTTCGTCAACCCGATCCTCGACGTGATGCAGACGATGCCGAGCTTCGTCTATCTCATCCCCGTCGTCATGATCTTCGGCATCGGCAAGGTGCCGGGCCTCATCGCGGTCGTCATCTATGCCGTGCCGCCGATGATCCGCCTCACCAATCTCGGCATCCGCCTCGTCGACAAGGAGGTGCTGGAAGCGGCCGACGCCTTCGGCTCCTCCGGCTGGCAGAAGCTGAAGAACGTGCAGATGCCGCTTGCCCTGCCCACCATCATGGCCGGCATCAACCAGACCATCATGATGTCGCTCGCCATGGTCGTCGTCGCCTCCATGGTCGGCGTCGGGGGGCTCGGCAAGAACGTGCTCCAGGCCATCAACAACCAGTTCTTCACGGTCGGGTTCCTCAACGGGTTCGCGCTCGTGGCCATCGCCATCATCTTTGACCGCACAAGCCAGGCCTATGGCAAGCGGCTGCAGAAGCATTCGGAGGTAATTCATGGTTAGTCATGCAATCGAGGTCCGCAATCTCTACAAGATCTTCGGACCCCGCGGCGGCGACTATGTCGATGCGGTCAAGAACGGCCTCGGCAAGGCCGAGCTGAACCAGAAATACGGCCATGTGCTGGGTCTGCGCGACATCAACATCTCCATGCCGGCTGGCGGCATCATGGTGGTGATGGGTCTGTCCGGCTCGGGAAAATCGACGCTGATCCGCCACATCAACCGGCTGATCGACCCGACCGCCGGCGAAGTGCTCTATGACGGCGTCGACGTGTGCCGGATGAACGAGAACGACCTGCGCGAATTCCGCCGCCACAAGACGGCAATGGTGTTCCAGAAATTCGCGCTGCTGCCGCACCGCACGGTCCTCGAAAACACCGTCTACGGCCTCGAGATCCAGGGCGTGGCACAGGCGGAGCGCGAAAAGCGCGCCAAGCAGTGGATCGCCCGCGTCGGCCTCGCCGGCTTCGAGAACCACTACCCGAACCAGCTTTCGGGCGGCATGCAGCAGCGCGTGGGCCTTGCCCGGGCACTGACCAACGACGCGGACATCCTCTTGATGGACGAAGCCTATTCGGCGCTCGACCCGTTGATCCGCGTCGACATGCAGACCGTGCTGCTCGACCTGCAGAAGGAACTGAAGAAGACCGTCGTCTTCATCACCCACGATCTCGACGAGGCGCTGCGCCTCGGCGACAAGATCGCCATCCTTCGCGACGGCATGGTCGTGCAGCAGGGCACCGGGCAGGAGATCGTGCTGAACCCCGCGGACGAATACATCACCGCCTTCGTCAAGGAGGTGAACCGCGGCCGGGTGGTGAATGTCGAGACGATCATGGCGCCGCTCTCGGGCAATCCCGAGGGCATGCCGATCACCACGGGCACGGTGCTCGAAATGGCCGCCCGCGCCATGACGGCCGCCAACCAGACGCTCGCCCATGTGGTCGACGAGGCGGGCCGACCGATCGGCGCTATCAGCCTCAGCGCCATCATCTCCTCGATGGTGACGCCGACCAGCCACGAGGCGAAGGCGGCCTGAACCGCACCGCAGACGGACAGGGAGGGCGCTCCCGGGCACCCTCCTCCCGTTTAGGAGTGGCCGGCTTCGTTTCGCCCCGTTCCTCCCCACCCTACACACCGCCGTCTCCTTCCTTTCTTGCCTTTCCTCGGACTCCCCCCGCTCTCCTTCCTCACCCTCGCGCTTGACCCGAGGGTCCACGCGGCATCCGGAGCTGTAGATGATCGAGGCAAGGGTTGCGACCTTCCTCGAACGAGCCGCCAATCCGCCGTTGCAATCACATAAAGAAATCTTTATATGATGTGACAAACAGAAGGATCCACCGATGACCGCGACGAACCCGCTTGCCCAGCTTCTTGCCGAAAAGCCCTTCCTGCTTGCCGATGGCGCGACCGGGACCTCGCTCTTCGCCATGGGCCTCGAAGCCGGGGAAGCACCGGAGCTGTGGAACGAGGCCAAGCCCGAGAACATCACGAAGCTGCACCAGGACTTCGTCGATGCGGGCGCGGACATCATCCTCACCAACACCTTCGGCGGCACGCGCCATCGCCTGAAGCTGCACCATGCGCAGGACCGCGTCTTCGACCTCAACAAGAAGGCCGCCGAGATCGCCCGTGCCGTCGCCGACAAGGCACCGCGCAAGGTGATCGTCGCCGGTTCCGTCGGCCCGACGGGCGAACTGCTCGTGCCGCTCGGCGCGATGACCTATGACGATGCCGTTTCCGCCTTCGCCGAACAGATCGAAGGTCTGAAGGCCGGTGGTGCGGATGTCGCCTGGATCGAGACCATGTCCTCGCCGGAGGAAATCCGCGCCGCGGCCGAAGCGGCCACCAAGACCGGCATGCCCTTCGTCTATACCGGCTCGTTCGACACGGCCGGCAAGACCATGATGGGCCTGCATCCGCGGGACATCCACGGCGTTGCCGGCGATATCGGCGCGGGCCCGCTCGCCGTCGGCGCCAATTGCGGCGTCGGCGCGTCCGACATCCTGTCCTCGCTGCTCGACATGACCGGCGCCGACCCGTCCGCGACCGTCGTCGTCAAGGGCAATTGCGGCATCCCGGAATATCGCGGCGCGGAAATCTACTATTCCGGCACGCCGCCGCTGATGGCCGAATATGCCCGCCTTGCCCGCGATGCCGGCGCGCGCATCATCGGCGGCTGCTGCGGCACGTCCTGCGAGCACCTCGCAGCCATGCGCGTTGCGCTCGACGCGCATGAGCCGCGCGAACGTCCGACGCTCCCCGCGATCATCGAGGCTATCGGCCCGCTGCGCAACAAGACCGCTGACGAAAGCGCCGCTGCGCCCGCCCGCGAACGCGGCCGCCGTCGCGGCTGAGGCCAGAAGGGCGCCCGGTGGGCGCCCTTTGTCGTTCAGGCACCCGATTTTCGCCGGTGATAGGTCAGGGCGGCGTGGAGACAGAAGGCCAGCGGCGCCCGTGGCAGTGGTTCACCCGCGGGAATGAGGATCGCACGATTGCCCTCAAAGCCAAAAACCCCTTCAAACTGCATCCGGAACGTCGGCACGAGCGTGGTCTGGCAATTGAAGAACACCGCGCCGCAATCTGCCGCCTGCCGGGAAACGCCCAGCCGGATGGAACTGCCCGACCGGCTCTCCTGCGTGAGATAGGCCGGCTCGCCCCATTTGAGCGTTTCAACAAGGGCGCCGACGCCCGGCGTTTCCGCGGCGACCGCGAAGATCGCCTCACGGATTTCCATCAATCGTGCCCGCACCGCCGCCGGATAGCGGTCGAACACCACGGCGACCAGTGCCGGTATCGGCGGAGCAGTCATCGTGTCTCCTTTCGCTGGGCGTGCCGCTGTACACTGCCGCAGCGCGTCTGCTCTGTCGAGAGGAGGACGATCACGCATGAAGGAAGCCACCGCACGCTTCGAGAGAGGCGGCGGCAGCACCGGACCCCGATTGCCGGACCGTCGGGAGGAGCTTACGACGCTTCCAAAAACGCCCGCCATGCTGCAAGTCCCGCCTCCATGTTGCGCCGACCGACGCCGACACGGAAACGATCCGACGGTACGGGCAGAAGGTCCGAGACATAGAGGCTGGAAGGCAGCAGCAGCACGCCCTTCTCCTCGACCAGCCGGCGGCAATGCTCCTCGACGCCATCCGCACCGCGATAGCGCGGGAAGGCGACGCAGCCGCCGTCCGGCTCGGCCCAGTCGTAAAGATCCGGATAATCGGCGAAAAAGGCACCGAGCTTGGCCATATTCTCCGCGCAGAGCGTGCGGTTGCGGGCAAAGATCGTTTCGCGTGCCTTGATCGCGATACCGGCCAGCACCTCGGAGGGGCGCGCATTGCAGATGGAAAGATAGTGTTTCATCTTCTCCATGCGCGACAGCAATGCATGGTCACGGCTGGCGATCCAGCCAACACGCAGGCCCGGCAGGCCATAGGCCTTGGACATCACATTGAGTGAAATCCCCCTGTCGAACAGGTCGGCCGCCTGCGGCAGGCGCTTTGCCGCGTCGATCTCCAGTCCGCGATAGACCTCGTCGGAAAAGAGATGGATGCCGCGCTCGGCGCAAAGATCGACCAGTCCACGGAAAATCGCCTGATCGGCGATGGTGCCCGTCGGATTGTTCGGGAAATTGACGGCGACGAGTTTTGTTTCGGGGCGCAACGCGGCGCGCACGTCGTCGAGATCGAGCTGCCAGCGGTTTTCCGGCCGGAGCGCAATGCCCGTGACGTTGCCTGATATGGTGACCGGCATGGTCTCCATCGACTGGTAGTTCGGCACGGTGACGATGGCATGGTCAGCGGGTGAAAGCAGCGCCAGCATGGCGCAGTACAGCCCCTCCTCCGCGCCGGCGAAGGTCAGTATGTCGGCGCCCGACAGCGTGTCATAGGTCGTTGCGATGGTCTCGCGCAGTTCCGGCGCGCCCCAGGTTTCGGTATAGCCGAGCGCCACGCGCTCCCAGGCCTCGCGATCCGCGGGTCCCGCCAGCGCCAGGAGGTCCGACATGGTCATCGTCTCGGCATCGCTTGCCGTCATGTGGTGGCGCGCCTTGAATTCCCAGCGCGAGAAATGGGTTTCGAGGCGGAAATCCGGCAGCGTCGTCACAGGGTCCTGTCCTTCTGGTTCTGGCGCCGGGCATCGGCGAGATAGTTGTAGATCGAAGCGCGCGAGGCGCCGATGAGGCCGGCGAGATGATCGACGGCATTGCGGGTCTGGAACAGGCCGCGTTCGTCGAGCGCGGCGACGAGCGCCACCCGGTCGCCCTTCTTCAGCGCCGTCAGCGCCAGCCCGCGGGTGCGCAGCCAGTCGTGCAGCGCCGTGTTGATCTCCTCGCGCCAGTCGCCGGCGAAAAGCGAGGCCGGGCGGGCGGCTGCTGCACCGGTAAAGGCCGAAAGCAGCCTTGCCGCGGCATCGAAATGCGAGACATCCATGTTGATGCAGAAGAGGCCGAGCGCCTGGCCGAAATCGTCCTTCAGCACCGCCGTCACCGACTTCAGGCGCCGCCCGTCCTCGCCGGTCTTCTCGTAGGGGCCGTAGATGCCGCCCTCGCCGGCTTCCTCCAACTCCTCCTCGACGAGCGATTCCATGCCCGCCTTGCGGCCGGAAAAGGCATTCCAGATGCCGGCGATCAGACCCGTCTCGAGATCGTGCAGCACGACTTCGGCATGGGGATAGAACAGGGTCGAGATGGCCGCGGCCGTCGCGGTGTGCTGGCGAAGCAGCAGGTCGGCATTCGATGAGTCGTACATGCGGACAAACAACCCAAAGATAGATAATTTGTCAATATTGGATTTTTAGTCTAAACATTCACTGACCGGCTTGCGACCCGCTTTTTCCCTGTCCTATTTAAGACGACGTGATTCTTGGGAGACCATCATGAGTGCCGATCTTGCAGCCTTTCCCGACCGGGAGACCGTGGCCGACAAGCTGGGTGCCCTCGGCGAAACCGAGCAGGCCTATCTGCGCCTGCTGATGGAAAACCCCAAGCAGGACGAGAACCTCCTTGGAGGCCTCGACCTGTATCTCAACCGCGCCGCCGCTGCCCGCTTTCTCAACTCCCTGAAGCTGGAAAAGCTCGGCGAATGGCTGGGCGAGGCGGCGCCGGCGCGCCTGCAGATGCGGCTGACCGAAGCCGCCCGCTCCAGCCAGCACGCCGCCTATGCCGCCTTCCGCGCCGGCCTCACCCGCTCGGGCGGCCTCGAACGCGCCTATCCGAAGGCCTGATCGGCCGGCACCGCCAGCGGCCCGAAGGATTTGCGGATCATGTCGGCCATGCCGTCGATCGTCGGCCCGCTGCGCCGCGGATTGCGCTTCAACACGACGCGGGACGAATCGATCGGCGGAAAACCGTCCGCCGCGGTCAGCTCGCGCGTGCCGGGCGGGATGTTGCTGCGCGACAGCGGCGCGACGGTCAGCCCGCTCATGACCGCCGATCGCAGGCCCCCGCTGGTGTCGCAGGTATAGGCGATGCGATAGGGGATCGTGTGCCGCTCCAGCGAGCGCAGGGCGAAATCCCGACACCAGCTCGAGCGCCAGTAGACGGCCACCGGCATCGGGCGTTCCAGATGCCGGTTGTGCGCCACGGAGGTGACCCAGACCGTCGGATCGATCGCCAGAAGCTCGCCGGAGACCCCGTCGCACCAGTCGAAGATGATGGCGAGGTCGAGCTCGTCGGCCTCCAGCGCCGCAAGCTGCTGGGCGGTGTAGCCACAGAGCACCGTCACCTCGGTATCCGGATGGATTTCCGCAAACGCCGCCAGCGCATTGGGCAAGACCGTCTGGTTGTATTCCTCGGGAATGCCCACGCGCACCGGGCCGTCGAGCGGCACGGTGCGCATCGCCGCCGTCGTCTCGTCGACGAGCCCGACGATGCGCCGCGCATAGGGCAGCAGCCGCTGGCCCTCCCGCGTCAGGGCGACGCCGCGCGGGCCGCGCTCGAAGAGCGTCGCCCCCACCGAATCCTCCAGCTTGCGCACTTGCATGCTGATTGCCGATTGCGTGCGCCCGAGCCTGTCGGCGGCATGAGTGACATTGCCGGCCTGGGCGACGGCGACGAAAATACGGAGCAGGTCGCTTTCGAGAGGGGGATACATGGCGCCATCGCTTTTTCTGATGCCTGCCATAATCGCTATTCGTTTGTGAAATGTCTACGGTTTTGCTTGGCTTTGTCGTGAAAGAGAAGGCAAGGCCATGGGAATCATCCGAAAACTACGAGAAGAATGGATGCGGTTTCGCCGGAGGCAGGCGGAACGGGAAGCCCTGCGGCTGCTCATTGCGCGGCGCGATACACGATTACTGCGCGATGTCGGGCTGACACTGGCCGAAGGCAGCCCGCGCGGCTACGAGCAGCTGCCACAAGCAAAGGAGCGCCGCTGGACGGCGCCCCTCATCCGGCTGCGACTGCTGCCACCCAGCACGTGGAGCGAAGGCGATGTGGCGCCGGCGGCCGCAAACAACAGTTGCAAGGCGGCGGAAAAACCCGCCGCTTAGCCCGTCTCCCCCATGTGGGGAGACGTTTCGGCAGACCGAATGAAGGGCGACCTGCCCTACTCCGCCTTTTCGCCGGAAAGGCCGCCGGCGAGCTGGACGAGTTTGAGGAACTCGGCGCGATAGCCGAAGGGGTCGTTGCCCTTCGCTGCCTCTGCAAGCCCGAGGATCGAGCCATAGGCGTAGTCCTGCAGGGCCGTCACGCCCTTCAGCTTCTGCCCGAAGGCGGCGACGGCGACCGAGAAGCGTACATCCGTCGAGGCGGCGCTCACATCGGCGACGGCATTCGCATCCGTCACCGGCAGGGTTGCCAGTTCGCTCGTCTCGCCGTCCGGCTTCTTCCAGCGCATCTTCAGGAAGGCGAGTTCGCCGCTGCCGCTCTCGGCCACCGGCTGTGCCTTGCCATAACGCAGCGGGTCGTTCAGCACGGCGGGGCTGCCCTTCGGCGTCACCTCGTAGATCGCCGTCACCCGATGGCCGGAGCCGATGTCGCCGGCATCCACCTTGTCGTTGTTGAAATCCTCGCGGTTGAGCACGCGGGTCTCGTAGCCGATCAGGCGGTATTCGGCGATGCGGTCTGGATTGAACTCGATCTGGAACTTGACGTCCTTGGCAATGGGGAAGAGCGAGGAACCCGCCTCCTCCACCAGCGTCTTCTGTGCCTCGGCCAGCGTATCGATATAGGCTGCCGTGCCGTTGCCGTTCTGCGCTAGCGTCTGCATCATGCCGTCATTGTAGTTTCCGCGGCCAAAACCAAGCACCGAAAGGAAGATACCGCTCTTGCGGCGCTCCTCGATGATGCGCTTCAGGTCCTCGTCGCTGGCCGGGCCGACGTTGAAATCGCCGTCCGTCGCCAGCATGACGCGGTTGACGCCATCCTTCTTGAAGGCCTTCTCCGCCAGCCGATAGGCCGCCTCGATACCCTCGGCGCCCGCCGTCGAGCCGCCCGGCTGGAGCGTGTCGATGGCGTCGAGGATTTTCTGGCGGTTCTTCGCTGCCGTCGGCTCCAGCACCACGCCGGCATTGCCGGCATAGGTGACGATGGAAACGGTGTCCGTGTCCTTCAGCTTGCCGACCAGCAGGCGGAAGGCGCCCTTCAGCAGCGGCAGCTTGTCCACCTCGTCCATTGAGCCGGAGACGTCGATGAGGAAGACGAGGTTGGCGGCGGGCTGCGCCGTCAGCACCGTCTCGAACCCCTTGATGCCGATATGCAGCAGCTCGGTGTTCTTGTTCCAGGGCGTCGGCATGACCGTGACGGAGGCGTTGAACGGCTTTTCCGCGGTCTCCGGCCCCTTCCAGTCATAGGGGAAGTAGTTGACCAGTTCCTCCACCCGCACTGCCTCGAGATCCGGCAGGCTGCCGCCGAGCAGCGCGCGGCGCACATAGGAATAGGAGGCCGTGTCGACATCAGCCGAAAAGGTCGAGACCGGATCGGTGGTGACGCTCTTGACCGGATTGGGATCGGCCGAAGCGAAACGCTCGCGGTCCTCCTCGGGCACGGGCATCGCGATGGCATCAGCTGCCGCGGAGGGCTGTGTTATGGCGCGGCTCAGGGCCTGCATGTTGGCGGCACCCTCGACGATAGCAGATTCGTGTCCGCTGAGATCGATATGACCAACGGACGTTTCGGCAGTGGTCTGGCTCAGTTCCGGCGTCGGAACAACCCCGCCGAGCAAGGATGAATCCGGGACGGTGGCGACCACCTCCTCCTGACGGCTTTCAGCGAGCGGGGCAGGTTCGGTAGAGAACACCGTGGTCGTCTGAGTGGCGTCCGCCTTCGCTTTCGCATCGGACGACCGCTTCGCACTGCCGCCCTGGCCGCTCTCCTTCAACGCGGCTGAAACGTCTTCCGCATTGAATTCACCCGCCTTCGCTTCCAGCTTGCGCGCACGCAGATCGGCATCGACCGGCTTTTCTACGACCTCCGCCTCCGTGGTCAGCGGCACGGTGCCATTGCGCACCAGTTCATAGCTGACAAGACCAGCGACTGGCACGACGAGCAGCGTGGCAAGGGCCGAGCCGGCGAGAAATTTGCGGTTCATGATGGGGCTCCATATCCGGTTGAAGATGGAGCTTTGACGCCCGCCCAAGGGCGATCCTTGGGTGCTGGTCGCATTTTTTTCCGCGCCGTCGAACGCCTCCATGGCGGCGGCAAGCGCGCGGGCACGGGCCGCGGGGTCGGCGGCGGGAGCCCTGTTGCGGGCAAGTTTTTCGAGGTCGAGATCGCTCATCGTCTGTCCTTCCGTCACGCGGCCGCATCGCGCAAAAGCACCTTCAGGCGCTTGCGGGCTTCGTGCACATGCCAGGAAATCGTCGTTTCGGCGCAGCCGAGCACATCGGCCGCCGCCGCATGGCTGAGCCCCTCGCCGTAGATCAGCAGCACGGCGTCGCGCTGCTTGTCGGGCAACTGCCGCACCGCCTGCCAGAGCTCCTCATTGCCGTCGTCAGCGGGGGCGTCGTCCAGCACGGCCTGTTCGCGCAGATAGGCGGCGTCGCGCCATTCGGCCCGGCGCCGCTTGCGCAGCTGGTCGCGCGCCGCATTCAGCGTCACCGAATAGAGCCAGGTCCCGAAGCGGCTGGCGCCCTTGAAACCGCGGATGGCGCTGGCAAGGCGTATGCACACCTCCTGTGCCACGTCCTCGGCATCCTGCCGGTCGCCGCACCATCGCCAGGCGACGGCATGGATAAAATCATAGCGGCCTTCGACAAGCGCGGCGAACGCCTGCCTGTCGCCTGAGGCCGCCTTTTCGACGAGTTCTGTTTCCACGGGTCCATCCCGATTGCTGTGCACTATCCTTTCAGACGTGTCTCGGGCGGCGATCCTTGGGCCTGCGTTCAAAAAAATCTCACCAAGGCAGATTTTTTACGACGGCGATGATGGTACCCATCACGGCGTCCCGGTCGTGGCGCCGGATTTCCGGGGCGTAGAGGCTGGAAATGCTGCCGTCGAGAAAGAGCGCATTTTTACTGTGCAGCCGGTCACGGAAGAGCGTCGCGAAATCGTGGAAGCGCACCGGAGTTTTCGAGATTGCGAAGGCGACCCGCCCGTCCGGCAGGATGCCGACGCCGTTGCGGATCTGCAGGCTGGTGGCATCGGGCAGGAAACGCGGATGGATGGTTCCGTCGATCAGCAGCATCGGTCCCGATTGCGTCGCCTCGACCGGCGACAGCGCGGCCTTCGCATAGGCTTCCGTCTCCAGCACACCCGCTGTGCCGTCTCCCACCCAGAAAACGCCGTTCGGTTTCAGGAAGAAATTGCCGAAGGCGTCACCGCGACTGAGCGCGCCCGTCTCCCTTCCGTTTTCCACCAGCAGCCCCACCGGACCATAATCCGGATGGTACATGCCGCCGTTCATCGCAAAGCTCATGTGCTGACTGTTGCCGAGGAGATGGGTGTTGAGCTGGTCGTAGGTCGCACCGCGCTTTCCGAGCGTCGCCGTGCCGTAGAGGCGGATCGTATCCACCTTCGGATCGAAGGTGCAGACGGTGTAGCGGCCCGACAGGTGGTCGATCTCGGTGCATTTTGGCGCTTCGGCCATGGCGGGGCTCCCGAGAGCGAGGAACAGGAGAAGAATGAGAAGGACGCGCATGGCGTTTGGCTCGGCTGGCATTGCGGCAAATTTAGCGGCAGGTCGGCGTCAAAGCGAGAGCGCCGCCATGTGGAAGCGAAGCTGCGCGGCATCATAGCGATAGGCCGCGCCCACGGGACAGGCGGCGCGGGCAAGGCAGCCGGCCGACATGCAGCCGCCCTGCCCCACAGGCGTGCGCAGATGCGCGCGGCAGGCGGAAATGTCGAACAAATCCGGGCGAACGGCTGCGGCAGGACAGGTGGTGAGGCAGGGCTTGTCCGGACAGTGATCGCAGGGATGGGGCGCTACCGGCGACGGCGTGTCCTCGATCGGCGCGGCGAAACCGAGCGCGCCGCGATAGCCGTGCCAAAGACCGTAGACGGGGTGGATGAGGATCCCGAGCGGCGAGGCTTTCAGGCCCTCGGCCCGCATCGCCCATTGCTGAAACGGCTGCCAGGGCGGATCGGAGGGAAACCAGGCGGTCGCCCCTGCCGCCGCGGCAACGGGCTCTATCACCGCCTTCGACCAGGTATCGAGCGGATCGGGGCCGGATCGCCCTTTCCGCCAACGGGAAAAGGCCGGCCAGAGAGAGCTGCCAATATTGCCGATGAGCACGACGCTTGCGGCCTGGCGGCCATCCGCCAGCTCAGGCGGTGTTTCGCCCTCACGAAAATTCACGGCACCGCGCAAAAAAAGACCGTGCGGCTGGAGAGCCGCACGGATCATATCGAGATCGGGACTACGCGCCCTCACCGGGTCACATCTCCCTTGATTTCATAGTGGGGACGCCAGACGTCCTTCTGGATCATGTCCGCCACCCGTGTTGCTCCGCCTTGCTCCCTGGCGCGATCGGGACCCTTTCAGGTGAAGGCGTCCGGCATCGAATCCTTGCGGGCCGCCATATAGGCCAGCAGCGCGTCGTCGATCGCCGGATCGAGATAGGGCGCCTCGTAGTGCTCGAGCCAGGTGCGGCAGAGCGCGTTGGCGCGGTCTTCAATGCGCTTCTGTCCCTCGATTTCCCACTGCTCGAACGAATTGTTGTCGGCGAGCGGCGAGCGGTAGAAGGCGGTCTGGAAGTTGGCCTGGGTATGGGCGCAACCGAGATAGTGGCTGCCCGGGCCGACTTCGCGGATCGCATCGAGCGCCTGGGCGTTCTCCGAGAGGTCGATGCCCTCGGCGAATTTCTGCTGCATGCCGAGCTGGTCCTGATCGATCATGAACTTTTCGTAGGAGGCAACGAGGCCGCCTTCCAGCCAACCGGCGGCGTGCAGCACGAAGTTCGTGCCGGCGAGCAGCGTCATGTTCAGCGTATTGGCCGATTCGTGGGCGGCCTGCGCATCCGGGATCTTCGAGCCGCAGAGCGAGCCGCCGGTCCGGAACGGAATGCCGAGGCGACGGGCGAGCTGCGCCGCGCCGTAGGACACCAGCGACGGCTCCGGCGAGCCGAAGGTCGGCGCGCCCGACTGCATGGAGATCGAGGCCGCGAAGGTGCCGAACAGCACCGGCGCACCCTTGCGGATGAGCTGTGTGAAGGCGGCGCCGGCGAGGACTTCGGCAAGGATCTGCGTCAGCGTGCCGGCGACCGTCACCGGGCTCATCGCGCCCGACAGGATGAACGGCGAGACGACGCAGGCCTGGTTATGCCGCGCATAGACCTTCAGCGCGCCCACCATGGTCTCGTCGAAGACCATCGGCGAGTTGGCATTGATGAGGTTCATCATGACCGTGTTGTTTTCGACGAACTCGTCGCCGAAGACCAGCTTGGCCATGGCGATCGAATCTTCCGCGCGTTCCGGCGCGGTGACCGAGCCCATGAACGGCTTGTCGGAATATTTGATGTGGCTGTAGACCATGTCCAGGTGACGCTTGTTCACCGGAACGTCCACCGGCTCACAGACCGTACCGCCGGAAGAATGCATGGACGGCGCCATATAGGCGAGCTTCACGAAGTTGCGGAAATCCTCGATCGTCGCATAACGGCGGTTGCCTTCCAGGTCGCGCACGAAGGGCGGGCCGTAGACCGGCACGAAGACGGTGGCCTTGCCGCCGATATGCACGCTGCGCTCGGGATTGCGGGCATGCCAGGTGAAGTTCGACGGCGCGGTCTTCAGGAGTTCGCGGCAGAGGCCCTTGGGGAAATGCACGCGCTCGCCGCGCACGTCGGCGCCGGCGTCCCGCCAGAGCTGGAGGGCTTCGGGGTCCTCGCGGAACTCGATGCCGATCTCTTCCAGTACCCGGTCGGCGTTCGCCTCGATGAGCTGCAGGCCTTCTTCGTCGAGGACTTCGTATTCCTTGATCTTGCGGGTGATGTAGGGCAGCGACGGGCCCGGGCCGCCCCCGGTGCGCGAGGCGCGCCGCGCGGCCGCACCCCGACCCTCACGCGAACGGCGACCGCCGCCTTCACCGCCGCCCTCGCCTGCCACCTGCTGAATGTCCTCGCTCATGATCCGTCTTTCCTTGTTGTCGCGGTGCAGAAAAGCACCGCGGGCCTTGTTCTTTCCGGCGCCCGAACGCGCCTCTCGTTCTATGCTAGCAAGCCGCCGGGGCGGGGCGGTTCTCAATGCGCCAAGCGGTGGCGCACGCGGGATACCGGCATGGGCGAGACTATAGCGGGATTGCGACGGGGAGCGTAGCGGCATTGACGTGTTTGCACTGTCAATTCACGGCTTTACCGGCTATTCATGCAAGAAGCGGGAAACGGGTCGCTTTTCGCCATATGCGACGTCGCTTTCAAAATCAGGTTCGCGCAAGAGGAACGCTATTCCTTATGGTGAGAGCCTGCCGCCGCAGCGCCACTGGAGACGAGGAAACACAATGTCTGACGACGAAATCATTCTCGCCGATCTCTCCGACGAAGAGCTCGTGCAGCAGATGCACGACGACCTCTACGACGGCCTGAAGGAGGAAATCGAGGAAGGCACCAACATCCTTCTCGAGCGCGGCTGGGCCCCCTACGACGTCCTGACCCAGGCGCTCGTCGAAGGCATGCGCATCGTCGGCGTCGATTTCCGTGACGGCATCCTCTTCGTTCCGGAAGTGCTGCTTTCGGCCAATGCGATGAAGGCCGGCATGTCGATCCTGCGTCCGCTGCTCGCCGCCACCGGCGCGCCCAAGCAGGGCAAGATGGTCATCGGCACCGTCAAGGGCGACATCCACGACATCGGCAAGAATCTCGTCGGCATGATGATGGAAGGTGCCGGCTTCGACGTCATCGACCTCGGCATCAACAACCCGGTCGAAAACTACCTCGAGGCCATCGAACGCGAGCAGCCGGACATCCTCGGTATGTCGGCGCTGCTGACGACCACCATGCCCTACATGAAGGTCGTCATCGACACGATGAAGGAAAAGGGCCTGCGCGACGATTACGTCGTTCTCGTCGGCGGCGCACCGCTGAACGAGGAATTCGGCAAGGCCGTCGGCGCCGACGCCTACTGCCGCGACGCGGCCGTCGCGGTCGAAACGGCCAAGGAATTCATGAAGCGCAAGCACAACATGCTTGCCGGCTGATTTTTGAAGGGCGCCGGTCTTGCACCGGCGCCCTTTCACCATGATCTATCAATTGACGGAATGCACGACCCGGCGACCGGCATCCTGGGTCGCATCCACCGCGTTGGCGGTGTCACGGCCGAGGCCGCGGATGGTGTTGCCACAGGCGCTGAGCACCAGCAGCGCGGTAAAGACAATGCCGAGACGGGCAAGATTTTTCGCGGTCATGGCGGGATCCTCTCATGAATGCACTCGACTCGGAAATTAGACCAGCCGGCGACGAAGCGGAACGTGGCAACGCGGAAAAAGTTCGCGTCATCGCCTGCGGCGCCATCGCCCGTGAAGTCCTTGCCATCCGCGAGGCAAACGGTCTTTCCCATATCGACCTGCTCTGTCTTCCCGCGATCTGGCACGCCCACCCGGAAAAGATCACGCCCGGCGTGGAGCAGGCGATCGCCGAGGCGCGGGCCGAGGGGTTTTCCCGCATTTTCGTCGGCTATGCGGATTGCGGCACGGGCGGATTGCTCGACCGGCTCTGCGAGCGCGAGGGCGTCGAGCGCATCGCCGGGCCGCACTGTTATTCCTTCTTCGCCGGCAACGCCGCCTTCGCGGCCAAGGACGACGACGTCACCTCCTTCTTCCTCACCGATTTCCTCGCCCGCCAGTTCCGCGCCTTCGTCATCGAACCGCTCGGTCTCGATCGCCATCCCCAGCTGAAGGACATGTACTTCGGCAATTACAGGAAGCTCGTCTATCTCTCGCAGGTCGAGGACGAGGGTTTGAAGCAGAAGGCGAAAGAGGCGGCGGACTATCTCGGCCTTGCCTACGAGTATCGCTTCACCGGTTACGGCGACCTGACGGGCGAGCTTTTACGCGCCCGCTAACCAATCCTTAGCCCTGCCCGGCAAATCCCCAACGCAGTTACCGCTTCCTAAGCCATCGCGACGAAGATGCCGCAAAAGACTGGCGAGGCCTGGGACATGACGGAACGCGACATACGGATGGAAACGGTGGCCATGCTGATCCAGCCCGGCCCCAACCCGGAAATCGTCATCAACGCCGTCAAGACCACCTTCCCGAACCTTGTCGTCATCGAGGAGCAACCCGAATCGAAAAAGCTGTTCATCCGGCGGCGCGCGAAAAAGCTTGGCTGGATGCAGGCCCTAGGCCAGCTCGCCACCATGGTCGTTTCCAAATACGGCAAGCGCTTCACCGCAAAACGCGCTGAGGAAATCCTCGAAGAATACGGCGCAAACCCCTCGACGGACTCGACAATCCGCCGCATCGCCATCCCCTCGGCCAACGGCCCCGAACTGCTGACAGCGCTGGAAGAGGTGCGGCCGGCCGCACTGCTTCTCGTCAGCTGCCGCATGATGAAGGCCGGAACGCTCGCGGCGATCGCCTGCCCCGTCCTCAATTTCCACGCCGGCATCAATCCGCGATATCGCGGCCTGCAAGGTGGCTACTGGTCACGCATCGAGCGCGACGAGGCAAATTTCGGCGGCACCATGCACCTCGTCGACCCCGGCGTCGATACCGGCGACGTGCTCTACCAGCAGCGCGTCACCCCCTCCAAACGCGACACGATGCACACCTATCCGCTGCTCCAGACGGCGGCCTCGACAGGCATCATCGTCAAGGCGATGCGCGATGCGGTGACCGGCAATCTCAAGCCCTTGAAAATAGCGGCGCCCTCGCGGCAATGGTATCATCCGCCGATCTGGACATGGCTCTTGAACGGCGTGACCCGCGGCATCTGGTAATTCCTTCTGTATAGTCGAATCCCACGTCGTTTTTGAACATGGGGCAGTCGTGGCGAGTGAAGCCCGCGACGCGGCCAAACCGCATTGTCAGCGCTAGAGCAATTCCAGGAAAAGTGTGCCACGGTTTTCCGTCCGGATTTGCGCAATAGGAGGAAGAGCGTTTTCGCGATCCGAAGAAACACGCAGACGCTCTGGGAGAATTTTCGACATGGCAGACCGCATCATCGTCTACTGGCGCGACATCCCCGCCCAGGTCATCATCAAGAAGGGCCGCACGAGCGCCAAGCGGGAACTGTCGCTGCGCTTCACCGAGGCGATCGACATGTGCGCCATGCGCACGGGCGCCGCCGAGACGGACGACTATCTCGCCGAATGGCGCAAGGCCGACCCCATCCCGGTCTCCGACGATCTGGAGACGGAAGCCGACAAGGCCGCGGCCGAGCTGGAAGCCGCCTATGACCGTGAACGGCTCGTCGCCCTCGTCAAGGCCGGAGGCCGCGACAATGGCTGACGCCATCCAGAAACCGGGCAATGCCGCACCCGCCAAGAAGGCCGCCACCGGCGCCTTCACGCCGGCCGGCGTCTCGCCGAGCCGCCGGGCCCGCCGCAAATACACGATCCGCCTGTGGGCCGTGCGCAACTCCCGCTTCTTCGAGTGGTTCTACCACCGCTTCGCCGAGGTTTTCCTGCTCCTCCATCCCGTCTGGAAGCTGTTCGGCTACCAGCGCGTCGAACGGCCGATCACCTTTGTCGAAAAGCATGTGAAGGGCTTTCTCTTCGACTGTCGCATGTGCGGTCAGTGCGCGCTGTCGTCCACGGGCATGTCCTGCCCGATGAACTGTCCCAAGCAGCTTCGCAACGGCCCCTGCGGCGGCGTGCGCGCCAACGGCAATTGCGAAGTGGAACCGGACATGCCCTGCGTCTGGGTCCAGGCCTGGAAGGGCTCCCAGAACATGGCCAAGGGAGATGCCATCATGAACGTGCAGAAGCCGGTGAACCAGTCGCTGCGCGAAACCTCCTCCTGGCTGCGCGTGACGGCCGAAGCCGCCGCGGCCAAGGAAGCTGCCGCCGCTGCAGGAAAGGACGCCTGATCCATGGCGCATATCGACGAAAACCCGCTCGGCCCCCACCTGCCGCTCGATCCCCTGCCCGGTCATTCCTCGCTCGGCCGGCTGGAGCGCGTGCTGCGCCGCGGCGAATTCGCCGTCACGACGGAACTCAACCCGCCCGACAGCGCCAACCCGGAAGACGTCTACGAGCGCGCCGCGATCTTCGACGGCTGGGTGGACGGCATCAACGCGGTCGATGCGTCCGGCGCCAACTGCCACATGTCCTCCGTGGGCATCTGCGCGCTCCTGACCCGCATGGGTTATGCGCCGATCATGCAGATCGCCTGCCGCGACAAGAACCGCATCGCCATCCAGGGCGACGTGCTCGGCGGCGCGGCCATGGGCGTCACCAACATCATGTGCCTCACCGGCGACGGCGTACAGGCCGGCGACCAGCCGGGCGCAAAGCCGGTCTTCGACCTCGACTGCATGTCGCTGCTCGAAACCGTGCGCATCATGCGCGACAATTCGAAGTTCCTCTCCGGCCGCAAGCTGACCTCGCCGCCGAAGGTTTTTCTGGGCGCGGCGATCAACCCTTTCGCCCCGCCCTACGACTTCCGCCCCTATCGCCTCGGGAAGAAAATCGAGGCTGGCGCACAGTTCGTACAGAGCCAGTACTGCTTCGACGTACCGATGTTCCGCGAATACATGAAGAAGGTGCGCGACCTCGGCCTGCACGAGAAGTGCTACATCCTCGTCGGCGTCGGCCCGATGGCCTCGGCCAAGACGGCGAAGTGGATCCGCTCCAACGTGCCCGGTATTCACATTCCCGATTCCGTCATCGCGCGGCTCGAGGGCGCCCAGGACCAGAAGAAGGAAGGCAAGCAGCTCTGCATCGACATCATCAACGAGGTGAAGGAGATCGAGGGCGTTTCCGGCATTCACGTCATGGCGTACCGACAGGAAGAATATGTCGCAGAGATCGTGCATGATTCCGGCGTGCTGAAAGGCCGGCGCCCCTGGAAGCGGGAACCGAACCCGGTCGACCAGCTCGTTGCCGAACGCATCGAAAGAACCCGCGAGGGCGTCGAGCAGAACCAGCAGCAGATGGCGGAGATCGCTGCCCATCACCCCCATTGATCCCCATGCCGGCCACCGCCGGCATGCCGCTTGTAACACCGGAAATCGCACGCTAGATCAAACCCGGCGCCCCGCCCCAGAGGACCCTATATGACACGCACCATCGTCGCCTCGGCCACCCGCGAAATCATCATCGGTTTCGACCAGCCCTTCTGCGTCATCGGCGAACGCATCAATCCGACCGGCCGCAAGAAGCTGGCCGCGGAAATGCAGGCCGGCAACTTCGAGACCGTGATCAAGGACGCGCTGGAACAGGTCGCCGCCGGCGCCACCATGCTCGACATCAATGCAGGTGTAACCTCGGTCAACCCGAACGAGACGGAGCCGGGCCTTTTGGTGCAGACGCTGGAAATCGTCCAGGGCCTCGTCGACATTCCGCTCGCCATCGACAGCTCTGTGACCGCCGCCATCGAGGCCGGCCTGAAGGTCGCCAAGGGCCGCCCGCTGGTCAATTCCGTCACCGGCGAGGAAGAGAAGCTCGAAGCCATCCTGCCGCTCGTCAAGAAGTACGACGTTCCGGTCGTCGCCATCTCGAACGACGAGACCGGCATCTC
This sequence comes from Shinella sp. JR1-6, assembly GCF_004284735.1. Taxonomy (NCBI): domain Bacteria; kingdom Pseudomonadati; phylum Pseudomonadota; class Alphaproteobacteria; order Hyphomicrobiales; family Rhizobiaceae; genus Shinella; species Shinella sp. JR1-6. The sequence continues at coordinate 394,960 of NZ_SHMI01000004.1, read as the reverse complement.
GATGGACCCGGACGTGCGCTTCGCCGTTGCCAAGAAGATCGTCGAGCGCGCCATGGACCATGGCATCAAGCCGCATGACATCGTCGTCGACCCGCTCGTCATGCCGATCGGCGCGCTCGGCGATGCCGGCCGCCAGGTCTTCCAGCTGCTCTATCGCCTGCGCAACGAACTGAAGGTCAACACGACCTGCGGCCTTTCCAACATCTCCTTCGGCCTGCCACACCGCCACGGCATCAATGCCGGCTTCATCCCCATGGTCATCGGCGCCGGCATGACGTCCGCCATCATGAACCCCTGCCGCCCGCAGGAAATGGAAGCCGTGCGCGCCGCCAACGTGCTGAACGGCACCGACGCCAACTGCACCAACTGGATCATGACCTACCGCGACCACAAGCCTGCCGAAGGCGGCGCCGTTGCCGCCGCGTCCGCAGCTCCGGCAGCCGGTGGCGGCCGCCGTGGCGGCCGTGCAGCCCGCGCCGGCGCCGGCGCGGCCCGGGAATAACGTGGCCGGCGGGCGACAGCTCCGTCGCGACGCCTTCAGCCTCTGGCTGGAGGCGCCTCTCGTGATCGCCATGCGCTGCCACGAGATGGGCATGGCGGCGATGACGGGCTCGACCCAGAACACGGCCGAGATGACCCGGATGGTCACCGAAAAGATGGCTGCCACGGCGGAAAGCGTCGTGGCGGCCAATTTTGCTGTTGCAAAGGCCATGATGACGGCGGCATCGCCCGAAGCTGCGGCCCGCGCCGTCTCGGAAGCCGCGCTGAAGCCCTATGGCAAGCGCGTGCGCCGCAATGTGCGGCGTCTCTCGGCCAAAAAGGGCTGAGATGCGTCGTTTCACGCCGAAAAGAGAGTACGACCGATGCGCATCGAAGGTGAGAACGAGATCAACATGACCGAAGCCTCGGTGAAGGAGCCGCTCGTCCTCTTCATGCCCTCGGGCAAGCGTGGCCGCTTCCCGGTGGGCACGCCCGTTCTTGAAGCCGCGCGCAAACTCGGCGTCTATGTCGAAAGCGTCTGTGGCGGCCGTGCCACCTGTGGGCGCTGTCAGATCGAGGTGCAGGAAGGCAATTTCGCAAAACACAAGATCGTCTCCTCCCTCGACCACATCTCGGAAAAGGGCCCGAAGGAAGAGCGCTACGAAAAGATCCGTGGCCTGCCGGATGGCCGTCGCCTCTCCTGTTCCGCCCTCATCCTCGGCGATCTCGTCGTCGATGTGCCGCAGGACACCGTGATCAACGCACAGGTCGTGCGCAAGGCCGCGACCGACCGTGTGATCGAGCGCAACGCCGCGGTCCAGCTCTGCTATGTCGAGGTGGACGAGCCAGACATGCACAAGCCGCTCGGCGATCTCGACCGCCTGAAGGTAATGCTGGAAAAGGACTGGGGCTGGAAGGATCTCCTGATCGCGCCCCATCTCATCCCGCAGGTGCAGTCGATCCTGCGCAAGGGCAACTGGGGCGTCACCGCCGCCATCCACCGCGACATGGATTCTTCGCGCCCCTTCATCGTCGCCCTTTATCCCGGCCTGAAGAACGAGGCCTATGGCATCGCCTGCGACATCGGCTCGACGACCATCGCCATGCATCTCGTGTCGCTGCTGTCGGGCCGCATCGTCGCCTCTTCCGGCACGTCCAACCCGCAGATCCGCTTCGGCGAAGACCTGATGAGCCGCGTCTCCTACGTCATGATGAACCCGGACGGCCGGGAAGCCATGACCAAGGCCGTGCGCGAAGCCGTCAACAGCCTGATCGGCAAGGTCTGCGGCGAAGGTGAGGTCGACCGGCACGACATCCTCGACATGGTGTTCGTGGCAAACCCGATCATGCACCACCTCTTCCTCGGCATCGATCCGACGGAGCTCGGCCAGGCGCCCTTCGCGCTCGCCGTGTCGGGCGCATTGCAATACTGGGCGCACGAACTCGACATCGACGTGAACCGCGGTGCGCGGCTCTACACGCTGCCCTGTATCGCCGGCCATGTCGGCGCGGATGCGGCGGGCGCGACACTTTCCGAAGGCCCCTACCGGCAGGATCGCATGATGCTGCTCGTCGATGTCGGCACCAATGCGGAAATCGTGCTCGGCAACAAGGACCGTGTCGTCGCCGCATCCTCGCCCACCGGGCCTGCCTTCGAAGGCGCGGAAATCTCCTCCGGCCAGCGCGCTGCACCAGGCGCGATCGAGCGCGTGCGCATCGATCCCGCGACCCTGGAGCCGCGCTTCCGCGTCATCGGCGTCGACAAGTGGTCGGACGAAGAGGGGTTTGCCGAAGCCGCCAAGAGCGTCGGCGTCACCGGCATCTGCGGCTCGGCGATCATCGAGGTCGTCGCGGAGATGTACCTCGCCGGCGTCATCTCCGAGGACGGCGTGGTCGATGGCTCCATGGTGGAAAAAAGCCCGCGCATCCTGCAGAACGGGCGCACCTTCTCCTACCTGCTGCATGACGGCGAGCCGCGCATCACGGTGACGCAGAACGACATCCGCGCCATCCAGCTCGCCAAGTCGGCGCTCTATGCCGGCATCAAGCTCCTGATGGAAAAGCTTGGCATCGAGCATGTCGACACGATCCGCTTTGCCGGCGCCTTCGGTTCCTTCATCGATCCGAAATACGCCATGGTGCTCGGCCTCATCCCGGATTGCGACCTTGCCGAGGTGAAGGCCGTCGGCAACGCCGCCGGCACGGGCGCGCTCATGGCGCTTCTCAACCGCGACCACCGCCGCGAGATCGAAAGGACGGTCGCCCATATCGAGAAGATCGAGACGGCGCTGGAGCCCAACTTCCAGCAGCTTTTCGTCAACGCCATGGCGCTGCCGAACAAGGTGGATCCCTTCCCGGAACTCGCCAAGGTCGTCACCCTGCCGGAGCGCAAGGTGCTGGCCGACGATGGCGGCGGCGAAGGTGGTGGACGACGGCGGCGGCGCAGCCGGGAGTAGCAGGCACGGCGCGCCCTCGGGGCAAAATAGTCCGCCTGCAGCCCCCCATAAACCACCCCGCAAAGAATCCGTTTTGTTTTCGGCGGTTTATCGGCATGATCCGAGAATAGGGCGACGGTCTCGCCCGTTGATTGCCATATCGACCGCGTAACCTCCCGCAATTCCCAGCGTGTGAAAGCCTCGTCCATGACGCTTGCCCGCCTCGTCGCCGCAAGCCTTCTTCTTGTCGCCAGCAGCCTGCCGGCGCGCGCCCAGGAGGACTACCCTTTCACCGGCGAATGGGAATGCGACGGCGCGCCCTTCGTCTTCACCGCCACGGCCTACAGCATCGGCGACGACACCTACGACGTCCAGGAGGTGCAGGAGGGGTCGGACGGCTCCTACACGCTGTTCCTCTCCGACGAGGTCTACATCTACCTGTCCGCGATCACCGCGGACACGCTCGATTTCTCCTCTTCCGAAAGCAGCCATACGCTGAGCTGCCGCCGCTACTGACAGAAAGTGTTCCGATGAACCGCGCCCGCCTTCTCGCCCTTGCCCTTTGCCTCGGCCTCGCCTCGCCTGCCCTTGCCGATACCTATGCGGCGATCAGCAACACGGCGATGGCCATTACCGGGGATATCGAGTTCGACGATTTCGGAATCACCTTCGAGAACGGCAAGCAGATCACCTTCGACGAACTTGTCGGCGATACGTTCGTGGTGGGCGGCGAGACGGTGGCAGCGTCGGTCTACAGCCTCAAGGAGGCATCGGATCCGGTCCTCAACAACGGCAACCGGCTGTGCGGCGAGCCCGTCACCTATGTCGCGTCCTGGGGCGATGCCGATACGACGACCGTCGCCGTCTTCGCAACGCAGGACATGCCGGAAAGCGACGCGCAGATGTGCGCGTCCTATACCTACGAGTAGGCGGCCGGTAGGCCGGGCACCGCCGGCCCGCCGTGGTTCAGCAGGCGACCTGCAGCATATCCATCGGCCGGCGCTCCATGCGGGCGAAGGCGGCGCGGATATATTCCGCGACGGCGAGCGCCGGCGTTTCCGCCTCCTCGTTGACGACGAGGCCGATCAGGTAATGACCGAGATCCGGCAGGCCGTCCTTCTCGCCGAGCGCCACCATGTCGTCCCCCACCAGGAAGCGCGCGAGTGGCGCAACCGCAAGGTCCGCCCGGATGGCGGCACGCTGGCCCATGTGATGGGCGCAGAAATAGGCGACGCGGAAATCACGACCCGACCGGCTCAGCTCCTCGAGCGCCCGCGCCCGCCAGATGCAGCCTTCTTCCCAGACCGATACCGGCAGAGGGTTCTTCAGATGCGCATTGCCGCAATTCTTGCCGGCCCAGACGAGCTGCTCCTTGAGCAGGATTTCTCCGGGAACGGGAATGGTGCCGTCCGTGGCATTGAAGATGGCAAGGTCGAGCCGACGTTCGGCGACGGCGCGGCGCAGATTGCCGCTCGTCTCGATCGATACATTGACGGCGATCGACGGATAGGTCTCGGCAAAGCGGCGCAGCACTTCCGGCAGGATGAGCTCGCCGACATCGTCAGGCGCACCGAGCCGCACCACGCCGTTCATTTCCGGCATCATGAAGCGTGACACCGCCTCGTTGCTGAGCGCGATCAGCCGGCGCGCATAGGACAGCAGCACTTCACCATGATGCGTCAGCACCACGGAACGCGCATCGCGGCGGAACAGCGTGCAGCCGAGCAGTTCCTCCAGCTTCTTGATCTGCATGGAAACGGCAGACGGCGTGCGGTGCACCGTTTCGGCGGCCGTGGTGAAATTGCCGGTCTCGGCGATCGCCACGAAGGTTCTGAGGATGTCGAGTTCCAGCAAGGGGAGCGTCTGGCGCATCAGCAGGTTCATGCCTACCTCCATGGATCAGAAAATCTGAAGCAAACTGTTACTTCATTTCGTTTGATTGAAAACCGAGATGGGCGGATAGTCAACCTCACAAGCCACCGAGTGGAAGGAAAAACGCCATGGATACGCAGAAATCGTACGCAAGCGGCGCCGATCTCGCCGTTGCGGTTCGTGGAAACGGATTTTACTACGCAATACGGCGCTTCGTGGGCGACGCGATAGAAGCCCGCCGCCGGCGCAATGCCGCCCGCCACACAGCCGAAGAACTGGCACAGCTGCCGTCCTACCTCAAGGACGACATCAACTGGCCGGCCGCCATCAATCATGAAGAACACTGATAAATCCAATCAAATATATTCGTTTGATTGATGCATAAGGTTGCGACATAGTCACGATCAAGGTCGCGACCTTTCGAAACCTCCCAAGCTCGAAAGGACCCTGAAATGGCAATAGCATTGGAACATCGTCCGGTACGGCGTGCGTCTGGCACCCGTCACACCGGCAACCTGTCTCATCCCCTCCGGGATGCCTTCGAACGGATCGTATCCGCCTGGCGGCGGTATCGCACCGAGCGGGAGCTGGAAGGCCTGTCCTTCGACCAGCGCAAGGATATCGGCTTCCGTTCGTGGGACAAGACGACACGATGACGGATGACTGTAGCGGCAATCCGCCGAAGAAAGACGACGCCGAACACCGCCGGAGCTGACCGTCAAACGTCCCTCCGGCGGTTTTCTTTTATAGCATGCCGCGCCTCAGGGCCGCAGGATCGGCACCGCCGGCGCCACCGTTTCCGGCAGGACGCCCGTCACCCGCGGATCGTCGAAGACCTCCACCTGGCGCTTGACCGGCGTGAATCCCGAGCGAATGTAGAAGGACAGAGCCTGCGGCGCGTCGAGCGTGCAGGTATGCACCCAGAAGCGGCGGATCGGCGGATACCCGTCCCGCGACCAGGCACGTGCGATCGCCCGGTTCATCAGCCAGCGCCCCGTTCCGTTGCCGATCGTCGCCGGCGTCAGGCCGAAGAAGGCAAGTTCGCAGACACCCTCCTCGCGAAAATCCAGTTCCAGCAGCCCCTCGCCCTGCCCGTCCTTCATCACGGCATAGACCTCGACGTCGGGATGATGGAGAATCGCCTTGAGATCGGCCTCCGCCATGGCGAGGCGCGAGGCCCAGAGCCATTCGGCACCGATGCGGCCATAGAGGTCGCGATACCAGGCGATCTCCGGCCGGGCGATGTGCTGGAGCACGATTCCAGCCTGTTCGGGATCGGCGCGTCCGGCTGGCGGTGCCCGCATTTCAAGACAGGTCACCACGGCAGCAAGCTTTCCAGCCGGCACGTCCGAATATCCATCTGGCAGCATCGATTTCACCTTGCAAGAGTTCACTCCCCTATGTCGCGTGGCGGGGACACTTGTCAAACGGAACGGCGCGGCCTCCTTGCATCGGCCCATGCTGTCGCAATCGGACGATGCCGGCGGCAGGGTCGCAAATGTGCAAGTGCGGAGGCAAAGACACAATTCCGCCGGAAGACACTGGCATTTCAGCGATACGCAGCGTGCCTCAGTCGTAACCATCCCTTTCGGTGTCGCAAAAATACTAGCGCACCTGCCGGCCTGCCTGCGACGATTGCGACATCGCGCCCCCAGCATGGACACTCCGATGAACAAGCAAAACGTCAAGAAGCGCTCTCTCGTTTTCTTCCTTGTGCCCAACTTCTCCATGCTGCCCTTCTCAGCGGCGATCGAGACCCTGCGCATCGCCAACCGCATGCTCGGCTACGAGGCCTATACTTGGCGCCTCGCCTCGACGGACGGCCAACAGGTTCTGTCCTCCAGCGGCATCGGCATCGAGGTGAATTCCTCGCTCACCGACGAGCGCAAGCACCTCGGCGGCGAGAGCCGCCCCTCCATGGTGCTGGTCTGTTCCGGCATCTATGTGGAGGATTTCTCCAACAAATCGGTCAATGCGTGGCTGCGTGAGGTCTACAACCGCGGCATCGCCGTCGGTTCGCTGTGCACCGGCGCCCATGTTCTCGCCCAGGCCGGCCTCCTCTCGGGCAAGCGCTGCGCCATCCACTGGGAAAACCTGCCGGGCTTTGCCGAGGCCTTTCCGCAGGTCGATGTCTACGCCGACCTCTACGAGATCGACGGCAACATCTATACCTGCGCGGGCGGCACTGCTTCGCTCGACATGATGCTGAACCTCATCGACCAGGATTTTGGCGAGAACCTCGTCAACCGCGTCTGCGAACAGGCGCTGACCGACCGCGTGCGCGGGCCGCACGACCGCCAGCGCCTGCCGCTGCGCGCCCGCCTCGGCGTGCAGAACGCCAAGGTTCTGTCGATCATCGAACTGATGGAAAGCAATCTCTCCGAGCCGCTGTCCCTGCTGGAGATCGCCGACAGCGCCGATCTCTCGCGCCGCCAGATCGAGCGCCTGTTCCGCCAGGAGATGGGCCGTTCGCCCGCCCGTTACTATCTCGAAATCCGGCTCGACCGCGCGCGCCATCTGCTGGTGCAGTCCTCGATGCCGGTGGTGGAGGTCGCGGTCGCCTGCGGCTTCGTTTCCGCCTCACACTTCTCCAAGTGTTATCGCGAACTCTACAACCGCTCGCCCCAGCAGGAACGTGCCGAGCGCAAGCTGACGCTTTCGGCCATCGCCCGCTGAACCGAAAAATACTGGCTCCGGCCCCGCCTCGGCGGGGCTCAGCTTGCCAAGGCGCTCATCAGCGACAGCTCGGAGAAGACCCGGTTCCGGCCGGCATGCTTGGCCATGTAGAGGAACTGGTCGGCAGCGTTCAGGTAGTTGTCGAAGGTCTCCCGGCCGGAAATCGCCGCAAGGCCGGCGGAAACGGTGATCGTCAGGGGTTCGCCGTCCGCGTTGATCGGCTGGGCCGCCAGTTCCTGGCGAAGCCGCTCGCAGTAATCCAGCGCTTCCTCCAGCGGCAAGCCGTTGAAAATGATGCCGAACTCCTCGCCCCCGAGTCGCGCCAGAAGATGGCGATCGCCGACCCTGTGCTTGAGCCGGCGCGAGATGGCCTTCAGCACGATATCGCCGACCTCGTGGCCATAGGTGTCGTTGAGGCGCTTGAAATGGTCGATGTCGAGGATGGCGATCGACATGGGCTCGCCCCGGCGCAATGCCTGGTCGACGAGCCGTGGCCCCGCCTCGAAAAAGTAGCGCCGGTTGTAGATGTCGGTGAGATAGTCCCGCGCCGCGATACGGTGCAGCGACTGCACGCGCTTCTGGATCGCGGCGACGTGGAAGATCCGGCTGTTGAACTCTTCGACAAGAAAGGGTTTCTGGATGTATTCATCGCCGCCGGCACGCAGAAAGCGGGCGGCGACCATGCGGTCCTCGGAGGTCGAAAGGCCGACGACCCGCACGGCATCGTCGCCGTGGCGTTGGCGGATCTCGCCCAGGAGATCGAAACCGTTCATGTCGGAGAGCGCGAGATCACAGACCACCATGTCGATGCCGCCGTGCGAATCGAGCGCATCGAGCGCCGCCGCACCACTTTCGACCGCAATGATCTGGAAGCGCTGCTTGGCGATCAGGCTCACCTGCCGCTGCAGGCTTTCCGGATCGGAATCGACGACGAGCACCTGCGTCTTGCCGCTCGTCAGGATGCGGTCGACGGCCAGCACCAGCTGCTGGATCGCCGCCGGATTGTCCTTGACGACATAGTCGAGCACGTTCTTGGCGAGGATATGATCGCGGGTCGCATCGCTGAAGGAACCCGTGAAGACCAGCGGCGCGATCCCCTTCGAGATCACATAGTCGAGCGCTTCGCAGTTCGGCGCATCGGGAAGATTGAGGTCGAGCACGGCCAGCACGAATTCCGGCGCATCGCCCTGGAAGATCGCCCGGACGGCAGCCATGCTGGAGCAATGGGTAACGGCAAGCCCAAGTTCCCGCTCAAGCCTGTACCTGAGCGCGGTGGAGAACATGCGCGAGTCTTCCACAAGCAGCACCTGCTGGCCAGAATGGCGCAGAAATGCAGGCCCTCGCTGCGGATTTGGATCCACTCCCACGTCGTCCAGTACCCTGATGATGTTCCGGTCTGAAACGCATTACAAACCACCGGTTTTACCAACTGGTTAATCCGGAAAGAAATATCTTACGCTACGTAAGGGACATATCCGGGTGGATCACGGAAATGTCAGGAAAATCAGGCCGTAAGGCGCTGCTGAGCCGTCTTGATCTGGGTCAGTGTGTCCAGATTCTGATTAACGCGGCAGTAGAATTCCTCATCGATGAACGGACGCATGATGAAGTCGTTCCCGCCGGCCTTCAGGAAGCGCGCGGAAAGCAGGCGATCGGTCGAGGACGACACGCCGATGATGCGCAGCTTGTGCGATCCGATCGTACCGCGAATGCGCCGCGTCAGCTCGAAACCGTCGATGTCGGGCATGTTGTAGTCGGTGATCATCAGGCCGATATCGGGATTGGCTTTCAGCAGCGCAAGCGCAGCCGAGCCGTTCTCCGCCGTGCTGACGCGGAAATTGTAGCGCTTGAGGCGCGTCGTCAGCAGCGCCCGGGCCGTCGCGCTGTCATCGACGATCAGGACGTGGTGATTGTGATTGGTCAGGAAGCGGCAGACCGATTCGGCCAGCATATCGACGGCGAAGATGTTGTCCTTCAGGATATAATCGACGATTTCCTTGGAGAGCAGCTGGTCGCGCGTCTTCTGCTGAAACGTGCCGGTGAAGACGATCGTCGGAATGCTGAGATCGACGAGATAGTTCAACGCCTCGCCGTTCTCGGCGCCCGGCAGGTTGATGTTCGAGATCGCGAGCGTGATCTTGTCACTGGACTTGTCATAGGCAAGCTCCAGCTCCTCGAAGCTGCGGCATATCTCGACATCGATGTCGAAAAGTTCCTTCAGGCGCTTTGAGATCATGGATGTGAAGACATTCGAGTCCTCGGCAACAAGAATACGGTGATGCGAGAGAGACGCGCCGGAATACTGCATCCCGGAAATGCCGATAAATGCCATGATATGCCTTCGTGGTATGAATGTTCCCCAGGTTAAGACCTAGCGGCAACCCTTTGCGAAAGCGTTAAATTTAGAGGGCATCAAAAAGCGGGAAGCGATTCTCCGCCTTACCGCGCAAAACCCGTCGCCCAAAAGCAAAGCGGCGCGGTTCATCTTCCGCGCCGCAGCAAAGACCCATCCGGAAGCTTACTTGACCGAGGCCGAGCCGCCCTGGATCTCGACATTCTCGCCGCCGTTCAGCGCGATACGGTCGCCGTTCGGCAGGGTGACGAAACAGCCGGTCGGGCAGATCGTTTCCGTCGCTCCAGGCTCGAGCGCGACCTCCATACGGCTGCCGCCCTCGACGATGACGAGCACCTGGGTGTCACCGTCCTTGTTGGTCACCGAGGCAGCCATGGCCGGAGCGGACATCGCAGCCGATACCAGCAGCATCATGATCATTCGCTTCATCATTGCCCGGCGCCGCAGCGCCGCCCCTGTTTCACAAGCCCTGGAGGAACACTATCGCTCCTCGTCGGGATTTGCATGTGTTTTATGGGGAAACGGCTGAATGCAGCGTGAATGCGGCGTTCATGTGCCGCAAATCAGGCGCTCCGGTCAGGTTTCGGGCACCTCGTCCGCGGCCTTGCCGCGCCGACCCGCCACCTGCGGGCGCATCTTCTGCGTGGCCTGATCGAGCAGCGTGGTGATGAGATCGGCCCCTTCCGGCGAGATCTTGATCGGCACCTCCGCCGACGCCGGCGCGCCGATGGCGACGCCCTCGGTCCGGAACCGTTCGAGCACGGCGGCGCGCAGATCGGATTTCACGCCCGTGCCGTTGAGGATATCCGCAAGGAAGGCACGGACCTCGAAATCCAGCGTCGAAGACGAAAAGGCCTGGAAGACCACCATCGGCTCCGGATTGCGCAAAAGCCCCTGCTGCGCACGCACGACCTCGACGAGGATTTCCTGCACCCTGCGCGGGTCGTTGCTGCCATGCACGCTGATCATCAGATCGACACGGCCGAGCTTGTTGCGATGCGTCCAGTTGCCGACCTGCCCGTTGATCAGCACCGAATTTGGCACGATCACCGTCTGGCGCTGGAAGGTCTCGATCTCGGTGGCACGTACGGAAATGCGGCGCACGAAGCCCTCGGTCGTGCCTGCCACCACCCAGTCGCCCACCTTGAACGGGCGTTCCGCCAGCAAAATGAGGCCCGAAACGAAGTTCGAGACGATATTCTGCAGGCCGAAACCGATACCGAGCGAGAGGGCACCAGCGACGAGCGCGAGGCTGGACAGGTTGATACCCGCCGCCGATATGCCGACAAGGCCGGCCAGCGCCACGCCGGCATAGCCGACGGCGGTGCGTACGGAGTTGCGCACGCCCGCATCGACCTGACTGCGCGCCAGGACGTTGCCGTCCACCCATTTCTGGAACCAGCGCGTGATGACGAGGCCGGCGACGAAGAGCAGGATGCCCGCAAGGATGCCGATCAGCGAGATCGTGATGCTGCCGATGCGAATCTCCGTGAAGATGCGGTAGGCCCAGGATTCGATGTCGGCGATCTGGAAGCCCCATTGCAGGAGAACCAGCGGCACGAAGAAGACGAAGATCAGCAGATAGATGCTCAGGCCCGCGGCAAGCCCCACCTGGTCGAGCGACACCTGCCCGAGGCCGAAGCGCGCTTCCAGCCGCTTGCCCACCGCCGTTTCGGCAAAGGCGTTGGGCGCGGAAACGGCGCGGCCGGAAAGGAAGCCGATATACATGGTTACGATGATCGCGCCGGTGACGACGATCTGCGTGGCGATGAAGCGCGCCATGCCGACATAGCCGAACAGCGAGGCGAAGATGAGCCCGAGACCGGTTAGCATCAGGAGGATGAAGATCGATCGCGGCCAGGGGCGCCCCTGCGAATCGGGCGTTTCCCCCTGGTGCAGCACCGGCTTGATGAAGGCAGTGACGACGAGCAACGCACCGATGACGATCGAGGCGAAGAAGCTCTTCACCACCGTTAGCACGACCGGAGAGCCCAGTGTTTCACTGATCGTGCCGAGGAAATAGTCGGCGCCGTTGACGAGGGCCATGCTGAAGATCAGCAGCCACAGAAGCTGCGCGCCACGATCGGAGACCCGCACCAGTCGCCAGTGGCCGTCGCCGGGCGACAGGACCGCATTGGCAAGCTGCGCCACGAAGAAGATCGCCACCATGACCCCAAGCGCCACCGACGCGATCGGCGCAATGTCGGAGCGCAGCACGTTGAACGTGTCGAGGAAGAAGTAGCTGGTACCGGCAAAGGCGCCGACGGCGATGCTCGGCAGGATCGTCGACCAGAAGGCGACGGAAAGCCGGGTGATATAGTGCGGCTTCTGCTGCTGCACGGCGCGCGTGATGAAGGGTGAGAACAGCCGGTAGCCACCGGACAGCAACACCAGCGCTGCCATCAGGGAGAGCCCGACGGCGCCCAGAAGCTGCATGCGCTTGAACTTCCAGACGAACTGCAGCCAGGCCGTTACCGTACGCCCGAGCGTCGCCGTCTCGTTGCTGAGCGCACCGGTGGCCTCTGTGAAGAGCGCGGTGTTGACGTCCGTACGCTTCAGGATCGCGTCGGTGAAAAGCTGCCGGCGGATTTCCGTGATACGGTTGGAAAGCTTCGTCGCCTCGATGGAAAGGTTCTCCGCCTCCCCGGTCAACGCATTGATCTCGTTGCGCTCCCCGGCAAGCTTCTTGCGCTCCTCCACCACGACGGCAGCTTCGGCCGGTGCCCCCTCGGCCGGCGGATCGCCCAGCTCGGTCTGGCGCGCCTTGATCGCCTCCAGCCGCGGCCGCGTCGCGACGGAGATGGCAAGGATCGTCCGGTTCAGCGCCTCGGCCTCGACCTTCAGTTCGACGAGCCGCGCATCGTCGTCCTTGAAACGGTCCACCCGCTCGCGAATCGCATTGAGCTGACCGGCTGCACGATCGAGGTCGTTGCTCGCCTGCTCGAGCTGGGTCGCATCGACAATGGCGGGCGCGGCGGGCGTCTGTGCGCGGGCGGGCACCGCCGCGAGCAGGAGAACGGTGAGAAGGACGGAAAGAAGGCGGAAGGTCGGCAACAGGCCATCCTCAATTGAACGGAAACAGACGACGCAGCGCAGGCATGCGATTGCGCCCCTTCTACCCACGAATGCGGCCATTTTAAACCGGCCCGCCCGCGATGCTAGAATCCGGCACCCGGCTCGGCGAGATAGGCCTCCTCCTCCCGCGTCGAGACGCGGCCGAGGAAGGCGTTGCGATGCGGAAAGCGGCCATATTCGGCAATGACGTCCCGGTGGCGGACGGCATAGTCGAGATACATCTCGTCGCCATGCGCCTCGAACAGTTCGACGGAGAGGTCCTGGTCGGCCAGCGCTTCGGAATGCTCGAGCGGCATATAGAAGAAATGGCGCCGGTCATAGGGAACCGCCTTGTCGGCGCCCACCTCCAGCGCAAGGCGCGCTTCGCGCCGGGCGATCCAGTCGGTGGCGAAGGCCAACGGCGAGGCGCGGTACATATTGCGGGGAAACTGATCGAGAACGATGATGGCGGCAAGCCGCGCCTCCGGGCTCGCCCGCCATGGCGCCGTCACCGCCTGCGAGAGGGCGAAATGCGTCTCGACGAAGGTTTCGCGCACATGCGCGTCGAGCCCCGGCGTCGATTGCCACCAGTCCTTTGCCGTCAGCGTCTCGCACCAGAAGTCGACGACCTCCTGCGGTGTCCTGATCCTGTTCTCGCTCATGCCGTCTGTCTCCGTTCGTCTTCGCCGCAATATGGCGGGGTGCGCCCGGGTTGCAAGGGGGCGGCGTTAGCAAAGCGTTTGCCCTTTTCGTGAGCGCCGCCTTTACCTCGCCCGCGCTAGCCTGCACACACGCGACGAAAGCAGGGCCAACAATGCTGAAATTCACCGGTCTTTCCACCTCCGCCTACCGGAAGACGGGTTTCGACCTGCTGCTCGCCCTGGAGGGCTCGACGCGGCGCGCCTATCTCGACACGGCAGCCGATCCGGCGCCGACGATCGGCATCGGCTTCAACCTGCGCTACAATCTCGAACCCGTGCTGAAGGCAATCGCCGGCAGCAGCTGGAGCACGGCGCTGCAGGCCAGGCTGAAGGCCGTCATCGACCAGAGCTATTCCAGGGGAGAGACCGCGCTGCTCAACGGCCGGCTCGATAAGGTCATGGCCGACTGGAATGCGACGCGCGATCCAGCCGTGCCGAAAACCTTCGCCTTCTCGTCCGATGCCGAAATCCAGGCGGCGCTGACCGCGCTTTCGCCTCGCTACGAGAGGGCGATCGACACGTGGCTCGCCGGCATTCCCAACTCCACCGAGCGCGCCGTACTCTTCAGCATGGCCTACAACGCACCGTCCCTGCTCGGGCCGAAGCTGAAGGCTGCCATCCTGGCCGGCGACCGGGCGGAGGCCTGGTACGAGATCCGCTACAATTCCAATGGCAGCGGCCATGCCGGCATCGCCAACCGGCGTTATGTCGAGGCCGAACAATTCAAGCTCTTCGCCAGGGAGGGCACGGCGACGACCGAGGAAGCGCTCGATGCGGGCCGCATGTATGCCGCGCACCGGGAAAAGATTCTCTCCTATGAAGGCCGCTTCGATGCCGATACCGCCGGCCGTATCAAAGGGTTTTCGGGCATCGACGCGATCTTCGAGGAATATGCCCCCGCCATCGTCAGGTTGAAGGCCGCCTATGGCATAGCCAAGGGCATGGCGCTGGAGGAACTGCAGGTCGCCTCCGCCACTCTCCGCAATCTCTCGGGCGACGGGACGGCGCACGATACGGCCGCCAACGATGCCGATCTCCTTGTTGGATCCCCGCACGCCAACACGCTTTCCGGCGGCCGCGGCAACGACGCGCTGGTCGGCCTTGCCGGAAATGACAGGCTCGATGGCGGTGCGGGAAACGACTGGCTGAGCGGCGGCACCGGCGCGGACAGGCTGACGGGCGGCGCTGGCGCCGACACCTTCATCTTCCGCAGCGCCGGCGATATCGGCCTTGCGACGCGCGACCGCATCGCGGATTTCGAGCCCGGCCGCGACCGCATCGACCTTTCGGCCATCGACGCCAACGGCTCTGAGGCGGGCCACAGCTTCACCCTTCTTGCGCGGGGCAAGGCCTTCACGGGCGATTCCGGCGAGTTGCGCTGGTATACGACGACAGCAAAGGGCAAGGCCATCACCATCGTCGAAGGGGATATCGACGGCGACAAGACCGCCGATTTCCGCCTCGACCTCGACGGCAAGCTGGCACTGAACAAGGGCGACTTCCTGCTCTGACAATCGCCGCCACCGCAGCGGACGCAAAACCGCCTTGCAGCTTTGCCACAGCGTCACGCCGGCACCTTTTCTTCATTGAAACACTGCAATGCGCCGGCGCTCAAACGCCGGTGCACCGGAAGGCGTGCTGCAGCGAATCTACGGGACGCAAACACGAGCCGAGGCGGGCAACCTGTTCCCCAGGGAACAGCGCGGCGCAGATGGTGCAATAAAACAACGGTTCACCCCGCCGATCGCATGGAACCCCGGCCGCCGGCGGCACGACCATAACGCCCAACCTGCACAGTTCATTCGATGACGAACGAAATTTTGACCATGGGTCTGCTGTTGTGCGCCGGGCATTGGCTCGCCGACTATCCTCTGCAATCAGACTTCCTGGTGAGGGCCAAGGTGGAGGGCCCCCTGCGGGCCTATCATCTCATCGCCCATGCCGGCATCCACGGCGCCGTGGTGCTGCTGGTGACGGGAAGCGCCCTGCTCGGCCTTGCCGAATGGGTCGTGCATGTCGTGATCGACGAGGCGAAGATCCGCGGGAAGATCAGCTTTACGCAGGACCAGGCCCTGCACCTGCTGTGCAAGCTCATCTGGCTGATCATAAGCGTGGTGCTGATCATGCCGTGAAGGGACGGGATCCCGTTCCGCGCCCATTCACCCCTGCTTCTTCAGGCCGGCATCGCGCACGATTTCCGCGATCGTGGTGAACTGGGCCGAAAGCGGATTGCTCTTGCGCCAGACCATGCCGATCGTTCGTGTCGGCCGGGGCTCGGCCAGCGACGATATGCAAACCGAGGCGGACCGGGTTTCCGTGTCGACGGCCATCTGTGGAATAAGCGTCACGCCGATGCCCGCCCCGACCATCTGCACCAGCGTCGACAGCGAGCTTCCCTCCATCAGGTCACGCACCGACGACGCCCCGATATTGCAGACCGAAAGGGCCTGGTCGCGGAAGCAATGCCCCTCCTCCAGCAGCAGCAGCCGCATTTCATGGAGCCGGTCGGAACTCGGCACCGGCTTTCCGGCGTCCTCCAGAGGACGCACCAGCACGAACTCCTCGTCGAAGAGCGCGATCTCCTTGAGGGCCGGCTCCGAAATCGGCAGGGCGACGATGGCCGCGTCGAGCTTGGCTTCCGTCAGGTCCTCGATCAGCCGCTGCGTGATCGCCTCGCGCGGCCGGGGATCGATGCCGGGATAGAGCGTCGCCAGCGCCTTGATGATGTCGGGCAGAAGATAGGGCGCGACCGTCGGGATGACGCCGAGACGGAGGCGGCCGGCAATCGGCCCATGCGCCGCCCGGCCGAGATCCTCCAATTCGTCAACCGAACGCAGGATCGCCCGCGTCCGCTCGGCAAATTCCTCGCCCAGCCCCGTCAGCCGGATGCGCCGCCCGCCGCGCTCGACGAGCGGCACGCCCACCAGGTCCTCCAGCTCGCGGATCTGCACGGAGAGTGCCGGCTGCGATATCGCGCAGCTCTCCGCCGCCCGGCCGAAATGACCGATGCGGGCAAGCGCCTCGAAATAACGCAAATGTTTCATGGTCAGGCCATTCATAACCTGAGCATATCGGAGCATTTAGTTTTTACAATTGGAGTTTATGACTGGCCTTTGCTACGCCTTGGCAACCCGGAAGACGCTTCGCTGCGGCGCCGACCCAAGAGGCGCGCCTGCAAGTACCCTTCCGGTGTCCTGTCGAATCAAGAAAATCCGTTGGAGGACCAAATGGATACGAAGACGACGACGACCGGCAAGTGTCCGGTCATGCACGGCGGCGCCACCGCCCTCAACAATTCCGTCATGGAATGGTGGCCCAACGCGCTCAACCTCGACATCCTGCACCAGCACGACGCGAAGACCAATCCGCTGGGCAAGGGCTTCAACTACCGCGAAGAACTCAAGAAGCTGGACGTGGAAGCGCTGAAGGCGGACCTGCGCGCCCTGATGACCGACAGCCAGGAATGGTGGCCGGCCGACTGGGGCAGCTATGTCGGCATGATGGCGCGCGTCACCTGGCATGCCGCCGGCTCCTATCGCGCCGCGGACGGCCGCGGCGGCGCCAACACCGGCAACCAGCGTTTCGCCCCGCTTAACTCCTGGCCGGACAACGTCAACACCGACAAGGGCCGCCGCCTGCTCTGGCCGGTCAAGAAGAAGTACGGCAACAAGATCTCCTGGGCCGACCTGATCGCGCTCGCCGGCACCATCGCCTATGACGTCGCGGGCCTGAAGACCTTCGGCTTCGCCTTCGGCCGCGAAGACATCTGGGCGCCGGAAAAGGACGTCTACTGGGGTGACGAAAAGCAGTGGCTCGCCCCGAGCGACGGCCGCTATGGCGACGTCTCCAAGCCAGAGACGCTGGAAAACCCGCTCGCCGCCGTGCAGATGGGTCTCATCTACGTCAATCCGGAAGGCGTGAACGGCAAGTCCGATCCGCTGGCGACGGCCGCGCAGATGCGCGAGACCTTCGCCCGCATGGGCATGGACGACGAGGAAACCGTCGCGCTGACCGCCGGCGGCCACACGATCGGCAAGTCGCACGGCAATGGCAACGCGGGTGATCTCAGCGCGGATCCGGAAGCCGCCGGCCCGGAATTCCAGGGCCTTGGCTGGATGAACACGAAGGGCCGCGGCATCGGCCGCAACACGGTCGTCTCCGGCATCGAAGGTGCCTGGACCTCCGAACCGACGAAGTGGGACAACGGCTTCTTCGAAATGCTGTTCAAGCACGAGTGGACGCTGACCCACAGCCCCGCCGGTGCGTCCCAGTGGGCGCCGATCACCATCGCCGAGGAAGACAAGCCGGTCGACGTGGAGGATTCCTCCATCCGCACCATCCCGATGATGACGGACGCGGACATGGCGCTCAAGGTGGACCCGATCTACCGCGAGATCTCGCTGCGCTTCAAGAACGACTTCGCCGCCTTCTCCGATGCCTTCGCCCGCGCCTGGTTCAAGCTGACCCACCGCGACATGGGCCCGAAGTCGCGTTACTTCGGCCCGGACGTGCCGGCGGAAGAGCTCGTCTGGCAGGATCCGATCCCGGCCGGCCGCACGGACTATGACGTCGCTGCCGTCAAGGCGAAGATCGCCGCCTCCGGCCTTCCGGCCGCAGATCTCGTCGCCACCGCCTGGGACAGCGCCCGCACCTTCCGCGGTTCCGACTTCCGTGGCGGCGCGAACGGCGCCCGCATCCGCCTTGCTCCGCAGAAGGACTGGGAAGGCAACGAGCCGGCGCGTCTCGCCCGGGTCCTCGCCGTCCTGGAGCCGATTGCGGCCGCGTCGGGCGCAAGCCTTGCGGACGTCATCGTTCTCGCCGGCAACTGGGGTGTCGAGCAGGCGGCGAAGGCCGCAGGCGTCGACGTCACGGTGCCCTTCGCACCGGGTCGCGGCGATGCGACGGCCGAGCAGACCGATGCGGACGGCTTTGCCCCGCTCGAACCGCTCGCCGACGGTTTCCGCAACTGGCAGAAGAAGGACTATGTGGTGAGCCCGGAAGAGCTGCTGCTCGACCGCGCCCAGCTCATGGGCCTGACGGCGCCGGAAATGACGGCGCTCGTCGGCGGCCTCCGCGTCATCGGCACCAACCATGCCGGCACCGCTCATGGCGTGTTCACCGACAAGGTCGGCGCACTGACGACGGACTTCTTCGTCACGCTTACCGACATGGGTTATTCGTGGATTCCGACGGGCAACAACCTGTACGAGATCCGCGACCGCAAGACGGGTGCCGCCAAGTATACCGCGACGCGCGTCGACCTCGTCTTCGGCTCGAACTCGATCCTGCGCGCCTATGCGGAGGTCTATGCACAGGACGACAACAAGGAGAAGTTCGTGAAGGACTTCGTTGCCGCCTGGGTCAAGGTCATGAACGCCGACCGCTTCGATCTGGCCGCCTGACCAAAAGACCAGCCCGGTATCCGGGAGCGACGCATATCCCTTCCCCCGCTTCGGCGGGGGAAGGCCTGCCGAAAGGCCCAATCGGCCCTGGCACCGTCGAACTACGAGGGGTCTGCCGTTCCCTTGGAAACCCCATCCGCGGATTTGGGCTTACGGCCAGACGGCGCTTTTCCGGCGCGCTCGCGGGCATGGGCCTCCGGTCCGGCAACGATCATGCCCGGCTTCTTTTCTTCCCGGCGCTTGTCTTCCGTCGACCTGGCAACGTCAGAGATCTTGTCCATGGCTTGCTGTTCTCCGTTGAACGATCAGAGGCCTAACGAAGCCGCCGGTCCCTGGTTCCCCGGAAAACCCAAATGTCGCCTCTCCCGTTTCAGGGCTAGAGCCGCCATGCGGAAACAATTGTCACGGATACGGTGTCGCCCGGTGCCGGTTTCTCACGGCTGAAGGCGCGCAGGATCTGGCCGTCCGCCAGCGCCAGCGTCAGGCTGTAGCGCTCTCCCTCGTAGAGCGATGAGCGGACCTGTGCCGCGATCCCCTCGCCGCCCAGCACCACATCCTCCGGCCGGACGAGAACATCGGACACCATGCCGCCGTCGGACACAGCCGGCGCCAGCAGGGTCCGCAGCACCTCCCAGTCGAGTTTTCGCGGCATCTCCGCAGTCACGGCAAGTGAAAGAACGGCGCCGCGGCCGATCAGGCTACCGACAAGCCGCCCCTCGGGGCGGGCATAGATCTCCTGGGGCGGCGCAACCTGCAGCAGCTCGCCCCGGGACATGACCGCAATGTCGGTGGCGAGCGCCATGGCCTCGCTCTGGTCGTGCGTGACATAGACCATCGTCGCGCCGGAGCGCTGGTGGAACTCGCGAAAGGTCTCCTCCATCTCCTGTCGTAGGTGCCTGTCGAGATTGGCCAGCGGCTCGTCGAGCAGCACGACATCCGGCTGGGTAACGAGGCAGCGTGCAAGCGCGACACGCTGGCGCTGGCCGCCGGAGAGGTCCGCCGGACGGCGCTCGGCGAAGTCGGCAAGGCGCACGGTCTCGAGCGCCTCGACGATCCCGCGGCGATAGGCATCCTTCGAAACGCCGCGCACCTTCAGCGGATAGCCGACATTGTCGGCGACGCTCATATGCGGCCACAGCGCATAGGACTGGAACACCATCGCCATGTTGCGCCGCTCGGGCGGCAGGGACTGCGCGGGATCGGCCAGAAGCCGCTCGCCGAGGAAGATCGCGCCGTCGCTCGGCGCTTCGAAACCGGCGATCATCCGCAGCACCGTCGTCTTGCCGCAGCCGGACGGGCCGAGCAGCGCAAGGAAGCCCCCGTCGCGCACATCGAGCGAGACGCCCTTCACCGCCGGCCGGCCGCTGCCGAAATCCTTGCTGACATTGTTGAGGATCAGCTTCGCCACGGCACCACTCCTTTCGGCAGGTGCTTCGCCATCGTTTCGAGCAGCAGCATCATGGCGACGACCATGAACACCACGAGCACCGAGAGGGCGGAAGCGAGATCCGAGCCACCGCTGTCGTCGAGATTGTAGATCACGACGCCGAGCGTCTGCGTACCCGCGGACCAGAGCAACGCCGAAACCGTCAGCTCGTTGCAGGCGATGAGGAAGACGAGGATAACGGAGGCGCCAGCGGCGGGCGCCACCAGCGGGATCAGAATATCTCTCAGACGCACGAAAAAGCTGGCGCCGGCCAGGCGCGCCGCCTCCTCGAGCGCCGGATCGAGCTGGCGGTAGGCGCTGACGACGGGTTTCAGACTGACCGCGAAGAAGCTCGCGAAATAGGCAACGAGGATGATCCAGATCGTGCCGTAGAGCGTCACGTTGAAGACCGGCAGGGGCGCTGCGAAAACGAGGATGAAGGCGACGGCGATGACAATGCCGGGCAGCGCGTAGGGAATCTCGATCAGGTTCGCCAGGACGCGCACCGTCGCATCCCGCCGGCGCGTCAGCAGGTAGCCTGCAAGCACCGACAGGGCGAGCAGGCCGATGGCGGTGGCGGCGGCAAGGAACAGGGAGTTGGCAAAGGCGGTCCGGGTGATCGCCTGCCGCAGCAGGACCTCCCCGAAAGCATGGAAGGACAGGGTGTCGGCTGTCAGCGGCACGCCATAGGCCGGCACGAGCGCGCCGGCCACGAGTGCGAGAAAGGGCGCGACCAGCATGACGAAGAGGAGGACCACCAGCAGGGGCAGGAAGACGAAGCGCCATCGGCCAACGGGAAGGCATGCCGCCGTACCGGCCTGGCCGAGAATGCGATAGTCCCGGCCACCAAGTGCACACTCCTGCACGGCAAGCCCGGCCACCGAAATCAGCGCGATGACGCCCGAAAGCAGTGCGACCTCGCCGAAGGTGCGATCCGTGAAGGCGGCGAACTTGGTGAAGACAAGGGTCGAGAGAGTGTAGATCGATGCCGGGATGCCGAGGATCGCCGGAATGCCGAAATTGCCGATACAGGAGACGAAGGCGATGGCGGCGCCGGCGATCATGCCAGGCAACGCAAGCGGCAGGACGATATCCCGGAACGTGCGCAGGGCCGAGGCGCCGGAAAGGCGCGCCGCCTCCATCCCGTCGCGGGGCATGTTCATCAGTCCGGCCCGCAGGGCCAGATAGACGAGCGGCGCATGCTGCACCCCGTAGAGCAGCGCAATCCCGCCGACCGAATAAAGCGGCTGCGGCGAGCCGAGCGGCGGCGCGATGTGCAAGGCCTTCAGGAGCGGGCTTGCGGGGCCGGACATCTGCACCCAGGCCAGCGCCGTCACCTGCGGCGGGATCATCATCGGCAGCACGAAGAGAAAGCTGAGCGTTCCCCGGGCCGGCATGTCGGTCAAGGTCAGCAGGAAAGCGAAGAGCGAGCCGATCGCCAGCGAGATGACCGTGCCCAGAACGGCGGTGACGAGCGTGAAGTACGTCGCCGACCAGAGCGCGCGATCGGTGAGCACGTCAAAGGCGCCGCCATCGGCGAAGGCGATGATGCCGGTCACCGCCAGCCGCGCCAGGGGCAGCACGCTGAGGACGACAACCACGCCTGCGATAAGCGGAAGCAGCCAGATCGGCTGGCTGCTTCCCGGACGAACATAACCGTACATGAACGTCGCGGCGCGCCTCAGTTCGAGCCGAAGGAACCGGAGAACGTCTTCAGGTCCGCATCCGCGTTCTTCAGCGCGGTCGCCGCATCGAGCGGCAGAACGCGGATGGTCTCGCGTGCGGGAAACCCTTCGGGCATGGCGATGCCATTGCGTGCCGGGATGTAGCCGAGCTTGACGAAGCCTTCCTGCCCCTCGACCGAAAGAACGTAGTCGACGAACTTCCTGGCCGCCTCGGCATTCTTCGAGGATGCGAGGATGCCGACAGGCTCGGTCACGGCGGAGACGCCCTCGGCCGGGAAGACGAACGCGACGGGTGCCCCTTTCGCCTTCTCGCGGATCGGCATGTAGTCGACGACCATGCCATAGGCCTTTTCGCCCGAAGCGACCGCCTTCAGCACCGCACCGTTGCCACCCGCCGCCGTGACGCCGTTTTCGGCGAGCGCCTTGTAGTAATCCCAGCCGAGGCCATCGACGGCCGCCAGCGTCTGGGTGTGGATGAGGGCGGCGCCCGACGTCAGCGGGCTCGGCATGGTGGCAAGCCCCTTGGCCTCCGGCTTCGTGAGATCCTGCCAGCGTGCCGGCTTCATGGCGGCCGCGGTGTTGTAGACGATGCCGGTGGTGATCAGCTTGGTCGAATAGTAATAGCCGTCCTTGTCATAGAGGCTGGCATCGTAGTTGCCGGCTTCCGGCGAGGCATAGGCGAGCAGTTTGCCGTCCTGCTTCAGCCGTTCGAGCGTGACGGTATCGGCGATCAGCAGCACGTCGGCAACCGGATTGCCGGCTGCGATCTCGGCCTGGAGCTTGGCCATGATCTTCGGCGTGCCATCGCGCACCCAGTCGACCTTGATATCGGGATTGGCAGCCATGAAGCCATCGACGGTCGCCTGCGCGTCCTCGTTCGGCTGGCTGGTGTAGAGCACGAGATTTGCGGCGGAGGCCGGCAGGGCGGCGAAACTGGCGGCGAGGAGGGCGGCGGCGGAAACAAGGGTTTTCATGGGAGCATCCTTCCGGGAACGTCATCGCTCCCTACCCCGGTCGCTTGACACCTATGTGACACCGCCGCCTGCACCGTGGCGACGACCGGCATCCTGCGAACACGCCGCATGATGATGGAGCGTTGCCCTGCCCTGACTGACGGACGACCTGCCTATGTTCAGCAGCACATCCAGGAGAAAAATAGCCAGCCAAGGATTTTCCATCATTGTAAAACACCTTGAACCTACGCCCTTCGACCACCGGGAGACCTTCCATCGATGGCACAGCGCGCCGGGCTTGCCGCTGGAGGTCGTGCCGATCGCACCGGAACCGAAAGTCCCTGTTGACGGATGCAAGCAGCGCTGGACGAAGGCCGTCCGATCCCGCTTTAACGTCCCGGCACGACATGTAGCGATCGGAAGACGATGCCAATCCACGAACTTGCAGCACTCGGCGCGGCAACCTGCTGGGCCCTGACGGGATTGATCTCGGCAGGCCCCGCTGGGCATCTCGGCGCGCCAGCCTTCAACCGGGCGCGCCAGATCTTCGTCACCGCGCTCCTGGCATGTTACGTCCTCGCCACCGGAGTCTGGCGCGACCTGGACATGGCAAGCGCCGGCCCGCTGCTCCTGTCCGGCCTGATCGGCATTTTCATCGGCGATACGCTGCTCTTCGAAACGCTCAACCGCCTCGGCCCGCGCCGATCCGGCATCCTCTTCGCGCTGAATGCGCCGATTGCCGCGCTGCTCGGGTGGCTGGCTCTCGGCGAGACCCTGTCGCCCTTCGCAGTGGCCGGCATCCTGCTGACCGCGTCGGGCGTGCTGCTCGCCATCGTCTTCGGCAAGCGCCGGGCGCAGATGCATCAATGGGAAACGATCAAGGGACCGCTTTCCATCGGCGTGCTGCTCGGTATCGGCGCTGCGACAGGTCAGGCTATCGGCTCCATCCTCGCCCGACCGGTCATGGCGACCGGGATCGATCCCTTCCTGGCCTCGCTGCTGCGCGTCGGCGTCGCCGCCTTCTGCCTCAGCATCCTGATCCAGCTACCGATTCCCTCCATCAAGCCGAAGGGACCGCTGACGCTGAAGGTCGCTGCGCTCACCGCCCTGACCGGCATCCTCGCGCTCGCCATCGGCATGACGCTGCTGCTGTTTGCCCTTTCCGGCGGAAAGGTCGGCATCGTCTCTACCCTGTCGGCCACCTCGCCGGTGATGATCCTGCCCATGCTTTGGCTGAAGACCGGCGAAAGGCCCGCCGGCGGCGCCTGGGCCGGCGCCCTCCTGGTGGTCGCCGGCATGGCTCTGATCTTCATGTAGGAGCAGCGTGCGCCGCGGCGGGAACACTTCGGGATGTCACCGCCGATACCGCCAGAGCCGGCCCCGCTCATCGCCGAAGGCTTCGAGCCAAAAATCCCCGAGCCTGTTCATTTCTGCCGAGACGGCACGACGAGCAGTCGCGACCAGGAAAGACCTTCCCCTTCACAGGTGATGCGCAGGACCTGCATGGAGCCGGCCCCGGCGAGAAGGCTCCATGTTGCGGGATTCGCGAGCGTGCATGCGGAAAGATCGAGCGCTCCGTCATCGATCAGGTCCACCGCTGCAAGCGGGCCAAGCCGGTCATAGGGCTCCAGCGCCGCGGCCAGCTGGTCGGCTGCAACCTCCCACTGCCGGCGCAGTTCCCCAGCCGTCAGCCCGTAGCGGGTTCCGTCCAGGTAGCGGACATCGATGCCGGCCTGCATGGAATAGGTCATGACATCCGGCGTTTCGCCCCGGGCCGATGCACTGCCCGCCGGCAGGGCCTTTCGCTCGGACAGAAGGTCGAAGGCATCCCGGCGCTGGGCCAGCGCCTCGTTCCGGATGCTCGGCGTCAGGCCGGATGGATCGCTCTCATAGTCCGGCACCAGCCGTGTCCTGTAGACCGGCCAAAGTGCTTCCTGCGCCGTAGCCGCATCGATGAGCACGACGAAAACCGTGCTGACGGTCGCGTTGTAGGATCCGAGATTGTCGCTGACGGTGCGCAGGACGAGAATTTCGCGGGCACCGACCCCAAACACCTCGTCGCGCACCGAGAGCGCGTCCGGCGGCGTTGCCATCGCCGTTGCGGCGGACCAGATGAAAACCATCCCCGACACGAAGCCCGCCTTGCCCATCGATGTCATGCCCGGCCTCCTCGCGGTTCGGCTGCAATCCGTGCCGGCCGGCCTACCTCCCCCGCCTGGCACCGACCGAAGGTAAACATACGGAGGGGCCCGCGGAACCGGCACCTGCGGCCTCAGTCTTCAGGACCGTAGCCAGGCATCCGGTAGATCCTGCCGGGTTGCCTCTGGATATCCGGCACATAGACCTTGGCCATCCATTCCTCGTCCTTGACGTCCTCGATCGCGACCGACACGAGGTCCTCGCCGCAACCAAGCGTCGTCGTGACGGCCAGGGTAAGGGCGTCGGAAAGTGCCTTCTTCTGCTCTTCCGTGCGCCCTTCGACCATCTTGAGTATCACATGCGGCATCGCTGCCTCCCTGTTGCGTTTCGCAGGCCGTGCTTCGCAGTGCCTACGGCCATTGTTTTGCCCATTCCTTCAGCTCCGCCCTTGCCTTTTCCGGCCAGCCCGTCACCGGGGCGGGAAAGACAGCGATCTTTTCGCCGTCCGGCTTCCAGGCCACATAGGCGCGACGGTCGTTCGAGGAGAGGAAGACCAGCCCCGCCTCGTCAAGGCATGCATGCGGGCGGCACGCGGTGCCGACGAAGTCGTCTCCCTTGAACTCACCGCTTCCCACGCCGCTCATCAATTGCTGGAACTGCGAGAAATCCCAGCCGAGCACCATCTTCAGGCTGGCGGCGATCTCGGCATTGGCAAAGGCGTCAGAGGGATGTGCGAAGGTGCGCTCCCGCAGATTGCCCCAGCCGCGCGTTTCGTCCGGGTGGAAGGCCACCGGCGCAAGCGGCGTCATGCCCCGGTCGGCGGTCCATTGCCAGCGCTCGGTATCCCGCCCGGGAACGCTCGCCGTCGAGAACAGCAGTGCCGGGCCATCCACCGAATGCGACACGGGCGTGCAGCTGTCGAGGGGGCCGTCTATGCGCGGCGCCCCCTTTTCGGGAAAGGACAGCACGAAGGGGGAACCTTCACAGGCATTGCCCCCGACCGAACTCGTGCCCACGACCACGACCGTGCCGCCGAAGGCGTAGACGTCGTCCAGAAAGATGAGCGCATTGGTGTGCAGTTCCCGACCGTCGACGGTGAGCACCTTCTCGAAATCCCGCTCCTTGATCTCGATCGTGCGGCCCGCGATCTTTTCCAGCTCCACCGCGCCGGCGGATGGGGCAAGGCCGGCAAGGCAGCCAATGAGGGAAGCCGTGAGAATCAACCGTCGCGTCATGAAAATCTCCTGCACTTTGCCTGCAGGCTAGCCCGGCGCGGCCGTCTATCGCAACCGGGCAATCCCTTTTCAGGCAGGCAGCAACGGCGGCTGCCGCGAAGACGTCACGCCTAGCCAGCGGCCAGATAGGGCATCACCTCCAGCGCGCCGCGATAGATCATGTCGAGCGCGACATAGAGGATGATCGCAAGGCCGACATAGGCGATCCAGCGGTGCCTGTTGAGCAGATTGGCGATGAAATTGGCCGCGATGCCCATCAGCGCAATCGAGAGCGCAAGGCCGATGACCAGCACGCTCGGATGCTCGCGCGCGGCGCCGGCGACGGCAAGCACATTGTCGAGCGACATGGAAACGTCGGCAACGACGATCTGCGTGGCGGCCTGAAGGAAGGTCTTTTTCGGCGTGTCCTGCAGGCTCGCCTCCTCTTCCCCGCCATGGCCGGCATGCAGCTCGCGCCACATCTTCCAGCACACCCAGAGCAGCAGC
This sequence comes from Shinella sp. JR1-6, assembly GCF_004284735.1. Taxonomy (NCBI): domain Bacteria; kingdom Pseudomonadati; phylum Pseudomonadota; class Alphaproteobacteria; order Hyphomicrobiales; family Rhizobiaceae; genus Shinella; species Shinella sp. JR1-6. The sequence goes on along the minus strand of NZ_SHMI01000004.1, from coordinate 368,063 downwards.
AGGCCACCGGCGAGCAGGAGGCCGATGATCGCAAGCAGATGCACCGCGACCGTCGCAAAGGCGATGCGCAGCACGGTCGCCGCCAGGATGCCGACGAGGATCGCCTTCTTGCGCTGCTCGGCCGGAAGACCCGCCGCCGCAAGACCGATGACCACCGCATTGTCGCCCGCGAGGACGAGATCGATTGCAATGACCTGCAAGAGCGCCGTCAGTCCGGCCGCTGTCAGAATTTCCATGCTCCGTCACCTATTGGTATGCGCCGGCTGACGAACGTCTCGAAGGCACCGGCGATTGATGTGTTGCCCTGCGCGACCGGATCGGGTGCCCGCCGCGTCCCGCATGCCCATTCATCGCCGAAAGCCGGCGTGAGGTCAAAGTGCCACACCAACAATCCCCCGCCGCTTTTTGCCGCCGTCGGGCGCCGGCCCTGCGGCTCCCTCATGCGCAAACCGCCAGTTCTCAGGCCGCCGCAATCGCCAAGACGCAGGGTCGACGATCACAGGAAGGAGCCGGCCGAAAAGGGTGGCCGAAGCATGCGGCATCATCCCGATTGCAGGCGAGCGGTTGCTCGCCTATTGCATCTTCGAGGACGTCTCATCGGGAGGACACCGTTTGGCCCTGTCTCGCAATCTCATCAGCCGCCTGAAGAACCCGGCATTGTTCGAAGCGATCGGCGATCCAGCCTGGCTCGGCCTTGCCGCCGACAACCCCACCTTCACGGTCTTCAATCCCGCCACCGGCGCACATCTGGCCGACATCCCCGACATGGGCGTCGTCGAAGCACGCACGGCGATCGAGCGGGCCGGCGAAGCCCAGACCGAATGGGCCGCGCGCACCGCGCGCGAGCGGTCCGACACACTGTGGCGCTGGCACCAGCTGATCGTGCAGCACACGGACGACCTTGCGACGATCCTGACCGCAGAGATGGGCAAGCCGTTTGCCGAGGCGAGGTCCGAGGTCTCGCATGCCGCGGCCTATCTGCAATGGTATGCGGAGGAAGCGAACCGGGTCTATGGCGAAACGATCCCCGCCCCCTCCCGCGACCGGCGCATGATCGTCATCAAGCAGCCGATCGGCGTCGTCGGCGCCATCACGCCCTGGAACTTTCCTGCCTCGATGGTCGCGCGAAAGATCTCGCCGGCGCTTGCCGCCGGCTGCACGGTCGTTCTCAAGCCGGCAGAACAGACACCCCTCGTGGCTGGCGCGATGTTCGCGCTGGCGGAAAAGGCCGGCTTTCCGCCGGGCGTCGTCAACCTGATCTATGCCGCCGAGGGCGACGCCATCGGCCGCGAACTCTGTTCCAATGCGACGGTGCGCAAGATCAGCTTCACCGGCTCCACGGAAGTGGGACGGCTGCTGATGCGGCAATGCGCCGACCAGGTGAAAAAGCTCAGCCTGGAGCTCGGCGGCAACGCCCCCTTCATCGTCTTCGACGACGCGGATGTCGATGCTGCCGTCGACGGAGCCATCCAGGCGAAGTTCCGCAATGCCGGCCAGACCTGCGTTTCCGCGAACCGGCTCTATGTGCAGGCCGGCGTGCACGACGAATTCGCACGGAAATTCACCGAGCGGGTGCGCACGCTCTCCGTCGGCGACGGTTTCGACCCCGATGTCGCGATCGGCCCGCTGATCGACACCCGGGCGCTCTCCAAGATCGAGGCCCATGTCGCCGATGCGGTCGACCGTGGCGGCAGCATCCATTGCGGCGGGAAACGCATCGAGGGCGCCGGCACCTTTTTTGCACCGACCGTGCTCACCGGCATCTCGCGCGACATGCGCATCGCGCAGGAGGAGACCTTCGGCCCGCTCGCCCCGATCATCCGCTTCACGGATGCCGATGCGGTGGTGCGCGAGGCGAACGACACGATCTACGGCCTCGCCGCCTATTTCTACGCCTCCAATCTCAGCCGCGTCTGGCGGGTGGCGGAGGCCCTGGAATACGGCATGGTCGGCATCAACACAGGCCGCATGTCCTCGGAAGCCGCCCCCTTCGGCGGCGTCAAGCAGTCCGGCATGGGACGGGAGGGCTCCCGCCATGGCCTGGAGGACTATCTGGAGATGAAATATCTCTGCATGGGCGGCATCTGACGGCAAGCCCCGGCGAACCCGCCGGGGCCGCTCATCCCTTCCCGATCCACCGGCATGCCCTGCGCGCGCCCGCAGAATTCGGCCAGCTTAGCGGCCGCCTAATCAGCGCTGAATCAAACGCTCATGTCGGCGCTTTCCGCCTTCCACTACACATCGACCCCGATACAGCAGCAGGGGCCGGTGCTCCGGAAACGGGAAGGAAAGCGGCATGGCAGTGGAAAAAGTGGATACGCTCGTCATCGGTGCCGGTCAGGCGGGCGTTGCGATGAGCGAGCACCTCGGCAGACGCGGCCTTGCCCATCTCGTTCTCGAAAAAGCCCGTATCGCCGAAAGCTGGCGCACCGCCCGCTGGGACAGCCTCGTTGCCAACGGCCCGGCCTGGCACGACCGCTTCCCCGGCCTGACTTTTCCCGGCCTCCACGACGACGCCTTCGCCCCCAAGGAACAGGTGGCCGACTACTTCGTCACCTATGCGGAGAAGATCAAGGCGCCGATCCGCTGCGGCGTCGAGGTCAGGTCCGTGCGCAAGGAGGGAGACATCTTCCGCGTCGAGACCTCCGACGGCGTGATCGAGGCGAAAAACGTCGTCTCCGCAACGGGTGCCTTCCAGCGCCCGGTCATGCCCGCCCTGGTGCCGGCGCAACAGGGCCTCACGCAGATCCATTCCAACACCTACCGCAATCCGGGCCAGCTGCCCGAGGGCGCAGTGCTGGTGATCGGAGCCGGCTCCTCCGGCACGCAGATCGCCGATGAGCTGCTGCGGGCCGGCCGACGCGTCTATCTTTCCATCGGCCCGCACGACCGGCCGCCGCGGCGCTACCGCGGCAAGGATTTCTGCTGGTGGCTCGGCGTGCTCGGCATCTGGGACCTCAAGGTGCCCGCGCCGAACACCGAGCACGTCACCATCGCCGTCAGCGGTGCCTATGGCGGCAACACCGTCGATTTCCGTCGCCTCGGCAATCGAGGCATGACCCTGCTCGGCCGGGCCGAAAGCTTTTCCGGCGGCGTGCTGCATGTCGCCCCCGACCTTGCCGACAACATTGCACGGGGTGATGCCAACCACCTCTCCCTGCTCGATCGCGCCGACGCCTATGCCGCCGAAAACCATCTCGACCTGCCGGAGGATCCCGAAGCACGCCGTCGTGAGGCGGATCCGGCCTGCCTGACCGATCCGATCCTCGCGCTCGACCTCAAGGAAGCCGGGATCAGCACCATCATCTGGGCGACGGGTTATGCGGTCGATTACGGCTGGCTGAAGCTCGACGCCCTCGACGAAAAGGGCCGCCCCGTCCACGACCGCGGCGTCTCCAGGGTACCGGGCCTCTTCTTCGTCGGCCTGCCGTGGCTCTCTCGCCGCGCCTCCTCCTTCATCTGGGGCTGCTGGCACGATGCGGATTACCTTGCCGGCTACATCGCCGAGCACCGCGGTACGGAGCGGATCGCCGCAGCCTCCTGAAATCCGACGGCGCCAAAAGCCCGCAAGGAGGAAGCGAGCATGCCATGAACCGACATCCAGCCCCCGAAGATGAGCCCGTCATTCACAATCCCGAGGAGCGCGCCCTTTCCGCGCGTGCGAATCTGTTCCTTAATTGGCGCCTCAACAGGGGAACAGACATGGTGTTGCGCTTCACGCTCCGGCAACTGGAATATCTCGTCGCGGTCGGGGAATTCGGCTCGGTCACCGAGGCGGCCGAACGGGTCAACGTCTCGGCCCCATCCGTCTCGGCCGCGATCTCGCAGCTCGAGAAGGAATTCGGCATCAACCTCTTCGTGCGCCGTCACGCCCATGGCTTGTCGTTGACCCAGGCCGGCCACAGCTTCGTCGCGCAGGCACGGCAGATCCTCTCAGAGGCCGCAAAGCTCAACGCCCTTTCCAACGAACTGACGGGCCAGGTGCGCGGGCCGCTGCATGTCGCCTGCCTCGTCACCTTTGCGCAGGCCGTCATCCCCTCGCTGCGCCGCGCCTTTTCCGACGCCTATCCCGACGTCGATTTCTTCCAGTACGAGCGCGACCAGGCGCGCATTCTCGAAGGCTTGCGCATGGCGCGCTTCGACATCGCGCTCAGCTACGACCTCGACATTCCCGCCGACGTGACCTTCCACGAGCTGGCGGTCCTGCCGCCCTATGCGGTGCTGCACGAGGATCATCCGCTGGCCGGCCGCAGCGGTGTCACGGTGGAGGATCTTGCACCCCATCCGATGATCCTGCTCGACCTGCCGCACAGCTCGGCCTACTTCCTGTCGCTCTTCCGCGAGGCCGGCCTCACACCGCATATCGCCGAGCGCACACGCGACATGTCCGTGATGCGCGCCATGGTCGCCAACCGCTTCGGCTATTCCATCGCCAATATCCGGCCAGTCTCCACCTATGCGCTGGATGGCGGCCGGCTGACTTTTGTGCCGCTGACGGGAAACCTGCGTCCGATGCGCATGGGCATCCTGTCGATGGCCGGTTCGACCCCAGCACTCACCGTCCGGCGCTTCATCGATTTCTGCGGCGAGACGATCCGCGGCATGGGCATGGACCTGCCGGTTTGCGCCGATGCCGCCCAGCAAGAGAAAGGCAATTCATGACGACGACGACCGAATGGCGCGAGCGCGCCGCGCGCCTGAAGTTCCGCAACGGCCTCTACATCGAGGGGAGCTTTCGCGAGGCGGCGAAGGGCGGCCGGTTCGAGACCGTGAACCCGGCCAATGCCGAAGTGCTGACGGCGGTTTCCCGCGGCACCGCTGACGATATCGATGTTGCAGTGGCCTCTGCCCGCCGCGCCTTCGACGACGGCCGCTGGTCGGGCAAGTCGCCGGCCGAGCGCAAGGAGGTGTTGCTGCGCCTCGCCGCGCTCATCCGCGACAACATCCCGGAACTCGCCCTTCTCGAAACACTCGACGTCGGCAAGCCGATCACCGACAGTTCGACCATCGATGCGCCCGGCTCCGCCCACTTCTTCCAGTGGCACGCGGAGGCCATCGACAAGCTCTACGACGAGATCGCGCCCACCGGCCGCGGCGATCTCGCCCTGATCCGCCGCGTGCCGCTCGGCGTCATCGGCGCCGTCGTGCCGTGGAACTTCCCGCTCGACATGGCGACGTGGAAGCTCGCGCCGGCACTCGCCACGGGCAATTCCGTGGTGCTGAAACCGGCCGAACAATCGCCGCTCTCCGCCCTGATGCTGGCCGAACTCGCCTCCGAGGCGGGCCTGCCGGACGGGGTGCTGAATGTCGTGCCCGGTTATGGCGAGGATGCCGGCCGGGCGCTCGGCCTGCATGGCGATGTCGACGCGCTCGTCTTTACCGGCTCGACCAAGGTCGGCAAGCTCTTCATGACCTATGCCGGGCAAAGCAACATGAAGCAGGTCTGGCTGGAGACCGGTGGCAAGTCGCCCAGTCTGGTCTTCGCCGATGCCGATCTCGACAAGGCGGCCGAGATGGCGGCCTTCGGCATCCTGTTCAACTCCGGCGAGGTGTGCTCGGCCAACTCGCGCCTGCTGGTGCACCGCTCCGTGCAGGAGGAGTTCACGCAGAAGGTCATCGCCGCCACCGCCGCCTGGCCACTCGGCGATCCGCTCGATCCCGCAACCCGCATGGGCCCGCTCGTTGAAAGGGCCCATGCCGACCGCGTCGCCTCCTATATCGACATCGGCCGCAAGGAAGCCCGCCTCGCCCATGGCGGCGAACGCGAGACACGCAATGGCTCGGATTGCTACATCCAGCCGACGATCTTCAACGACGTCGCGCCGGATGCCCGCATCGCCCGCGAGGAGATTTTTGGTCCCGTCCTCGCCATCACGCCCTTCGACAGCGACGAAGAGGCGCTGCGGATGGCGAACGACAGCGAATACGGACTTGCCGCATCCGTCTGGACGAAGGACCTTTCGCGTGCGCTCTCCGTCTCCGACCGTCTCCAGGCTGGGACGGTTTCGGTCAACACGGTCGACGCGCTCTCGGCGATGACACCCTTCGGCGGCATGAAGCAGTCCGGTTTCGGTCGCGATCTCTCCCTTCACAGCTTCGACAAGTACTGCGCGCTCAAAACCGTGTGGGTGAAATACTAGGCATCGGCCGCCCGGCCATCGACCATCAGGGCGCCGGCTCCCGCCGCGATCACATGCATTGCGGGGGGGGGGGGCGGCGCCAAATTTTTCATAATTGACTGAAATCAAAAGATATTTTCCAAGAGACTGAATATCCTCGCATCGATCGAGGGTATCGGGCCGTCCGGCAAACAGTCTCGATTAGCCTGAACCTAATCCATGCTTCCGGAACGCATCATTTACCCGAAGCTCTTCCCCCAATCCTATAGCCTCACAAACCCCGAGGATTGCCATGCGTGACGCCAAATACGACATCCTGTTCGAACCCCGCGCGATCGGCCCGCACGTCGCCAAAAACCGGTTCTACCAGGTACCGCATTGCAACGGCGGCGGCTACCGGGACCCCTCGGCGGCGGCGGCGATGCGCGGCATCAAGTCCGAGGGCGGCTGGGGCGTCATCTTCACCGAGCAGACCGAGATGCACCACACCTCGGAAATCACCCCCTTCATCGAGCTGCGCCTGTGGGAGGACAAGGATATTCCCGGCCTTCGCCGCATGTCCGACGCGATGAAGGTGCACGGCGCGCTCGCCGGCATCCAGCTCGCCTATTCCGGCATCAACGGCCCGAACTTTTATACCAAGGAAGTGCCGCTCGCCCCCTCCGCGCTGCCGATCCGCACCTTCACCAACGACCCGGTGCAGGCCCGCGCGCTCGACCTCACCGACATCAAGAATCTCCGCCGCTGGTTCGTCAACGCCGCCAAGCGCTCGAAGGTCGCCGGCTTCGACCTGATCTGTCTTTACGGCGCGCACGGCTTCGGCATCTTCCAGCACTTCCTGTCGCGCGCCACCAACCAGCGCACCGACGACTATGGCGGGAGCCTGGAAAACCGCTCGCGCTTCGCCCGCGAGGTGGTGGCCGATATCCGCGATGCCGTCGGCGACACGACGGCGATCACCATGCGTGTCAGCCTGGACGAGACCATCGGCGAACTCGGCTTCTCCAATGCGGAGGTGCGCGAATTCGTCGAGATGAACGCCGACCTGCCGGACCTCTGGGACCTCGCGCACGGCGCATGGGAAGACTGTTCCGGGCCCTCCCGCTTCAAGGAGGAGGGCGCGCAGGAAATTCTGGTGAAAGGCATCCGCGAACTGTCGTCGAAACCCGTCGTCGGCGTCGGCCGCTTCACCTCGCCGGATGTGATGGCGCGCATGATCCGTCAGGGCGTGCTGGATTTCATCGGCTGCGCCCGCCCCTCCATCGCCGATCCCTTCCTGCCCAAAAAGATCGAGGAAGGCCGCATCGACGACATCCGCGAGTGCATCGGCTGCAACATGTGCATCACCGGCGACATGACCATGTCGATCAGCCGCTGCACCCAGAACCCGACCTTCATGGAGGAATGGCGCAAGGGCTGGCACCCCGAACGCATGAACGAAAAGGGCGAGAGCCAGACCGTGCTCGTCGTCGGCGCAGGCCCGGCCGGGCTGGAGGCCACCCGCGCCCTCTCGCTGCGCGGCTATGACGTGACGCTCGCCGAAGCCACCACCACGCTCGGTGGGCGCGTCTCGCGCGAGCGGCTGCTGCCCGGCCTTTCCGCCTGGGGCCGCGTGGTCGATTACCGCCAGTACCAGATTTCGCAGCGCACCAATGTCGAGACCTATTTCGACAGCCGCCTCACCGCCGAGGACGTGCTCGGCTTCGGCTTCGAGCATGTCGCCATCGCGACCGGCTCGCGCTGGCGGCGCGACGGCGTCGCCCGCCAGCATGTCGTGCCGATGCCGATCGATCCCGCCATGACCGTCTGGACGCCCGACGACATCATGGGCAAGCTCCACCCGGAAAACCTCGCCGGGAAAACCGTCGTCGTCTACGACGACGACCACTATTACATGGGCGGCGTGATGGCCGAGGTGGTGGCGAAGGCCGGCGCGAGCGTCATCCTCGTTACGCCCTCGGCCTACGTCTCCGACTGGACGCGCAACACGCTGGAACAGGGCGCGATCCATGTGCGCCTCGACGATCTCGGCGTCGATATCCGCCTCAACCGCGGCGTCACCGCCATCCGCGCCGGCGAGGTCGAGACCAACTGCACCTATACCGGCCGCCGGAAGACCATCGGCTGCGACGCCGTGGTCATGGTCGCCTCGCGCCTTTCGGAAGATGCGCTCTACAACGACCTGATCGCCCGCCAAGCCGACTGGGCCGACGCCGGCATCAAGAGCATCAAGATCATCGGCGACGCCGCGGCGCCGGCCCCCATCGCCTGGGCGACCTATGCCGGCCATCGCTATGCGCGGGAACTGGACACGCCCGATATCGGCGACGACCTGCCCTTCCGCCGCGAAGTCACCCAGCTCGAACCGGCGTGAGGAGCACGGCATGACCCAGCAGCCCAAGGCCATCGAAGTGAAATCGGTCTCGAAGTCCTTCGGGGCCTATCAGGCGCTGAATTCCGTCAGCTTCGACATCGGCAGCAACGAGTTCTTTACCATGCTCGGCCCCTCCGGCTGCGGCAAGACCACGTTGCTGCGCATGCTGGCCGGCTTCGAAAGCCCGGACACCGGCTCGATACTGCTCAACGGCAAGGAGGTCGTCGCCATCCCGCCGCACAAGCGCCGCGTCAACACCGTCTTCCAGAGCTACGCCCTCTTCCCGCACATGACGCTGGAGCAGAACGTCGCCTACGGCCTGGAAAACCTCGGCTGGGACAAGGCGCGTATCAAGAGCCGGGTCGGCGAGATGCTGGAACGCGTGCACATGGGCGCGATGGCGAAACGCAAGCCCGCCCAGCTTTCCGGCGGCCAGCGCCAGCGCATCGCACTCGCCCGCGCGCTTGCGCCGGAGCCGGAAGTGCTGCTGCTCGACGAACCGCTCTCCGCCCTCGACCTTAAACTGCGCCAGGCGATGCGCGACGAACTGCGCACCCTGCAACGCGACACCGGCATCACCTTCGTCTTCGTCACCCACGACCAGGAAGAAGCGCTCGACATGTCCGATCGTATCGCCGTTCTCGGTGGCGGCGAGGTGCAGCAGATCGGCACGCCAACGGAAATCTACGAGGAGCCCGTCAACCGCTTCGTTGCCGATTTCGTCGGCGAAACGAACTTTCTGGAGGTCGAAGTGCTGGAAACCGCGGCCGGGGAAGCGACCGTCCGCACGCCCTTCGGCCTGTCGATCACCGTACCGGCCACCGGCCCCACCGCCCGGGGGCGTGCGACGCTTTCCGTGCGTCCGGAAAAGATCAACCTCGGCAATCAGGCCCAGGGGGCGGCGGACGGCGTCACCTTCGAGGGGCGCATCACCAACAAGAACTATATGGGCGGCTACACCCACTACACGCTCGACGTCGCGGGCACCGAACTGCGCGCCTCGCGCCGCAACGCCTCGCGCGAGGGGGATACGATCCCGCTCGGCGCAAAGGTTCCGGTCGGCTTCGTCGTGGCTTCGGCGCGAGTGCTGACGGCATGAGCGACACCGCCCTCCACGCCCCCGCCGGAACGGAGCGCGCCCCGCGCACCCGCTTCTGGCACGACCTCTCCTTCTGGGGCCTGCTGCCGTCACGGCTGCTGATGGGCTTTGCGCTGATCCTGCCGATCTTCATCATCGCCGCCGTCTCGCTCTCCACGCGCGGCGCCCATGGCGGCTTTGCCTGGGACCTCAACCTCGCGGGCTATCGCCAGATCCTCTTCAACGAGGGCTGGACGGGCGAGCTGGAGTTCACCCCGCAATACCTTCTGATCATCGGCCGCACCTTCCTGCTGGCCGGCGCGACGACGCTGATCTGCCTTCTCTTCGCCGTGCCGGTCGCCTATTTCATCTCGCGCCAGCCGCCCGGCCGCAAGGCAATCCTCGTCTATCTCGTGACGCTGCCGTTCTGGGTCTCGATGATCCTGCGCGTCTATGCCTGGATGATCATTCTCGGCAAGGACGGCACCCTGCCGCGCCTCTTCGAAGCCTTCGGGTTCTCTTCCGGCATGAGCTTCATGTTCAACGACGGCGCGACGCTGACGGCGATGGTCTATACCGCCATGCCGCTGATGGTCCTGCCGGTCTTCGCCTCCATCGAAAAGCTCGACGGCACACTGATCGAGGCGTCGCACGATCTCTACGGCGACCGTTGGGTGACGCTGCGCCGGGTGATCCTGCCGCTGACCGCCCCGGGCCTTACGGCCGGCGCGATCCTCGTCTTCGTGCCCTCGCTCGGCGCGGTGCTGGAGCCGACGCTGATGGGCGGCGGCAAGCAGATGATGATGGGCTCGCTGATCCAGCTGCAGTTCGGCGGCGGCCGCAACTGGCCCTTCGGCGCGGCGATCGCCATGGCGCTGATGGCGCTCGTCATGGTCTTCCTGATCGTCACCGCGCTGCGCGCCGCCCGCCGGGAGGTGACGCCATGAACATTCGCCACGACGTCAAGCACTACCCGGGCCTCGGGCCCCTCACCGCTGTCTTCTTCCTCTATCTCTACGCCCCGCTCGCCATCATCGTCGTCTACTCCTTCAACGCCAACCGCGTTGCGGGTGTCTGGACGGGCTTTTCCCTCGACTGGTACGGCTCGGCACTCAACAATGCCGCCCTGATGAACGCGCTGACGACCTCGCTGACGGTGGCCGCCATCGCGACCGCCGTCTCCACCCTCATCGCGCTTTCCGCCGCGCTCGCGATCATCCGCGGCAAGGACCTGCGCTTCCGCAAGCTTTCCGAGACGATCGTCAACCTGCCGCTGCTCCTGCCGGAAATCGTGCTCGCCGTCGCCACGCTCATCCTGTTCTCGCTGCTCGACATCCAGAACGGCATGCTGCGGCTCGTCGTCGCTCATTCCGCCTTCTGCACGCCCTTCGCCTTCCTGCCGATCCGCGCCCGCCTGCAGGGCATGTCGCTCGATCTCGAGGAAGCAAGCGCCGATCTCTATGCGGATCGCTGGACGACCTTCCGCCGGGTGACGCTGCCACTGATCTTCCCTGGCGTCTTCTCCGGCGCGATGCTCGCCTTCCTCATCTCGATGGACGACTTCATCACCTCGAACCTGCTTGCCACGGGCGGCTCGACGACGTTGCCCGTCTATATCTTCTCGCTGATCCGCGCCGGCACATCACCGGAGCTGAACGCCATCGCGACCCTGCTGATCCTTGCCTCGCTCATCCTTGCCACCGTCGCGCTCCTGGTCGCGGCGCGCGGCGCCCGTGAGAACGCCGAACCATAATCAAAGAGAGGAACAGACAATGAAGACCTATCTTGCAGCCACGGCCCTCGCCCTCTGCTTCGCCACCGGCGCACAGGCAGCGGGAGAACTGAACATCTATGCCTGGGCCGAATCCATCTCGCCGGCCCTCATCGAAAAGTTCTCCAAGGAGAACGACGTCAAGGTGAATGTCGACAGCTTCACCTCCAACGAGGACCTTCTCACCAAGTTGCAGGCCGGCTCTTCCGGCTACGACATCGCCACGCCGTCGCAGCATTTCCTGCGCGTCATGATCGACGAGGGCCTTATCGAGAATTTCGAGGCCAGCAAGCTGAAGGCCTACGAGAACATCGAGGAGAAGTGGCGCAACCAGTGGTGGGACGAGCAGCAGGCCTATTCGATCCCCCTCGCCTACGGCACCGCCGGCTTCGTGGTGAACACCGATCAGTACAAGGGACCGACCGACAGCTTCAAATACTTCTTCGAGCCGGACGGCGAGCTGAAGGGCAAGATCGCCCTGCTCTCCTATCCCGACGAGGTGATCGGCGCGGCCCAGCTCTATCTCGGCGTGCCCTTCTGCTCGGAGGACCAGGCGGAGATGAAGAAGGTTCTGGATCTGCTGATGGCCCAGAAGCCGGCTGTCGCCGCCTACTCCTCCGACAATATCGCAAGCCGTCTCGCCTCCGGCGAGGTCTCGGCCCATTTCTGGTGGGACGGGGATTCGCTGAAGGCGCGCAAGGCCGGTTCGCCCGTCAGCCTCGCCATGACCAAGGAAGGTCTTGTCGGTTGGATGGACAGCCTCGTCATCCCCAAGGGCGCGCCGAACCGCGACAATGCGGTAAAGTTCATCGAGTTCCTCTCCACACAGGAAAACGCCACCGAGCAGATGAACTTCTACGCCCATTCCTCGCCGATGAAGGTCGTGCAGGCGAAGGTCACCTACACCAAGGACAAGGCACCCGAGCTCTATCCCGACGTGCCGATCACCTTCTCGCGCACCTGCTCGGCCGCCGCGCAGGACCTCGTGACCCGCGTCTGGACACAGCTTCTGCAATAGTTCGCCATGGCGCCGCGGGTAACCGCGGCGCTCCCCGCCATCGTCAAGGAGACATCCATGCCCGTGCACACCCGCATCCGCCCCTTCAACACCAAGGAAACCTACCCCGAGCAAAAGCTGAACAACGACCTCTGCCAGGCGGTGGTGGCGCGCGGGGCGACGGTGTTCGTGCGCGGGCAGATCGCGCAGGATCTCGACACGCGCGAGAGCCTGCATATCGGCGATGCCGGCGCGCAGGCCCGCAAGGCCATGGAAAACATCAAGATGCTGCTCGAGGAGGCGGGCTCCGAACTCAGCCATATCTGCCGCGTCGTCGTCTATCTCATCGACATCCGCTATCGCGAGGCCGTCTATACGGAGATGGGCAAGTATCTCCAGGGCGTGTTCCCCGTCTCCACCGGCCTCGTGGTCTCGGCGCTCGCCCGTCCGGAATGGCTGGTCGAGATCGAGGCGACCGCCGTCATTCCCGACGAAGCGTGAGGGAGGAGCGCATGACCTTTTCCGTCTCGGGCCGCTGCGCCGATACCGGCATGTTCGGCATCGCCGTCTCCTCGTCCTCGCCGAGCGTTGCGGCGCGCTGCGCCCATGTGCGCGCCGGCGTCGGCGCCGTCTCGACGCAGAACGTCACCGATCCCCGGCTCGGCCCGAAGGGGCTTGAGCTGATGGCAGGTGGACTGTCGGCTGAGGCCGCACTCGAACGCCTCGTTGCGGAAGCCCCGCATATCGAATACCGCCAGCTCGCCCTCGTCGATGCGGCGGGCCGCACGGCCGCCTATTCGGGCGCGAGAACCCTCGGCACCCATGCGGCCGCGCGCGGCAACAACGTGGTCGCCGCCGGCAACATGCTGACGACGACAGCTATCCCGCAGACGATGGTCAAGGCCTTCGAGGCCACCACCGGGAAGCATCTCGGCGACCGGCTGATTGCAGCGATGCGTGCGGCCGTCGCCGCCGGCGGCGAGGAAGGGCCGGTCCATTCCATGGGCCTCGTCATGGTCGACAAGGTTTCCTGGAACGTTGCGGACCTGCGCGTCGACTGGACCGACGGCGACCCGATCGAAGATTGCGCGGCGCTGTGGGAGCGCTGGCGCGGCGAGATGGACGCCTATGTGACGCGTGCCCTCAATCCTTCGGGGGCGCCGAGCTACGGCGTGCCGGGCGATCTTTGAACCATGATCCCCTCGACGCCCGACATTCTCGCCCGCCTCGTCGCAGAGCCGACGATCTCGCGCCACTCGAACCTTGCGCTGCTCGACCATGTGGAAGGGCTTCTGCGCCCGGCAGGCGCGCGCATCGAGCGTTTCTCCCATCCGGACGGCAGCCGCGCCAACCTCTGGGCCAGCATCGGTCCCGAGGGGCCGGGCGGCGTTGTCCTGTCTGGTCATACGGACGTCGTGCCGGTGGAGGGACAGGCCTGGAGCCGCGATCCCTTTACGCTGACCGAGCGCAATGGGCTTCTCTACGGCCGCGGTACGGCGGACATGAAGGGTTTCGTCGCGGCGAGCCTTCGCGCCGCGCTCCTTGCTGCCGGCCGGCCGCTGAAACGCCCCCTGCATCTCGCGCTTTCCTATGACGAGGAGATCGGTTGCATGGGCGTGCGCGGCATGATCGAGGCGTTGGCGGGGCGCGCCGAGCGGCCGGCGCTCTGCATCGTCGGGGAGCCGACGGAGATGCGCATCGCCACCGGCCACAAGGGCAAGCAGGCGCTCCGCGCCTGCTGCCACGGACAGGAAGGCCATTCCGCCCTCGCCCCGAACGCCCTCAACGCGCTGCATCTCGGCGCTGCCTTCATAAAGGCGCTGCAGACGCGGCAAGAGGCGCTTGCGGAAAACGGTGCGCGCGACCCCGACTATGATATCCCCTATTCGACCATCCACGCGGGCATGATGCATGGCGGCGCCGCGCTCAACATCGTGCCGAACCGCTGCGAGATCGACTTCGAGATCCGCACCATCGCCGAGGACGACCCGCACGCCATCCTCGCCGCCATCGCGGCCGATGCCGAGGCCATCGCGAGCCCCTATCGCAATCTGTTTCCCATGGCCTGTATCGAGATCGAGCCCGTCTCGGACTATCCCGGCCTCAACACCCGAACCGACGCACCCGCCGTACGTCTCCTGACGAGGATCCTCGGCGACGAGAGCACGCACAAGGTCGCCTTCGGCACCGAGGGCGGCCTCTTCGAGGAGGGGCTTGGCCTTTCCACCGCGATCTGCGGCCCCGGCTCGATGGAGCAGGGCCACAAGCCGGACGAATTTGTCAGCCACGCCCAGCTCGAGCGTTGCGATACGGCACTGGCGCGTCTCGTGGCCGAGCTTGAAACCACGTTCTAGGAGCACAAACTTATGGCCGCCATTGCCTGTCCGCCACCTTTCCGGGGCTGACAGGCCCCGTAGGCCGGGGCAGACGCACCCGGCCGTTCAGCACGCCATAGGCAAGAAGTCCGATGACCAGCCCCCAGAAGGCCCCGCCGATGCCAAGCAGGTTGATGTTCGCGGCGGAGGCGAGAAAGGTGATGAGCGAAGCCTCGCGGGAGGACGGATCGGCCATCGCCCCCGCAAGGCTGCCGCCGATCGTGCCGAGCAGGGCGAGACCGGCGAGCGTGGTGATGAAGGTTGCGGGAAAGGCCATGAAGACGGCCGCAAGCGTCACGCCGAACACCCCGACGAGCACGTAGAAGCAGCCTGCGGCAATCCCGGCGATCCAGCGTTTGCGACCATCCTCATGGGCTTCCCGGCCGGTGGCGATGGCAGCCGTGATCGCCGCGATGTTGAAGGCGTGGGATCCGAAGGGCGCCATGACGAGGGAACCGAGCCCCGTCACGGTAAGGATCGGATTGGCGCTCGTCCTGAAGCCATCGTTGCGGAGCACCAGCATTCCGGGCATGTACTGGCCGGTCAATGTGATGAGGAACATCGGCAACGCGACCGACAGCAGCGCATTCAGCGAGAATTCTGGCATGGTAAAGACCGGTGCGGCAAATTTCAGCGCAAGGCCTGACAGCTCGACCCTGCCCTGCGCAAGCAGGAAGACCAGCCCGAGCACGAGGATGCCGACCACGGCATAACGGGCGCAGAACCGCTTCAACACGACATAGGCGAGAATGAGCAGACCGACCAGCAACGGATCGACGCTCGCGCCGCTGAACGCGCCGATGCCGAACTGCAGCAGGATACCGGCGAGCAGGCCGGATGCGATGCCCGGCGGGATCAGCCGGATGACCTTCTCGAAGCAACCCGAAAGGCCGAGCGCGACGAAGGCAGCCGCCGAAACCATGTAGGCACCGACCGCTTCCGCATGGGACGTGGTGGCGAGCGCGGTGACGAGGAACGCCGCCGCCGGTGTCGACCAGGCGGTGATGATCGGTTCGCGATAGTGCCAGCTCAAAACAAGCCCGGTCACGCCGACGCCGATGGACACGGACCAGACCCAGGATGCCGTCAGGTCCGGGCCGAGGCCCGCGACCTTGGCAGCCTGAAAGACGAGAATGAAGGTGCCGCCATAATTGACGATGACGGAGATCAGCCCGGCAACGACGGGATGCGTCAGATCATGGAGGCGGATGGGCGATGGTACGGGGGACATGTTGTGACGAAGCTCCTGGACGCGACGGCGCATGGCCGACGAAGGGCTTGACATCTAGCCGGCAAATGGCCGGATTATCCCATCCATTTCGTCAAGAAGGCTCAGACCAATTGTTCAAGCATTCCCAACTGGAAACCGTAAAGGCCTGGCTTGCCCAGCCCGCCCATGCGGCCCTGCCGCTTCACGCGCGGATCCAGCGGGCGATCCGGCAGTTGATTCTCGACGGCGCACTTGGCGCGGGAAAGCCCCTGCCCGCCTCGCGGGCGCTTGCCGGGTCGCTCGGTGTCTCGCGCGACACTGTCGAGGCGGCCTACGCCCAGCTTCACGCCGAGGGCTTCATCGAGCGCCGGGTCGGCAGCGGCAGCTTCGTATCCGAGATGACCGAGTTCTCGCCACCGCGCCGGCCCGCACCGCGCGACCGGCGGGTGCGCAAACAGGCGCCCGCCCTCAGCAAGCGCGGCGAAGCCATGTTCCGCAGCGGCGGCGTTCGCGAACCGCTCGCACCGAGACCTTTCGCACCCGGCGTGCCGGAGACGCGCACATTCCCGCTGCATCTGTGGGAACGCCTCGAGCGGCAGGTGTTGAAGGAGGTCGGCACCGGCGCGCTGCTTCACGGCGATCCGCAGGGAACCGAACCGTTGCGACGCGCCATTGCCGACTACATCAACCTCGAGCGCGGTGCCCGCGCCACCGCCGACCGGGTGCTGGTTCTCACCAGTTCGCAACAGGCCCTGACGCTGTGCGCGACGATGCTCTTCGATCCCGGGGACCGCATTTTCATCGAAGACCCGGCTTATTATGGCGCGCGCAGGGCCTTCGAAGCAGCGGCACTCGACTGCGTGCCCGTCCGCCTCGATCGCCAGGGGCTGATGGCCGAACAGATCATGGCCGAGCCCCGGGGTGCCAGGGCTGTCTTCCTGACGCCCTCCCACCAGTTCCCGACGGGCGCCACGCTGGCGCTCGACCGCCGCCTCGCCCTCATCGAATGGGCGGCCCGCCACGAGGGCTGGATCATCGAGGACGACTATGACAGCGAGTTTCACTATGCCGGCAAACCGACCGCCTGCGTGCAGGGCCTCGATCCGCACGAGCGGACCATCTATATCGGCACCTTCACCAAATCGCTCTTTCCGGGCCTGAGGATCGGCTATGCACTGCTGCCGCCCGCGCTCGTGCAGCCGATGACCGTCGCGCGCACCTTGCTCGACGGGCATTCGGCGCCGCTTGCGCAGCTGACGCTCGCCCGCTTCATGGAGGGTGGGCATTTTGGTGCGCATGTCCGCACGATGCGCAGCGTCTATGCCGCACGCCTGGAGGTGCTGGTCGGTCTCGTTCGGGCACATCTGTCCGGGTTCGTGGAACCGCGCGTTCCCATCGGCGGCCTGCAGATGCCGTGCGTGCTGACCGGCAACCTCTCCGAACATGCCGCTGTCGAGGCAGCCCGCCGGGCCGGTATCGAGTTGCTGGGCCTGTCGTCGCTTCACGCAGGCGGCCATGGCAAGGCGGGCTTCCTGATGGGCTTTGCCGCCTATACGCCGGCGGAGATGGACGTCGCAGTCCGGAAACTCGCCCAGGCGTTTCGCACAGTGGTGAATTCGTAACCCCACAGGCGCTCTAATGACAACCGTTCGCGGCGACGGGACGGCTGATGGGGCGTCGCTACCCCTCTATCTCGACCCGCCCGCCCGTCGCGCGGTCGAAGAGGTGCAGCTTGTCCGTTGCAAAATGCACATCGACACGCTCGCCGACCGCATGGTCGACCCCATCGGGCGTACGGGCGATGATGCGGCCTTCCGGGGTGGACAGGAACCAGAGTTTTTCGTGCCCGAGGTTTTCGACGCCCTCGACCGTGCCGGTGATGGACGCCCCCTCGCCCGCGCCGAGGCGAACGTGTTCCGGGCGGATACCGACGGTCAGCACGGCGGGAAGATGGCGCGCGCCGGGAAGGGTCAGATCGCCGATACGGATGTCGCCGCCTTCCGCCCGCCCCTCGAAGAAATTCATCGGCGGCGAGCCGATGAATTTGGCGACGAAAAGGTTGGCGGGGCGATGATAGACCTCTTCCGGCGTGCCGAACTGCATGAGGTTCGAGCGACCCGCCTGCTTCAGCGGGGCGAGAACGGCGATGCGGTCGCCCATCGTCATCGCCTCGACCTGATCGTGGGTCACGTAGATCATGGTTGAGCCGAGCTCGCGGTGCAGCTTGCTCAGCTCGTGGCGCATGGCAGCACGGAATTCGGCATCGAGATTGGAGAGCGGCTCGTCGAACAGGAAGACCGCGGGCTTGCGCACGATGGCGCGGGCGAGCGCCACGCGTTGGCGCTGGCCGCCGGAAAGCGCGCCCGGCCGCTTGTGCAGGTGATCCTGAAGACCGACCATGCGCGCCACCTCCGCCACGCTCGCCGCGATCTTATCCTTCGCCTCGCCGCGCAGCCGCATGCCGAAGGAGATGTTGTCGGCAACCGACATATGCGGGAAGAGCGCATAGTTCTGGAACACCATGGCGACGTCGCGCCGGGCCGGATCGACCTCGTTGACGACGCGGCCGCCGATGGAGATGTTGCCGGAGCGGCCCTCCTCCAGCCCGGCGATCAGGCGCAGCGTCGTCGACTTGCCGCAGCCGGAGGGGCCGACGAAGACGACGAACTCGCCCGATTTGATGTCGAGATCGAGATTGCGCACGACATCGACGGAGCCGTAGGAGATATCGATGCCTTCCAGGGAAACGGCGGACATGGCTTTTTTCCTTGATTGATCGGGGGCTTACTTGACCGCGCCGAGGCTGAGGCCCTGGACGATGCGCCGTTGCGCCAGAATGGCGAACAGCGCCATGGGCAGGATGATGATGATGGAGGCAGCCGACATCGCGCCCCAGTCGATGGAGGCGTAGCCACGGAAACCGGCGACGGCGAGCGTCACGGTCTGCGCCTTCTCGAAAGTGAGCGCGAGCGCGATGGTCAGCTCGTTCCACATCTTGATGGAATTGAGGATGACGGTGGCGGCGATGCCCGGTGCCGCGATCGGGACGTAGATCGTCCAGACGATGCGCAACGTGCTCGCGCCCTCCAGCCGCGCCGCTTCGGCAAGCGCTTCGGGAATATCGGCGAAGAAGGCGCGCAGCAGCCAGATCGTGAAGGGCAGCGTGAAGACCTGGTAGATCAGCGCCAGGCCGATCACCGTGTCGTAGAGCCCGATGGACTGGAAGAGCACATACACCGGCACGATGAACAGGAATTCCGGCAGCATGTAGGAAATGAGCAGCCAGATCAGGATCGTACGGCGTCCCGGCACATGCTTCTTGTTGAGATAATAGGCGGCCGGAATGCCGGCGGCGAGCGCCAGCACGTTGCCGATGACGCAGACGATCAGGCTGTTGAGGAACGCGCCGGAAAACCCCGTCGAGAACCACGCCTTGGCGAAGTTCTCCCAGACCGGCGTGAAGAACCAGACCGGCGGCATGGCGAAGGCGTCGACCTGCGTCTTCAGCGCGATGCTCAGGATCCAGAAGATCGGAAACAGCGAGACGGCGACGGCAAGGACGGCGACCGCATAGGGCCAGAGGGCGCGGCGGGTGGAAGCGCTCATGCCTTTTCTCCTTCATCGGTGTCGATCATCAGGTAGATGATGCAAAGCGTCAGGATGATCAGCGAGAAGACGACCGCGATGGCCGCGGACTCGCCGAACTTGTAGGACTTGAAGGCCGTCTGGTAGGCGAGTGTCTGCACGCTTTCGGTGGCCCTGAGCGGCCCGCCGCCGGTCGTGCCGAAAATGATGTCGAAGACTTTCAGCGTGTCGATGGTGCGGAAGATGACGATGGTGATCAGCACCGGTTTGAGCATCGGCAGCGTGACGTGGCGGAAGGTCTGGAAGGGTGTCGCCCCCTCCAGCCGCGCTGCCTCGAAGGGCTCGGCCGGCAGGCTTTTCAGCGCGGAGGACAGAATGATGAAGGTGAAGGCCGTCTGCCACCAAGTGTCGATCATGATGATCGAGGGCATGGCGGTCGGCACCGTGCCGAGCCAGGCGGGACCGGGAATGCCGACGAGCGACAGAAGGTAGTTGACGATGCCGAGCGTCGGATCGAGCATGACCTTCCAGATCAGCGACACGGCGATGCCCGAAACCATCAGCGGCAGGATCATCAGCGTGCGGATCAGGCCCGCGCCGATGCGGATACGGTTGATGGCGAGCGCCAGGCCGAGGCCGAGCAGGGTCTCGATGACCACGGCGAAGACAGCGAAATAGAAGGTGTTGAACAGCGCCTTCGGAAAACCGCTGCCCGACAGGATACGCACGAAATTCCGCAGCCCGACGAATTTCGCCTCCGAACCCCAGTTCCATTGGAGCAAAGAGAGATAGCCGGCATAGACGACCGGGTAGAGCGTTCCGGCGGCCAGAAGCACGAGGGCCGGCGCGATCAGCCAGCGGATATGTTTGTCTCGGCGCATGGTCGATACGATCCTGCTTTCGGGAAAAATGGGGCCGGACAGGCCGGCCCCGCGGGAGAAACGGTCTATTCGAGCGTGTCCTGAACGTTGGTCTGGAGTTCGGCCACCGCATCCTCCGGCGACGTGCCCTGGTAGATTTGGTGGATGGCGTCGACGATCATGAGCACGACGTCGTTCCAGCCCTGGCGGAACACCGAGGTGGGGCGGGTGTGCTGCATCTGAGTCTTCACGGCCGCGACATAGCCGGCATCAAGTGCCTTGACGTAGTCGGCATCGGCCCATGCGGAATCGCGCGGCGCACCGCCTGTCGCCACACCCAGCGCCGCCGTCATCTTCTTGTTCGTCGCCCATTGCACGAAGAGCCAGGCGGCATCCTTCTTCGGCGAGTTCTTGGCGATGGAAATGCCCCAGGACCAATGGCCGCTATAGCCGATATCGCCCGTCGAGGCCGGCAGCGGCGCATAGCCGACCTTGCCCGCGATGGCCGAGGTTTTCGCATCCTCGAAGCTCGGACCGAAGACCGAGGCATCGACGAAGAAGGCGGCATTGCCCTGCGAGAAGAAGCGGCTGGCATCCTCCCAGCCATAGGACAAAGCACTCGGCGGACCAGCCTTCAGGAGGCCGGCATAGTAGGAAAGGCCCTTGGCGATGCGCGGATCGTCGAAGCGCGGCTTCGACCAGTCTCCGTCGAACCAGATGTTGTAGGGAAGGTCGGCCGGCTCGTTGCCCCATGCGTCGAGCACGATACCCGTCATCGTATCGACCAGTTCGGCCGAGCGCTTGCCGCGCATCGAGGCGCCGAAAATCTTGCCCTCGCCCTTGGCGCTGATCTCGTTCGCAGCGGCGATCAATTCGTCCATCGTCGCCGGCACCTTGCCGCCGAGATATGTGTCGACCAGCGCCTTGTTGTAGAAGAGCGTGTAGGCCTCGAACGAGATCGGGATCGCATAGAGCTGCGGATCGGGCTTGCCGACCGGGAAAGACGCACCGGCGCGAAAACCTTCTGGGTAGTCGGCGAGATTGTAGTCGGCATCCGTCTTGGCGGCATCGTTCAGATAGGGCGTCAGCGGCTCGACGACACCGGCTTCCCATTGCGTATAGAGCGCCGAGTCCATCTGGATCATGTAGACGTCGGCAACGGAATTGGCCGAGCGGACGGCAAGGTTCATGCGGTCCGAATAAAGGTCCTCCGCAAAGGCATCGATCTTCACCTTGATGCCGGTCTCCGCCTCGAATTCCCCGACATGCTTGCGCAGCTCGGCCGTCCACGGGTGCTCGCTGAGCAGCACCGTGATTTCCTTGCCGGACTGCTGCTTCCAGTCGATGGCGTGCGCGCTGGTGGACAGCGTGAAGGCGACGGAGGCGGCCGTCAGCGCGAGAAATGCCCTTCGTTTCATGATCATGCTCCCGGTTGGTTTTGATCCCCACGCAGTAAGTTGTTCACTTGACAACTTGTTACTACATGTTAAAGACCAGCTAACACAGGCTTGAAGCCCTGTCTAGTGCCCGAGCAGACGCATCGAACGGCGGAAACCCCACCATCGATGGATTTGCCAGCGGACGAGAACGGTCAGACTATCCGGCGACAGGCCGAGACGAAGAGGATGCGATGCGCAAGAGCCCCCAGGAATTCGACTATGTCATCGTCGGCGCCGGTTCGGCGGGCTGCGTGCTGGCCAACCGGCTGAGCGCCGACCCGGCCGTTTCCGTCTGCCTCGTCGAGGCTGGGCCGAGCGACCGCAGCCTCTTCATCCGGATGCCCGCGGCGCTGACCTTCCCCATCGAAAGCGACCGCTACAACTGGAAATTCGAAAGCGAGCCGGAGCCGGAACTGCATGGCCGCAGCATCGGTCAGGCGCGCGGACGCGGCCTCGGCGGCAGCTCCTCGATCAACGGCATGGTTTTCGTGCGCGGCGCGAAAGAGGACTACGACGGCTGGCGCGAACTCGGCGTCGATGGCTGGGATTTCGAGGATTGCCTGCCCTTCTTCAAGAGGCTGGAAAACTTCGAGGGCGGCCGCGACCCGATGCGCGGTGGTGCAGGGCCCATCGATGTCGTGCGCAGCAAGACCGACCACCCGCTCTACCGCACCTTCCTGAAGGCTGGGCAGGAGTTCGGCCTGCGTGAAGCCGGCGACTATAACAGCGGCGCGCAAGACGGCGTCCACATCACCCAGGCGACCATCCGCGACGGCGTGCGCTGCAGCACCAGCCTCGCCTACCTCACCCCGGCAAAAAATCGCCCCAACCTCACCGTGATGACAGGCTGCCTCGTCGAAAAGATCCTTCTCGACGGCCGCACAGCGACGGGCGTCACGCTCTTGCAGCGCGGCGAGCGCAAGACGCTGCGCGCCGCCCGCGAAACCATCCTGTCGGCCGGCACGGTCGGCTCGCCGCATCTGCTGATGCTCTCCGGCATCGGCGACCGTGAGGCCCTGAAGGAGCACGGCATCGCCAGCGCCGCCCACCTGCCCGGCGTCGGGGCCGATCTACAGGACCATGTCGTTGCCCCGTTGCGCTTCACCTCGCCGGGCGGCGTCTCGATCCGCCGGCAGCTCAACATGCTCGGCCGGCTGAAGCTCGGCATCGAATGGCTTTTGTTCAAGCGCGGCCTCGGCGCGACCAATTTCTTCGAAGTCGGCGCTTTCTTCAAGAGCAGCGAGAACGTGCCCTATTTCAACATGCAGCACGAATTCCTGCCGTTCCTCGCCGATTTCCAATCCGGCAAGGTGACGATCTCCGATGGTTTCCAGTATTTCGTCAGCCAGATGCGGCCCTACAGCCGCGGCCGGATCGCGCTGAAATCCGCCGACCCCGCCGCAAAACCCTCCATCCGCTTCAACTATCTCACCGACCGGCGCGACACGCTCGAAATGATCGACGGCATCCGCAAGACGCTGGACATGGCGCACCAGCCGTCCTGGGATCGTTATCGCGGCCAGCCGGTCGATACGCCCGGCCTCAAGGCTTCGGACGCCGAGATCGAAGGGTGGCTGCGCACCGTCGCCAACACCGAACACCACCCGACCAGCACCTGCCGCATGGGCGCGGACGACCATGCCGTCACCGACGCCGCCGGCCGGGTGCACGGGCTGGAAAAATTGCGCATCGTCGACGGCTCCATCCTGCCACGCGTGCCCTCCGCCAACATCAACGCCCCGATCATCATGGCCGCGGAAAAGATCGCCGCAACCATGACGCGGCGCTGATGGCGAAGGGAACATTCTCAAGGTGCGCTTGCCGACTTGTCTCGACATGTTAGAGACTGTTGGTTTGACCGCCTCACGAGAAAGGAAAACCGATGACCGAGACATGGCTGAAGAAGAAACCGATCCGCAAGAGCGGCGCTGTCCCGATGTATGCGCAGGTGGCCGAAATCCTCGACGGCGCGGTGAAGGCGCGCAACGGCGCGCATTTCGCCCTGCCCTCGGAAGGTGAGCTGTCGCGGGAATTCGGCGTCTCCCGCGTCACCATCCGCCAGGCGCTCAAGCAGCTCGAAACCCGCGGCGTCATCTATAGCGAGCACGGCCGCGGCTACTTCAGCACCGCCTCGCGCATGAAGGGCGTCTCGGGCTTCCACAGTTTCACGACGGAAGTGCGCAAGCTTGGCGCCGAGCCTGGCTCTGTGGTCGTCGCCTTCGAGGAAGGACAGCCGCTGTCGCCCGCCTTCCGCAAGCATCTCCAGACCGAGAGCGAAAGCGGCCCGGATTTCCTCTTTCTGCGCCGGGTGCGCAGCATCGACGGCGATCCGGTGGCGCTGGAGGACGCATACCTGCCTGCCGCGCTCTATCCTTCGGCAACGCGGGCAATGTTCGAGGGTGCTTCGCTTTATGCCGAGATGGCATCGACCTGGGGCATCGTGCCCACCTGGACGGACGCGCTGTTCGAGCCGGCAGCGGCCACGGACGAAGAGGCCGCCCACCTGAAGATTGCGCCCGGCGCACCGGTTCTCACCGTCTGGCGTGTCACGGTCACCGATACGGATCAGGCCGTCGAATATGTGAAGTCCGTCTACAAGGGCGACGGCTTCATGCTGAACGTCAATCGATATCGCCTCTAGGAGCACCCGTGTCGCAACAGGATTTCGCAATCGGCATCGACATCGGCGGCGGCAGCACGAAGATCGGCCTCGTCTCGACTGGGGGCGAGATCATCGAGCGACGGCGCGTGGTCGTCGGCGATACCGACGATGCGGACACGATCGTCGCGCAGTATGCCGAAACGGTTCGCGACATCCTCGGCGCACATCCGGCGGCGAGGGTGCTGGGGATCGGCATCGGCTTCCCGGGCCGCATCCATCCGGACAACCTGTCCGGCGATCTCGGCAACATCCCTGCTCTCGACGACTTCCCGCTGGCCGAGCGGATCGGCGGGCTGTTTTCCCTTCCGGCGCGGATGGAGAACGACGGAACCGCAGCCGGTCTTGCGGAGGCGATGTTCGGCAAGGATCGCGCTGCCCGCCGCCTTCTCCTGATCGCGGCAGGGACCGGCATCGGCGTTGCGCTCACCATCGACGGAAAGCCGTTCATCACGTCGGGCGGAGGCCTCGGCAATGCCGGGCAGCTCATCATCCACGGCAGCGACGGCCGCCCCTGCCGCCAGGGATGCGTCGGTTGCCTGGAATCGCTGGCGTCCGGCGACGCCCTGAACGGCATCGCGCGGCGCTATTGCGTCGAGGTGCCGGACAGTCCACTCGCCAGAAGAGCAAGTGACCACGGACGGGAGGCCGATGCGTCCGATGTCATCGCAACAGCGCTTGCCGGCGATGCGGCCGCAAGGGCGATGCTCTCGGATGTCGGGCGATGGCTCGGCCGCGGCGCGGCGACCTGGGCGCAGATCTTCGCGCCCGACGTCATTCTGCTCGGCGGCGGGTTGAGCGCGGCCGGCAACCTGCTGCTCGCCCCGCTGGAGCGGGAAGCGCGGCTCTCGGGCCTCGACCTCTATCTCGCACCGGTCCGTTTCGCGCTTGCCTCGCTCGGCAACGACGCCGGCATCATCGGTGCGGCAGCGCAGATCTTTCCCACCCCCAAGCCATGATGGAGTTTCCGTGTCCCAGTCCTATCTCGACGAAATCGCCGAACAGCCGGCGGCAATCCGCAAGCTCGGCCGGCTCGTCACGCCCGACCTGATTGCCAAGGCCAAGGCGATCCGCACCGCGATCGACAACGGCGATGTGCGGCATGTCCTTCTCACCGGCATGGGCGGCTCCCTGTTCAGCGCCTACGGCACCTGGCTGCGGCTGAGCCAGGCACTGCCGGTCCCGGTCTCGCTCTGGGATACGTCCGAACTGATCCAGCAGGCGCCGGCGCTGCTGCGGGCCGGCACCCTGGTCATCGCGATCTCGCAGTCGGGCGAAAGCGTCGAACTGCGCCGCATGACGGAACTGGACGCCGGCGTCACCGTCAAGGTTGCGATCACCAATCCCAGCGACAACACCCTCGCCCGCTGGGCCACGCTGGCGCTGGCGACGGAGGTCGGCCCCGAGCAGACCGTATCGACCAAGACCTATACCGCCGGCCTTGCCACCCTCTATATCCTGGAGCGCCTGCTGACCGGCGACGGCGACACCCTGGCAGCAGACATCGCCACGCTCGCCGATGCCGCCGAAACCCTGCTCTCCACCCTGCCCGCGCGGATGGGCGAAACGCTGGCCACGCTCGGTCACGACAGGCCGCTGACCTTCATCGGCCGCGGCGCAAGCTATGCCAGCGCCCAGATGGCCGCGCTGGTGACGGCTGAGGCCGCAAAGGCCCCGACACAGGCGCTGTCCGGCGGCCAGTTCCGACACGGTCCGCTGGAACTGGTGCGCGACGGGTTCCGCAGCCTGCTGTTCCTCGGCGGCTCCGGTGCGACACTCGACCTCAACCTGAAGACCGTCGCCGACATCACCCGCTTCGGCGGCCGGTGCCTCGTCGTCGCGCCGGAAGCCACGGCAGCGGCCGTTGCGGGGAACGAACCGGTCCTGTCCCTGCCCGATGTTGCGGAAGGGCTTCTGCCTGTGCTGGAAATCCTCCCCATCCAGCTCCTGATGGTCCCGATGGCCGTCGCGCGCGGCTTCGAGCCTGCAAAATTCCTCAACGGCTCGAAGATCACCGTCATCGAGTAGCAACGCGAACACCACCCCGGCCCAGAAGCCGGGGTGGTGTTTTCCATGCTGAAGAGCACGACGGGTTTCCTTGCGCCGGAAAACCGATCTATCGGTTGCCGGCGGCGGCGTAGGCGGCGAGCACTTGCGCAATCCGCCAGATGACGACGGCCTCCGGGTCCAGCGGCCTGTCGGCGAACCGGCCCGCCGCAGACATGTGCTGCCAGAACAGCGGGAGCGGCACGGTGCGGTCCTTCAAGGCCGCAAACAACCGCCCGACGGCGGCCTCCGCTTCCGGGGTCGCCCAGTAGTAGCGAATGCGGTCGGAAAGCGAATAGTGCCGCAGCAGCCGCTCCTCCTCCTTCGCGCCATGATAGTGCCGGCACCAGTGCTCGGGGTGGTGCAGCATGGTGGCCTCCATGGCCGCCATGAGGGGGCGCTCCCCGTAGTCGGGGACCAGGTCCGACGCGATAGCATCCAGTGCATAGAGCGCTTCGCGAAGCACGAATGTCAGTTCCGGGCCGACCTTCAGAATGGGAAAGCCATCCTCGACAAGCGCGGCGAGCGAACCGGTTCCCTGGTAGTCGGTCGAATGCGCCTCGAAGACGAATTGCGGTTCCGCATCGAGAACCTGCGCAAGCCCGGCGATCTTTGTCCGGTCGTAGAAGATCACATTGTGGTTGCCGAATTCGACGCCCGGCTGCACGACGAGGCCGATTGCGCGCTCGAAGGCCGCCGACAGCCCGGCCTCGGCGAAGACCCGTCGATGGATTTCGATGGTCTTGCTGGCAGAGACCCCGTCCGTCGGCTCGATCGACGTCAGGGCGTGATCGGCACCGCCCGGCGGCGGCACCTCCGTTCCGATGACATAGACAGGCATGGCGCCGCCGGCAGCGGCCGCATGCGCTTCCGCAACGGCGGCAAGCCGGCAGGCACGACGCGCCGTCGTTTCGTCATCCAGCGCCGCCGGCTCACCACGGCACCCCATGGAGGCATCGAGGTGGATCTTGCGGAAGCCGGCATCGATATAGGCCGCGACCATCGCCTCCGCCTCGGCCATCGCCTCTTCGGCCGGCTGCTCGCGCCATGGATTGGGGCCGAGATGATCTCCCCCGAGGACGACAAGCTCCCGTGGGCAGGCCTCCTCCACGGCCAGTTCGTGCACAAGGCGGGCAAAATCCGCCGGCTGCATGCCGGTATAGCCGCCCAGATGGTTGACCTGGTTGCACGTCGCCTCGATCAGCACGGTACGTCCGGTCTTTGCGCCATGCCGCAGCGCCGCCCGCAGGACCAGCGGATGGGCCGAGCAGACCGACGTTATTCCCTTCGGCGTGCCCTGGCGCCGCAGCGCCGCAAGTTCCCCCAGCGCGACCCCCATCACGAATACCTCCCCGTCGAAGCGATGAAAGCGTCGAGTTCGTCCCGCGTTCCCGCGCCCTCCATCGGGCCGAGGCGGGTCACGTTGCGGGCACCTGCGGCGGCGGCATAGGTCAGGGCGTGTTGCGGCGTCAGGCCAAGGCGGCGGCCGGCGACATAGGCGCCGCCGAAACAATCGCCGGCACCCGTGGGATCGACCTCCTCGACCACGAAGGCCGGCACGTCGACCCGCGTTCCGTCACGGTTGAAATAGCTGGCCCCATCAGCGCCGCGCTTCAGGACGACCTCCTTCACGCCGCGCTCGAACAGGCGGCGAACCGCAGCCGTTTCGCCATCCACGCCGGCCGCCCGCTCCAGCTCTTCCCCCGACGGCAGGAGCAGATCGGCGGCGGAGACGAGGCGATCGAAACGGCGCTCGGTTTCCGCGTCGAGTTTCAGCTCCTTGCGGATGTTCGGATCGACGGACAACGTACCGCCACGGGCCTTGATGATATCGACCGCCTTGTCGATGACGGCAATGGCACTGGGCATCGACAGCGCCGAGCCCATGACGTGCAGGTGCCCGCCGCGCCCGACAAGGTCGCTCACAGGTACGCTCCATCCGAAACGCGCCGCGGCAGACCGCGCGATGTTGAACACGAAGTCGCGCGAGCCGTTGTCCCGATAGCGGACGAAGGCGCTGCCCGTCGGGAATTCGGGATCGATGGAAATGGCCGAGACATCGACGCCATCGCGCTTTAGGCGCTCGACGTTCACGCGCCCGAAATCGTCATCGCCCACGGCACCGATCATCGCGGCCTGGCCGCCGAAGCGCCCGCATTGGGAAATGAAGATCGCCGGAGCACCGCTGGCAAAGGGGCCGATCAGCGGCTGAGCCTCGACAAATCCCGTGCCAACCGTCGTCGCGACGATCTCGACAAGGATCTCGCCCACGCAGATCGTGGGGCCGAGCGCATCCGGTGCCAGTGCAGACGTCATGAGGGATACCTCGCTTTGATGCTGGGGGCCACGCCTAGGTGGCGGTTGAGCGTTGCAGCGCCGGATCATCGGCACCGAGGTCTTCATTTTCGAGCGACAGGAAGCGCTGATGCAGCATGCAGGCCGCCCCGAAGGCGGGGCCGATTTCCGTGTCGTCGACGGAAATCTCCGGCGCGGGGAACAGCGTGCCCTGCCCCTCCGCCATATGCGCAGCTACGCGGGCCGCGACCAGCGGATAGAGCCCGGCCACCGATCCCCCGAGCACAATCCGCTCGGGATCGATGAGGCGGCATGCCTGCAGCAGGGCGCAGGCGAGATACCGCGACCAGTCTTCGGCAATGTTCACGGCGGCGGGAACACGGTCGCGCACATCCGCGATGAAAGCGTGCAGTCCGGGCGCCGCCGAACCGGTCGCCGCGCGATACCGTGCCACAAGTGCCTCACGCCCGATCAGCTGCTCAAACTTCTGCCCGCCGCTGCCGGGCACCAGGATGTGACCGATCTCGCCCGCAAGGCCATGGCCGCCGCGAAAGAGCTTGCCATCGATCATGATCCCGCCGCCGATACCGGTCTCCATCGAAAGGAAGAGCGTGACGCCCGCCCGGCCGTTCCGGTAGCTGTCGCCGATCGCAAAGGCATTGGCATCGTTCTCGACCGCAACGGGCATGGGAACCGGAACGGCATCGCGGGCGATCTGCCCGAGCGGCACGTTTCGCCATCCGATGATCGGCGCCAGCGCAACGACCCCGTCCGGTCCGATATGCGCGGGGGTCGATATCCCGAGCCCCCTGCACCGGGCAAGCATGCCCGGGTCCATGGC
Source organism: Shinella sp. JR1-6 (assembly GCF_004284735.1). Taxonomy (NCBI): domain Bacteria; kingdom Pseudomonadati; phylum Pseudomonadota; class Alphaproteobacteria; order Hyphomicrobiales; family Rhizobiaceae; genus Shinella; species Shinella sp. JR1-6. The sequence continues at coordinate 338,414 of NZ_SHMI01000004.1, read as the reverse complement.
ACCGACGACCATCTCGATCGCCTGCTGCATCGCAGCCTCGACGGTCGAGGAGACCGTGTCAAACGCCTCGCTCCGATAGAGCCGAACCTGGGCGGCAAGGTCGACGACGGTCGTCGAAATGTGCTCGACACCGATTTCGACGCCGATGAAGAAGGCGGCATCGGGCACGAGCTGGAGCATGATCCCCGGCCGCCCGGCACGGGCCTGGCCGGCGCGGTCGGGGCCGTCGCCATCGATCTCCTCGACGAAACCGCTTCCCGTCAGCTCCGCCACGATCTGCCCCGAGGACGAGCGGTTCATGGCAAGTTGCCGCGCCAGCTCCGCCCGGCTCATGCAGCGGTTGCTGTAGATCGCCTGCAGCGCGGCCACGATGTTGTTCTGCCGAATGCGGCGCGGCGTGCTGCCGATGGAAACGATGTCGCTCATCTCCCGATCCCCCCGAATGAACCCGCCTCGACCCTACACGGACAAAGCACGTTGCTAGAAGAGCCTTTAGGGCCGGGCGTTCGTTGCCCGGCGGCGTTTGGCCTCTTCGAGCTTCATCTCGATAAAACCCTTGGCATGAGCCGCCAGCGGGTCGTTCTGCGTCCAGGTATCACGCCAGATGGCGCAGACGAGCGACAGCCCCTCATCGACCACCGCTGTGGAAAAACTCTCGAACACGATGTCGCGCTTGTAATCGATGTCGAGGAGCGCGTCGAAGATCGCATCGAAATCGATGACACCGTCCCCAAGATAGCCGCGATTGCTTTCGCCGATGTGGAAGTACCCGATCTTGTCGCCTGCAAGCCGGATGGCTGCGGCGGGATTGGCCTCCTCGATGTTCATGTGGAACGTGTCGAGATGCAGGCGCACATGATCCGAGCCGGTGTCCGCGATGAACTTCAGGCCCTGGGCGGTCGTGTTGAGAAGGTTGGTCTCGAAGCGGTTGACGATCTCGAGAACGATATCGACGCCTGCGGCCTTGCCTGTCTCGGCCGTTCCGGCAATCGCCGCGACGCTGTTGTCCCAGCCGCGCTTCGTCGGCTGTCGACCGTATTTGGTGTGCGCGGAATAGAGAATACCGCCAAGCTTGGTGCCGCCGATGTCGCGCACGGCGCGCACGGCGTCCGCCAGCATCGCCTTGCCGCCGGCAACGACGGCCTGATCCTCACTCGAAACGTCGCGATCGATCGGAAGCCCCATCGTCACGCCGATCTCGACATCGAGGGACTGGGCGAGCTTCGCCAGGTGATCGAGATCGAACTTCTCCGGTCGCAGATAGGCGAATTCGATCGCGCGATAGCCGTGCTCGGCGGTCTTGCGCAGGGCCATCTCAAGCCCCTCCTGGGTTTGGCCGCCCGTCCAAACAAATGAATGAATACCCAGTCGACGCATCACAATTTCCTCCGCATAGTCGCTTCGTTGGCGACATGGCTATCTCTATTAGTATTTTTACGCAACAAATATTTTTGGGATGAAAATCCCTAAAAGCGGTTCAATATCGTGGAAAGTGCGTAAAAATCATAAAATCCACCTTCATGATCGAGAAAGACCACCAGACGCAACAACCAAAAAGGTCATTCATCCGATATAATTTGCATGTTTAAGCAACAAACCTTGCGTCGCCAATTTTTTTGCGTTAGGTGGTGTGCATGGCGAGCGCGATTTCGCCGGCTGCCGGGAGGGCTGACATCATCAGCGGGCGCGTTAAAGCGCCCCCGCTTCTGCCGCCCTAAGGCCGGCCTCTCCCCACACATCGACAAATTCCCGCCCTTGAGGCGGGCGACCATGCAGGAGGAGCGCAATGGTTGCGAATGAACCGACTTTGCAAGACAGGGGCGACACACCGCCGCCTTTGCTGCAGGCCCTGAACCTCTCAAAAACCTTCAACAAGGTTCCCGCCCTCATTGATGGGCGGATTACGCTGCGGGCCGGCACCGTGAACGCGCTCTGCGGGGGCAACGGCGCCGGCAAATCGACCTTCCTCGGCATTCTGATGGGGCTGCTGCGACGCGATTCGGGAAGGGTCTCCATCCGCGGCAGGGAGCTCGAGTTCGGATCGCCGGCCGACGCGCTCGATGCAGGCGTCGCCATCATCACGCAGGAGCTCAGCCCGTTTCTCGACATGACCGTGGCCGAAAACCTCTATCTCGGCAGGGAGCAGCGGCGCGGCCGTTTCTTCGTCGACGACCGACGCATGCGCGCGGAGGCCGAGGATATCCTGGCGCGCCTCAAGTTTGACATCCCGGCCAGCGCCCGGCTGCGCGATCTCTCCGTTGCCCAGTCGCAACTCGTCGAGATCACCAAGGCGATCAGCCGGCGCAGCGACATCCTGATCATGGACGAGCCGACATCGGCCATCGGCGAACGCGAAACGCAGATGCTCTTCGACGCGATCCGTACCCTGACGGCCGAGGGCGTCGGCATCATCTACGTTTCCCATCGCCTGACGGAAATCTTCGAAATCTCTGATGACTATACCGTCTTCCGCGACGGCCGCTTCGTCGAGGGCGGAGCCATATCGAATATCGACCGCAAGGGTCTCATCCGGTCGATCGTCGGCCGGGACCTGCTGGATCATCGCCGTGAGCCAAAATCCTTCGACACCGAAAAACCCTTGCTGGAGGCCCGCGGTTTCTCGGCAAAGAACCGGTTCAGCGATATCAACGTGACCCTGCATGCCGGCGAGATCGTCGGCCTCTACGGCCTGCTCGGCTCTGGTCGCAGCGAGTTCGTGAACGCCCTCTACGGCAACGAACCGCGCGATGCGGGCGAGGTCCTGATCGACGGCAAACCGACCGACCTGCGAACGCCGGCCGATTCCATCCGTGCCGGTATCTCGTTGGTGACGGAGGACCGCAAGCAGACGGGCTTGTCGCTGACCGCCTCCGTCGCGCACAACATCACCGTGGCGAACCTTCCGCACTATACGCGCGGCGGCTTCCTGAAAGGTTCGGCGGAGGCTAGCAGCGTCCGCGCGCACATCAAGCGCTTCTCGATCAAGACCGCTTCCGCCGACCTGCCGGTGCAATCGCTGAGCGGGGGCAACCAGCAGAAGGTCGTATTGGCGCGTTGCATCGATACCGATCCGCGCATCCTGATCTGCGACGAGCCGACCCGCGGCGTCGACGAGGGCGCCAAGCGCGAAATCTACGCCTTCCTCGAAAGCTTCGTCAAAGCGGGCAACGCGGTGCTGATGATCTCGTCGGAAGTGCCCGAGATCCTGGGCAATGCCGACCGCATCATCGTCTTCCACCGCGGCCGGATCGCAGGCGAAGTCTCCGGCCCCGACGCCACCCAAGAAACCCTAGTCCACCTGGCATCCTGACCGGACGCATCGCTCGTGGAGGAGACCACCATGAATTCCACCGACGCTCTCAAGCGCGATATCCAGATCGGAACGCTGATCGCCCGCTACGGCATCGTGATCTCGTTCGTGTTGCTCTTCATCATCCTGTCCCTTGCCTCGTCGAACTTCCTGTCGACGAACAATCTGCTCAACGTCCTTCGGCAGGTGTCGATCAACGGCGTGCTGGCGGTCGGAATGACCTATGTCATCCTCACCGCGGGGATCGACCTGTCGATCGGTTCGCTGCTGGCCTTGGCCGGCGCGGTGGCCGCAAGCCTGGTTACCGGCGCGGATGCGTTCAACCCGGCAATCGCGGTGCTTGCCGGCATCGCCACCGGCGCCGCCTGCGGCGTCGTCAACGGCGGCATCATCGCCTATTTCAAGGTGCCGGCATTCGTCACCACGCTCGGCATGCTGAGCGTGGCGCGCGGCGCGACGCTGCTCTACAGCGGCGGCCGCCCCATCCCCAATCTCAGCCCGGAATTCCGCTGGCTCGGCCAGGGCCTGGTCTTCGGCATTCCCGTGCCGGTCATCATCTTCGCCATCGTCTTCGCCATTGCCGCGATCGTGCTTCGCTACACGGTCTACGGGCGCCGGATCTATGCGGTCGGCGGCAATCCGCGCAGCGCCAAGACCAGCGGCATCAACACGAACGGCATCGTCTTCTCGGTCTACGTGATCATGGGTGCACTCGCAGGTCTTGCCGGCGTCATGCTGACCGCACGCACCACCTCGGCCCTGCCGCAAGCCGGCATCGGCTACGAACTCGATGCCATCGCCGCCGTCGTCATCGGCGGAACAAGTCTCACCGGGGGCATCGGCCGTATCGGCTACACGCTCGTCGGGGTGCTGATCATCGGCATGATCAGCAACGGTCTCGATCTGATGGGGGTGTCCTCATACTACCAGCAGATCATCAAGGGTTCGATCATCGTCCTCGCGGTGCTGATCGACCGCTCCCGCGCGCGGAGCGAATGACACCTGGAACGCGGCCATCGCCGCCTGCAACTGGAGGAATTGCACTATGAAAATGACCCGACGTTCGCTTTTTGGCGCCGCAGCAGGCCTTTGCCTTGCCACCGGCTTTTCCAGTTCGGCCGCTCACGCCGAAGCCTTGAAGATCGCCGCCATCGTTCAGAGCCTCAACACCGAATACAACGTGCTCTGGGCCGACGCCGCCAAGGCGCATCCCGCCCTTTCCGACGGCACGGCGACGCTGACGATCCTCGACGGCCGCCAGGACGTGCTGACGCAGTCCAACCTGTTCGACACGGCGATTACGGAAAAGTACGACGCCATCGTCTTCATCCCCGTCGACGTCGATGCCGGCAACGAACCGATCGAGCGCGCGAAGGCCGCCGGAATTCCGGTGTTCGGCTCGAACACCGTCGTCTCCAACACCGCGCTCTACGACGCCTATATCAACTCGAACGACGTCGAGGCGGGCGAGCTTCTGGCAAAGGCCGTGATCGACAAGGCCGGACCGGACGCCAAGATCGTCATCCTGGAAGGCATGCTTGGCCAGTCTGCACAGGTCCAGCGCCTCGAAGGCATCCAGAAGGTGCTGAAGGACAATCCGGGCGTCACCGTCCTGGAGCAGAACACGGCTAACTGGTCGCGCGCGGAGGCCATCACGCTCATGGAAAACGTGCTCACCGCGCACGGCAAGGATGTACAGGGCGTTCTGGCGGAAAATGACGAGATGGCTGTCGGCGCCATCGAAGGCATCCGCAACCATGGCCTCGATCCCAAGAGCGTCCCCGTTGCCGGCGTCGACGGCATCAAGGACGCGCTGGAGGCCGTGAAGCGCGGTGAACAGCAGATGTCCATCCTTCAGGATGCCAGCGGTCAGGCCCAGGGCGCCATCGACCTCGCCCTCAGCAAGCTGGCCGGGGAAAGCTACAAGCCCCGCGCCGCCGTCTGGGATGTGAATGGCGGAAAGCTCGCCTGGAACGGCGGCAAGGAGCAGCACTATTATGTGCCGTGGCTCGCCGTCACCGCGGAGAATGTCGACGCGGTTCTCGGCGCGAACAAGTAGGCCCGAACCACCGGGACCGGACGCGCGCGTGCCCCTGACGGGGCACGCGTTGGTGTCGGTCGCCGGACGCGTTTCCCCTCCGGCATATCCCCGATCAGGCAGGAACGTAGGTCAGCCGGATCACATCCTCGCAAATCCTCTCGCTCGCCACGAAATGGAGCGCTGGCCGGGGACCGGCGAAATAGGGCATGCCGCGACCGAGCACGACGGGATGCAGGTAGATACGGTATTCGTCGATCAGACCAAGGTCGCCGAGGCTCTTTGCAAGATGCGGACCGGCCACCTCGATCTCCCCTTCATGTTCGGCCTTCAAGGCACGGATCGCCGCCTCAAGGTCATCGCCGAGAAGTGCAGCATTGGGCCCGACAGACTGCAGCGACTGCGAGGCGACCCATTTCGGCTGCCTCCGCCATGCCACGGCGAAGGCATGCTCGTCCGCGCCCCATTCGGGGTGTTCGTCATCCCAGTAGCGCATGATCTCGTATATGCGGCTGCCGTAGATGCTGCCGGTCTGCCCGCGGGCCTCTTCGATGAAGTGCCGGAAGAGCGTTGGGCTTGGCGCGAAGGCCGTATGATCGACATAACCGTCCAGGGACTGGTTCATTCCAAACACCAGCTTCGCCACTGCCGCCTCCTCTGCCGATCGGCACGTTCGCCTGTTTCCGATCGCACTGGCAATCAACGACAGACTAGGCTAACCGGTTTCATATCGCAACCAGTTTGTCGCTGCGCGCGGCAACCCCACCTGCCGATGGAAAGAGGCAGGGTTGTGCAAAGTTTGGGTTGACCGCTTTCGACGGCGCAGCGACACTTCAGTCCTTGATAAGGCAGGAGGAAAACCAATGGACGAACCAGACCGGTGGCGCCACATGGCAAGCGCGCCGCGAGACGGTAGCCGGATTCTCGTCACCGTGCGCTCGTCCGAACAGGGACCGGCGGAAGTCGACGTCGCCTACTGGGCGAATGGCGACCGCTTCGGCGCAGAAGGCTGGCGCGCCTCCGACTCCTCCCCCGGCCGCGTCATCGAATATGCCGAACCGGAGCTGAAGTGTTGGATGCCGATGCCCTCGGCCAGCCTCAGCCGGGCCTCCGCACCCGCGCCCTGGGAGGGCGAAGACGCCCAACAGCTCGACGGATCGGGGATCTAGAGCAGTTCCAGCAAAAGTGCGTAGCGTTTTTGCGTCAGGGATTGCGTAAAAACAAACAGATAGTGCGTTTTCGCAATTCGAAGAAAAGCCGAAACGCTCTAGCGAAACAGGCTCCGCCTCCTCTCAGATCCCGCCCGTGCGGCTCCGCCACGCGGGCGGGCTTCCCGGCTTTTCTCCGAAAAGGAAGAGACGTTTCCTACGGCGTGAAAGCACACCATCTCGCTGACCATCGTCAGCACCGGCTGCCGTGTCGCCCTGCCCGTCACCGCCAATGTCGGCGAATGCTTCGAGCCGGTCTGGCGCATGCCGGCACTACGGGAGATCTTGCAAAAGCTCAGCCCTGTCGGCTCGAAGCGCTGATCAACCGCCATCGCCCTGATAGCGGTTGATGGCAATGTCCATCCCCGTCGCCCTGCGATGGATTTCGGCCATAACAGGTTCGAAGACCGCGTTGCGACGCTCGAGCTCGGCATGCTCGGCAAGATAGGCCGGCACCAGCGCGGCAACCTCGTCAAAGACGGCCGTTTCATCCACCGTGGTCAGACGTCCGCCTTGCATAACGATCCGTCCGGCGACCATCGCCGTTTCGATCGAGGATCCGTTTTCCGAATAGACCAGATGTTTGGCGACATCGTTGAGCGGCATGAAGGGGTAGGTCTTCAGATCGAGAATCAGGAGATCGGCCGCCTTGCCGACCTCCAGCGACCCCGTCACCTCCTCCAGCATGGCCGTCTTCGCGCCACCGATCGTCGCCATAGTCAGGATTTCATGCGCCGCCACCCATTTCTCGTGGTCGGGTCCGGCGGCACTGTGCACGAGGCCGGCAACGCGCATGACGTCGAAGATGCGCGACGTGTCGTTCGAGGAAACACCATCGGTGCCGAGCCCGACCGTCACACCCGCATCGAGCAGACGGCGGATCGGGGCAATGCCTGCGCCGAGCTTCAGGTTCGACACGGCATTGTGCGCGACGGAGACGCCCGCGTCCCCCATCAGCCGCATGTCCTCGTCGCTGACCCAGACGGAGTGTGCAATGGTCGTGTTGCGCTTCAGGAGACCGAGATCGTGCATGTAGGCGATGAGAGACTTGCCATGCAGCACCGGGCCCGTCACGGCCTGCGTCTTCGTCTCGAGAATATGGGTATGGAAGGGCACATGCCGTGCGACCGCAAGGTCCATGCAGGCGGCCATGAGATCGGGCGTGCAGCGCTGCGGCGCCGAGGGGGCGATCATGAAGTTCAATCGACCCGCCTTGCCGTGCAGGCTGGAGAAGGCGGAACGGCAGTAATCCATATAGGCGCCCGCAGTCATCGGGGGCCCGAAATCGAGACGCGCCTGCAGTTCGGGGGGCATCACCTCGCGCGCGAAGGGCAAGGCGTCGAGCGTGTGCACATTCATCACGGCGCTCGAGACGTTGGCGCGAATGCCGGCATCTTCATAGGCCCGGAACACCGTGGCAAGCCGGTCAAGGTCGTGCCTTGGCGGGTCGAAGAAGTCGTCGCAGAAGGTGGTGACGCCGTTGCGCAGCGATTCCATCGCCAGCAGCAGGCTGCGCAGATAGAGCAGCCGCTCGCCGATCGGGTCGTTCATCAGCAACGGATAGGCATAGAGCAGCCAGATCTCGAGCGGCATGCGCTCGTAGCGACCGCGAAGGAAAGTCTCGCTGGAATGGGTGTGCGCGTTGACGAGCCCGGGCATGACCAGCTTGTCGCGCCCCTCGATGATGCGTGCGCCCGGCCCAGCGGCGATCGTTCCGCCGACCGCCTTGATGGTCGCGCCGTCGATGAGGATATCGCCGGAAAAGGGAGCCGAACCATGCTCTGCGTCCATGGCGACGATCGTCGCGTTGCGGATCAGCGTCTCGCTCATGGCAGGTTTCCGAGGGATTGCAGCAGGAGATCGTAGTAGGCGGCGGGATCGCCGTCGCGGACATAGAACACGTTTTTCGGCCGGTCGGTGATCTGCCACCAGTCGGCGACCGTCATGCCGGCGGTCAAAGTGCCGTTGAGTTCGACGGAGACATTGATCTGGCGCCCCGAAAACATCTCCGGCGCCAGCATGAAGGCAGGCACGCAGGGCCCATGCAGCGGCGCGCCCTCCCAGCCATATTTTTTCAGATCGAAGGCCTCGGAGAATTCCAGCATCTCCGCCGTCGCCACCCCGCAGCGGTTGGCAAGCGCCCGCATCGCATCGAGCCGCGCACGCGTCGAGCGCATCCGGTGCGTCACGTCGAGCGGCAGCAGCGTCGTCCTGATGCCGGCCCTCAGCACGATATCGGCGGCTTCGGGGTCGACATAGCAATTGAACTCCGCGGTCGGGGTTATGTTGCCGACCTCGAAATAAGCGCCAAGCATCGCGACGACCTCGCGGATCTTTCCGGCAATGTCAGGCGCCTTGCGCAGGGCCATCGCGAGGTTCGTCACGGGCGAGAGCGCGCAGATGGTGGTCTCACCGGGATGGGCGCGGACGGTATCGATGATAAAATCGACACCGTGTTTCTCCCGGGCTTTGATGGATGGCGGCGGCAGGTCCGGGCCATCAAGACCCGTCGGACCATGCACATGCTCGGCCATGACCAGCGGGCGGATGATCGGGTGCGGGCAACCGGCGAAGACAGGAACATCCGGCCGACCGGCCAGTTCCATCAGCTTCAGGCAATTGGTGACCGTATGGTCCAGATTGATGTTGCCGGCCGTCGCGACGAGGCCGAGCACGTCGAAGGCCTGCCGCTGGCCGAGAATCATCAGGATCGCAGCGGCCTGGTCCTGCCCGGGATCAGTGAGGATGATGAGCTTGCGCATCATGCCGCCACCTTGCCCGGCGCGCCGCCTTCCAGCCATGCGTAAAGCTCCCAGGTCTCGCCGTCCGGCCCTTGGAAATAGAGGCAGCGGGCGTTCCAGGGGTAGTCGGCCGGCGGCCCGACGAAGACCACACCCTCCTTCGCAAGGTCCGCATGGAGCGCATCGATATCGGCCGGGCTGTCGAGCCTCACCGCGACGAGCACGGCCGAGGCCGACCCTTTCGGCACGCACACATTGGCATGCGTCTCGATATGCGCCCGGTCCCACACCGCAAGCGTCAGGCCCGCACCGATGAAGTCGGCGAAGCCCGGCGCGCGATGCTGGAGCTTGAAACCGAGTTTCTGCGTGTAGAAGCGGATGGATGCCTCGAGATCGGTGACCAGGATACAGACGTCCCGGATCGGATGGCGTTGCGCGAACATCATGATGCCTCCTATTGGTCCCGCAGTTCGGCGAAGGAACTTGCCGCTTTCGCCCCGCCGCGCAGCTTGCCGGAAAGCCAGACGCCGAAGACGGTGGCGAGATAGGGCAGCGCCTGCAGAAGATCGTGCGGGATCCTGTCGCCGAACATGAGCTGGGCGCGGATGCCGATCGCCCCGACCACCGCGAAGAAGAGCGCGGCGAAGGTCGCGCCCACCGGATGAGCGGCTCCGAAGATGACCGCGGCGAAGGCCATGAATCCACGCCCGGCGGTCATGCCCTGGGCGAAGAACTGCAGGCTGCCGGCGGCAAGTTCCGCACCGCCGATGGCGCACAGAACCCCGCCGATCGAAAGCGCCACGAGCCGCATGCGCGACGGGTTGGCGCCGACCCCGCGGGCGGCAAAGGGGTGCTCGCCGCAGGCTGCGAGCCGAAGGCCGAAACGTGTTCGCCGCAGCAGGACCCACATGGCGAAGACGACGAAGGGCATGGCGGCCACAGAGATCGACAGCACTCCGTAGGTGCCGAAGGCCGGCCCGAGCTTGGGAATGCCGAACGGGGCCGTAACGGTCGCCTGGCTGCCGAAGATCGACTGGACGGCGAGTGCCGTGCCGCCGACACCGAGCCCCGTCAACCCGAGGCCGGCGATGATGGGGTTGGCCTTCAGCCTGTCGATGACGAACCAGAGAAGCACCGACGCCAGCACACAGGCAAGGATGGCGATGAGGATGGCCGCCGCCACGGATTTGGTAAGCATGATACCGAGGATCGTGGCACAGGCGCCGATGATCATCAGACCTTCAAGGCCGAGGTTCCAGACCCCTGCCCGCTGGGCGATGACGCCAGCGAGCGTGACGTAAATCAGCGGCGTTCCGGAACGCAGGATGGCGATGATGATCTCATTCATGACGAACGCCCTCCAAAACGCAGCACCCTGTCGACAAGCTTCGACCGTGCCGTGATGAACAGCGCGATCGCTGCATTGATGATGTCGATGGCAGCCGCCGGCAGCCCCGCCATGATCGGCAGGTAGAGCGCCGCGGAAGCAAGGCCGCCGAAGAACACGGCTGCCACCGCCGTTCCGACAACGGAGAGATTGGCAACGAGCGCGATGAGGATCGCCGTGAAGCCATGCGCCGGCAGGAAGCCCGAAGCGATACGGCCGTTCGGCCCCATGAATTCGATCGTGCCGGCAAGGCCCGCCAGCGCCCCGGAAATGAGGAAGCTGGACAGGCCGAGCTTCCAGAGCCGTGCCCCCTGCCACTCGACCATCGTGCCGTTGCGGCCGGCAAGGCTCGCCAGCACCCCGAAGGCGGTCCGGTTCACCAGCAGCCACATCAGGATGCCGACGATGGCCGCGATGGCAATGATGGTCGGGGAGAGGCCGAGGGAATCGGAAATACGGTAGGCCGCATCGAGCGGCCGGCTCGATGCCTGTTGGCCGGACCCCGAGGGATCCTTGAGCGGTCCCGCGGTGACATAGACCAGAAGCAGGCCGGCCATGAAGTTGCCCATCAGCGTGGTGATGACCTCGTCGGTGCCGGAGCGAAGGCGCAGCAGGCCCGGCCAGAGAGCCCAGAGGGCGCCGCCCAGCATGCCGGCAAGCAGCAGTGCGGGAATGACCAGGACGGCAGGCCCGCCCTTCAGCGCCTCGGCCGCAAAGGCGGCGCAGATCGCGCCGACATAGAACTGGCCCTGCGCGCCGATGTTGAAGAACCCCGCCCGGAAGGAAATGCCGACGCCGACCGCCGTGATGAACAGCGGCAGCGCCCACCGGAGGCTTTGTTCGATCGCGCCACCGCGCAGGAACGCCCCGTCGAGCACCGCCCAGAGCATGACGGGCGCGTTGTAGCCGGCAAGCTGGAAGACGAGTGCGCAGAGCACGAGCGCGAAGATGACGAAGACCAGACTGCGGAGGACGTTGATAAGGCTGTCTTTCATGCGTTTGCCCTCACAGCAGCGCCGGTCATGGCAGCCCCCACCGACCCGATGTCGAAGGGCGCGCGGAACTCCCCATTCAGCCGTCCCGACAACATCACCACGACGCGGTCGGAAATATCGAACAGCTCATCGAGATCCGACGAGATGAGCAGGATGGCGGCACCGCGGTCGCGGGCCTGCCTCAGCGCCTGCCACACGAAGGCGGTCGCGCCGATGTCGAGGCCGCGTGTCGGCTGGGCGGCGATGATCAGCCGCGCGGCGGGATCGACCTCGCGCGCGAGGATCACCTTCTGTGCGTTGCCGCCGGAGAGCGAGCCGGCCCTCTGTCCGCAATTGTGATAGTGCACGCTCCATGCCTTGAGCGAGCGGTCGCACGCCTCGCGAATGGCCGCAGGCCGGATGACCTTGAGCAGACTGCCCTGCAGCAGGTCCCGCGCGCTCCAGTTCTGCCAGAGCGAACTGGTGAGGCTGAGGCCTTCCACGTTGCGCTCGAAGGGAATGATCCTGAGACCGATCGCACGGCGGGCGGCAAGCGGCTGGCGGGTCACGTCCTGCCCGGCGAGAGCGATCGAGCCGCCGTCGAGGTCCGCGAGGGCGGAAATCGCCCGGACCAGTGTCTTCTGCCCGTTGCCTTCAACACCGGCGATGCCGACGATTTCGCCCGGACGGATATCAAGGTCGATCGTGTCGAGTGCGATGCCCTCGCTGTCCGGCCGGGTGGAAACGGCCTTCATCGACAAGACGGCGGGGCCTTTTGCCTGGGACGGCTGGTCGGCATCCCCGCCGGCCGGGGATTTCGTTCCGACCAGGGCGTCGCGGTCGTGCCCATCGAGCGTCCTGGCCACCGCATCGCCGACGATCAGGTTGGCCAGCCGCTCGGCCGGAACCTCGGCGATCGGAAGCGGCCCCTCCACCTTCCGGCCGCCGCGCAGCACCGTGACCGTATCCGCGATACCGAGCACCTCACGGATCTTGTGCAGAATGAGGATGACGGTGACGCCACGCGCCTTGAGGCGTCGAACGCGGGAAAACAGCATGTCGATGCCCGCCGGCGACAGCACCGCCGTCGGCTCGTCGAGAATGAGCACGCGCGCATCCGTCACCAGCGCACGCGCGATCTCGATGCCCTGCTGCGTCTCGATCGGCAGGTCGCGGATCCGCCGGTTGAGATCGACCTGAACGTCGAGCCCGGCAAGATGCGGCCGCCATTTCTCCGCAAGCGCCTTGCGGCTGTAGATGCCGCCCTTGCCCGTCGCCCCGAACTCCATGGTTTCGGCAACGGTGAAGGACGGCGGCAGGGCAAAACTCTGGTGGACGAGTTCCACGCCCGCGGCGCGGCTTTCCCTGACCTGCCCCGTGCGGATTTCCTGCCCCATCACGTCGACGGCACCGAAAGTCGGCCGCACGAGGCCGGCGGCGACACGGGCGAAGGTCGTCTTGCCGGCGCCGTTCTGGCCCACGACGGCATGGATCTGGCCCGGAGCGAAGGAGGCAGAAACCTCCGACAGAGCCGTCACGTCACCGAACTTCACGGTGACGTCGCGGCACTCCAGGGCCGACTTCGGAAGATTGGGCATGATACGGTTCCCAACGAGAGCAGAGGTTCACGTCCGTCAACAGGGCTGGAGACGAGCCGCGAACCTCCCGCGACCATCCCTCGGGGACGGCCGATGCCGATTATCCGTCAAGGCTCCACGCCGGCCCGATGGGCCGGCGCCGGAGGCTCAAAGCGTTGTGTTGAACGGGACCTTGATGGATCCGTCCAGAATGCCCGCCCGAACCTTGTCGACCTCGACGAGCGCTTCCTTCGCCTTCGCATTGAGATCTGCCGGTCCCTGCTCGGCGAAAACAGGCGAAGGAATGAAATCGATGACGCCGGTGCCGAGGCCCGTATGCTCATGCGTGCCGCCCTTCCAGTCGGAGCCGACGGCCTTGGTGACCTCGTTGTAGAGCGAGACGCCGAAATCGAGGCTGACGATGGAGATGAGCGACTTCGGACCGAGCTCGTACTGCCCGGGCGCAAGGCAGCTCACCATGCGACCTTCCTTTTCATTGGCCGCAGCGATGATGCCGCCATCAGTGGCCGCCGCATCGGTCTGGATGTAGTCGATGCCGTCATTGTACATCTGGGTGGCGATTTCCTGCCCCTTGGCGGGATCCTGGAACGAGCCCGCAAAGGCGGCGACGACGCTGGCATCCGGCCGGATGGAGTGCACGCCGGCCTTGAACGCGTTGAAATCGGCATTGAGCGGGGGAATCGAGACGCCGCCGATGAAGCCGGTCTTTCCGGTCGAGGTCATCTTGGCGGCAAAGACGCCTGAAAGATAGCAACCGAGATAGTAGTCGTAGGAAACAGTCACCACGTTCGGGATCGCCGGTTCGAAGGGGTCGCCGAAAAGCTGGATCCACTTGGTGTTGGGATAGGACGGCGCCAGCGCCTTGAAGGGCTCGGCCACTTCGTTGAAGGTCGAGACGATGATCGCAGCGCCCGCATCGCCGAGCGTGCGGTAGATGGTCTCGTAGGTCGCCGGATCCTGCGCGTAGATGGCGCGGTACTCGAAGCCCTTTTCCTCCGAAAGCTGCTTGAGCTTGGCGATCATCTGGTCCACCGGACCGTTGTCGCCGGCCGCCTGCGTGTGAACGAGCGCGACCAGCCCGCCGGAGGCGCGGGCGAATTCGGGCACGATGCTGGCTGCAAAGCCAAGCGCCGCGGCGCCTGCGCTCGCCTGCAGGAATGTGCGGCGATGCATCCTGTGCTGTGCATTGGTCCCAGTCTTGTCTGTCATGATGGTTCCCTCTTTTATCGATTGTCGTTTCGCATGCGCATTCGCCGACGCGCAGGCCCTGCTGCGCATCGGTTGCCGCCTCAAAGAGGAGGCGAGTAGGAGGCCGGGTTCATGATCATCACCTCCTGCTTCTGGATCGCGTCCAGCGCCCAGACCTCGGAGATGAACGTCTGCCAGTCGGGGTCGGCATACATCGCCGTCCGGCGCGCCTCGCGGTCGGCGAGACTGTCGTAGGCCCACATCAGAACGGTGGTGTGAAGGGTGCCGAGTTCCGAGGAATAGAGGCCGACAAAGGTGTTGAGGTGGCGCTTCTGCACAGGCAGACCGTCAGCCTCGTATTTCTTCATCCACTTATCGACCGTACCGGGCTTGAAGGTATAGGTGCGGTGTTCGAGGATCATCGGATCGCTCCTTCTGCGTTCAGGATGAACTCGGCGCATTTCTCGCCGATCATGATGGCCGGCGCATTGGTGTTGCCGCTCGAGATGATCGGCATGATCGAGGCGTCGGCGACGCGCAGCCCCTCGATGCCGCGGACCTTGAGCCGCGCGTCCACCACGGCCATGGGATCGTTGCCCATCTTCGCCGTTCCCACCGGATGGAAGGTCGTCATGGCCGTTGCACGAAGCCAGCGGGTCAGCGCCGCATCGTCGAGCGCCTCCGGCCCGGGCGCGAGCTCCTTGCCGCGGTATCGGTCGAAAGCCTTCTGGCCGACGATGTCCCGGGTGAGCCGGATGGCGTCGATCATCGTGCGAATGTCGAACTCGTCGCGCAGGTAGTTGGCCAGGATCTTCGGCTTGTCGGCGGGATTGGCCGACCGCAGCGTGATCTCGCCGCGGCTCACCGGATTGACGGGGCCGACACGGATCGTGAACCCGTGGTTGGCTTCCACCGCCTGTTTCTTGCGGAACGGATTGGGGAAGTGCAGGTTGGCCGTCTTTTCCAGCGCCGGCATGAAATGCAGCTGGATGTCCGGCGCGACGAGACCATCGTTCGAGCGGATGAAAGCGCCGGCCTCGTAGGGAAAGGTCGTCGTGATGCCTTCCCCGAACAGCATGCCCTGGGCAACGGCCGGTATGAGCTTGTCGGCACGCAGGTCGCCGAACAGGGTGATCGGCTCCCGGCATTCCCAGCTCATGACGCAGTCGACATGATCCTGAAGGTTCTTGCCGACACCCGGAAGATCGAGCACGGGCTTGATGCCGAGTGCGCGCAGCTCGTCGGCCGGCCCGATGCCCGAGAGGAGCAAGGCCTTGGGGGAATTGACGACGCCCGCGGACAGGATGACCTCACGCCCCGCATGGGCGCGCCCCGACCGACCGTCCCTGACATAGTCGACGCCGCATGCCCGGCCGTCTTCGATGACGAGGCGTGTCGTTTCCGCCCCCGTCAGCACGGTCAGGTTCTTGCGATCGAGCGCGGGGCGCAGGAAGGCCCAGGACGTCGACCAGCGCTTTCCCTTGCGGATGGTGAAGTCGTAGCGGCCGAACCCTTCCTGGGTGGCGCCGTTGAAATCGTCGTTGTCCGGGTAGCCGGCCTGCAGGCCCGCCTCGCAGAACACGTCCATCAGCGGATTGTGGCCACGGGCCCGGCAGACGGTCAGTTCGCCGTCTGCGCTGTGGAACGCATCCTTGCGCTGGATATGGGTCTCGGAGCGCCGGAATGCCGGCAGCACCTCGTCATAGGACCAGCCGGGCAAGCCAAGCTGCGACCAGCGGTCATAATCGTGGCGATTGCCACGCACGTAGATCATGCCGTTGATGGTCGAGGTCCCGCCCAGCACCTTGCCGCGCGGCCAGTAAAGCGAGCGGCCGTTAAGGTAGGGCTCGGGCTCCGTGTGATAATGCCAGTTGTAGATGCCCGAATGGAACAGCTTGCCCATCAGCATCGGCAGCCGGAACAGCGGATTGCGATCCTTGCCGCCCGCCTCGATCAGCAACACACGGTTCGCCGGGTTCTTCGACAGGCGGTTCGCAAGAACGCAGCCCGCCGACCCCGCGCCGACGATGATGAAATCATATTCCGGGGCAGACGCCATGGATCACCATGCGACAGGCTGGCCGCCCATCGCCTCCAGGTAGGAATTGCACAGAAGGAACGGATTTTCCCGGCCCAGCACATCATCGGCAAAAGCGGGATGCGCGCGCTGGACATAGGCGACATGGCCCTCACGCCCCTCACCGACACCGGCCGCGGCAAAGATATCGGCGGCAGCCGCGCCGAAACCCAGGAAGACGACGGGCGCGTCCCGCGCCAGAAGCGTTTCGACCACGCGCAGCATCAACGGCCGCCAGAAGGGCAGATGCCCGCGCGACTGGTGCGGATCGATATCGACGCGAAAACGGGAGAGCGTCAGCGATGCGTTGAGCAGGAGGACACCCTCCCTCACCCAGCGGTCGGCAATCAGGCTGGGTGCCTCGAACACCCCCGCCGGATCACACAGCAGATGGCGCACATCCGGCCATCGGCCGAAATCCCGTGCGAGGCTTTCATCGCCGAGGCGCGCGGCCGCGATGAGCTGCATATAGGCGCGGATGCTCTTCGAGAACATCTTGTCCAGCTCACCCCAGCCAGCAAGATTGCCGGCCTCGAAGGCGCGGCCCGTTGCGAAACCGGGTTCAGGATAGGGATCCTGCCCGAGGATCAGGCAGCGCACATCCCGCGGCGCAATGCCGTCAAAGGCCGCGAGCATATGCGCCCCCGGCGGCTGGCCGGGAAAAACCTTGCCACGGCGGGCCGGAAAGATCGGCTCCCACGCCTCCAGCTCGAGATCGCCGCCGACACGATCGAAATCCGCGCCGACGGAGCCGAGTGCGGCACGCCAGAGCTGCGGCAGGTCGCCTTCCCAGCCGGCAAGCGTCTGCGCCATCGCCTCCCTCAACCGCATCGACATCCCGGCCTCCCCTTCCGTCCACTGAAGGGGAGACTAGACAAAACTTGACCAAAGTGTCAACTTTCCAAAAGACAAAAAATGACGACTCGGTCAATTTTTCCTGACAAATACGTCAGCTTTTGGCAAAGATCGAAACGCTTGCATTTCGCCGGAAAACGCGGCAATTGCGCAGACGATCCCGCCACCACGCACGATTGCCTGGTACGAAGCGACGGCGAGATGGAGGCGGAACGACATGGCAAGGTCAGCTAAAGATCCCGAGGAGCGCATCCGCGAGCGCAACATGCGCCTCATCATCAAGGCGGGGATCGAAGTCTTCGCGCGCAAGGGCTTCGACGGCACGCGCATCGCCGAGATCGCGGAGGCTTCAGGCCTGCCGAAGGCCAATGTCTACTACTACTTCTCCTCCAAGGAGGAGATCTACACCGCGATCATCGCCCATCTCATTGCCAGCTGGGACGATGCGCTGAAATACATCTCGCCCGAACGCGAGCCCGCGGAGGCCTTCCGGCTCTACATCAAGGCAAAGCTCGAATACACGCGCAAGAATATCGCGGAATCCCGCCTCTTCGCCAGCGAGATCATCCAGGGCGCGCGGTTCCTGAAGAAGAAGGATCGCGACCACATGCGCCAGATCACGGATGCGCATGTGGCCGTCGTCGAGGGCTGGATTGCCGCCGGCAAGATGCTGCCGGTCGATCCCCGCCACCTCTTCGTCATGCTGTGGGCATCGACGCAGTTCTACGCGGACTTCGAACCCGTCGCCGCCGACGCCCTGAAGAAGTCGCGCCTGAAAGCCGAGGACTACGAAAAGGCAGCCACCACCATCACCGAAACGATCCTGAGGGGCATTCTCCGCAATCCCTGAGCGTTTGCGCTGAACCAGGACACCGTGAGGGTCTCGCGCGGCCGTCCCGGATAGTCGGCTATGTCTCGGCGGAGGCGGACAGCACCGAACCGATCAATCCCGGAAACCGCGCCTCCAGGTCGTCGCGCCGGAGGCTGAGGCGGCGGCCGCGGCCCAATGGCTCATTGCGGATGACACCGGCCTCGCGCAGCACCTTCATCAGATGCGACTTGGTCGACTTCGGCATCGAGGGGTCGGAAAGATGACATTGGGCCATCTCGAGCGGGCCGTCGGCGAGCTGGCGCACGATGGCCAGCCGCTCGGGATCACTCAACGCGAAGAGCACGTCGGTCAGCCGCATATCCTTGCGGGCGGGATGCGGGAGTTCTGGTATCTCGGGCGCCATGGTTCGAATTTAGTTGAACCATGGTGGAAATGATAGTAGATATTGGTTCGAAATTATTCGAACAATCAGGTGCCCCGTGACCGATGCGACGCTCTTCACGCCGCTACGCAGCCGAACTGGCTTCCGCATCACGCTTGCCGGCATGGCGGTGATGATGGCCGGCGCCAGCGCGCCCTCGCCGTTTTATCCGCTGCTGCAGCAGGAGATCGGTTTTTCGGCGGCCACGCTGACCGGCATCTTCGCCGTCTATACCGTCGCGCTACTGGCCTCGCTGCTCGTCACGGGATCGCTGTCCGACCATGTCGGCCGGCGGCCGGTGATCTCCGGCGGCTTTGCGCTGATGGCGCTGAGCCTGCTGCTGTTCTGGCAGGCGGGCGACGTGGGCGGATTGATCCTGGCGCGCGCCTTGCAGGGCATCGCGGCGGGACTGCTGCTCTCCGCGCTGTCGGCAACCGTGGTCGATCTCGAACCGAGGGACAGGCCGGGCAGCGCCGCGGTCTGGAACTCGGTTGTTCCGCTGGGCGGGCTCGCCGTGGGGGCTCTTGCGGCCGGCATTCTGATGGATGCGACGGACATGGCGGAGGCGGATGTGTTTGGCACGCTGGTCGTCACCTATGCGCTGTTTGCCGCTGCGATCTGGCTCATCCCGGAGACCGCGCCACGGCATGAAGGTGTCTGGGCCTCGCTTCGCCCGCGGGTCGGCATACCCGCCGCCGCCGCCAGGGCGTTCTGGCGGAGCGCCCCCGCCGTTATCGCGGGCTGGGCAACGGGCGGGCTCTATCTCTCGCTCGGCGCACCGATCGTCCGGCACGTCTTCGGCGCGAAGGATCATGTGACGCAGGCGAGCGTGATCGTGCTGCTCTGCGCCGCCGGTGCCGTCGCCTGCTACATCGCGCGCGGACATTCCTCACGGCGGGTCACGCTTTACGGAACCTCGGCGCTTTCGATCGGAACGGCGCTGACGCTTGCGGCGATCGGCTGGCAGTCGCTGCCCGCCTATCTTGTGGCTCTGGTGATCGCCGGAACGGGTTTCGGAACCTGCTTCTACGGCGTGCTGCGGTCGATCGTCCCGGTCGTGCGGCCGGACGAGCGCGGTGAGCTCTTCGCCGCACTGTTCACGCTGAGCTATCTCGCCTTCGGCATCCCCACCCTGCTCGCCGGCATCGCCGTCGGCATGTTCGGGCTGACGGCGACGACGCTGGGCTACGGCACGCTGATCGTTCTGTTCTCCGCGACGGCAGGTCTGCTGCGCAGATTCGGCACGTCGGATTGACGTTCTCCGCGAGAGGCCGAGGTCAAACGGTCCCTGGACCTGGATTCCACGCAAATCCCGACGGAGGCCCGCGTTCTCAAAGCGCCTCGCAAAAATGACGAAGACGCCCCAGCCCCTTCGCAATCAGGTCCTCTGATCCGGAAAAGGAGAGGCGAATGAAGCTGTGCATGTTGGGCCCGAATGCGACGCCGGGCACGACAGCGAGGCCTTCCGCAGCAAACAGGCGTTCGGCAAATTGCGTCCCCGAAAGCCCGGTCGCAGAGACATCGACGAAACAGAACATTCCGCCCACGGGCCGGACGAAACGCAGCTGCGGCAGCCGCGAAAGTTCGGCACTCATGAGGTCGCGACGGCGGCGCAGTTCGTTGGAGAAAAACAACACGTCCTCATCGCCCGCCTCTTCCAGCGCGACCGCCGCCGCATCCTGGACGAAGGTCGGCGAGCCGAACAGCATGCATTGGGCCATGTTCTGGAGATGGGCGGCGGCCGAGGGTGGGCCCAGCGTCCACCCCACGCGCCAGCCGGTCATCGCATGGGATTTCGACAGGCTGTTCACGATGATCGTGCGCTCCCGGATCCCCCGGCAACGACGCGGCGGAAAGGAACGCACCGTCGAAGACGGCATTCCGGTAGACCTCGTCGCTGATGATCCACAGGTTGTGCCGTTCCGCAACGGAGGCGACGGTTTCGAGTTCGGCGCGATCGAGCACGTAACCGCCGGGATTGTTGGGAGAATTGAGGAGGATCGCCCGGGTCCGCTCCGTCACCTGGGCCAGGATCGATTCCTTCGAAAGCCGTGCGCCGCCGGCGTCCATGGATAGTTTGACCGGGCGTGCCACGGCGCCACCGGCACGGATGGTTGCCTCGTAGGTCGCATACCAAGGCTCCAGGTAGAGCACTTCGTCCCCCGCCCCCGCGACGGTCATCACGGCGGCGAAAAGCGCGTTCTGGGCGCCGGCGAAAACCGTCACCTGATCGGCCGACCAATCCTGACGGTCGAAACGGTTTTGGGCACGGGCGACGTTCCTGCGAAGCTCCGGCGTCCCCGGAACCGGCGCATAATGCGTCCGCCCCGCCCGAAGGCTTCGGATCGCGGCATCGGTAATCCTGATGGGCGTGTCGAAGGAGGTGTCACCGAGACAAAGACTGACCACATCTTCTCCGCGGTCCAACGCATCCGCCGCGGCATCGGCGATGACCCAGCCGGCCGCCCCTTCGCTGGCGATTGCCCTCGTATGCGCCGAAAACCGCAAGCTCCCGTCAAGCGTATCTGTGTTTTGAGACAGTTCCATCAATACCTTCTCCCCTCGCGGCGCCTCTGGCGAACGCATCACCCGCTAAGTTCACCCGGGCATTTTCCGTCGTTACACTCCCGAAGACCTCCGCCGCGACACGAACCGGGCGGATGGCACGGGATCATTTTCGCATGGGACCCAGCCTTTTCTTCATCGATCTCGGCGCCCTCAACCCGACCGCGACCCGATGGTCGCGACAAAGGTTCCGGCGACGATGAGGGCGGAGGCGATGATCACGGTAAAGCCGATCCGATCGCCCAGCAGGGCGGCAGACAGCGTCAATCCGGATACGGGCTGAAGAAACTGCATGAGGCTCGTGCGGCCGACGCCGCCCTGGCCGAGTGCCCAATACCAGAGAACATAGCCGAGGATGGTGACGCCGAAGGCGAGATAGGCCAACGCCATCCAGGTTGCCGTCTTCCACAGGGTGGGATCGACCGGTCCGAGCAGCCAGGGTGTCAGCGGCAGAAGGAGGCAGGCCGACAGGCCCGCGCCCCAGAAAGTGATCGCGCGCGCCGGATACCCGCGCTTCTGCAGGTTCCCGCCGATGACATATCCCGCGCATGCGAACAGCGTCGACGAGAGGACAAGCAGATCGCCACCCAGCGTCGCCTCGCCATCCGTGGCGCCCCCGCGCCCAAACACCAGCAGGCTTTCTCCGCCGAGGGCCACGGCACATCCGATCCACCAGAGACCGGACGGCAATCGCCCTTCCGACGCATAGGCGATCGCCGATGTCGTCACCGGCATGCATGCGAGGATCATCGCGCCGTGCGTGGCGGACGTTGACTGCATTCCCCAAGAAAAAAGCGTTGGAAAGGCGACCATGCCGCAAAACCCCGCAAGCGCGACCTGGGCGACCTCCCGGTTCGTCGGCGGAAGTCTGATGCCAAGCAAGAGGGCAAGCACCAGCCCAACCAGACCACCCGCAACCGTGCGGATCGCCATCACGCCGAGCGGTGAAACTTCGCCGAGCGCGAGTTTGGTGCCGACCGGAGAGGCGCCCCACAACAACACCGCCAGCAAGGCAACCCCATAGACCCCGATCAACGCCGCACCATCCGATCTCACGACATTCCCGCCTTCCACTCCCCGAGAAACCTCCGCCCCGAAACAAGGCGCTCCCCCGTACAGAGGGAACGACAGACCGGTCAGATCTCGAAATGCCAGACTTTCGCGACGATCTGCCACTTGCCGTCGATGAGGACGAAGGTCAGCTCGTCAACGAACCTCTTCGGCAGGTAGACGTCCTTCACGCGGGCATGCGCGGTCGTGGGGCTGGAAACCGTGATCGAGAGGATCTCGTCCTGGCGCACATCGCCCTTCCCTTCAGGAGACGGCCGATTGGCCACCAGATCGAGATAAGCATCGACATCCAGGTTCACGAGCTTCCCCTCCGTCGCGGAATAGAGTTGCGCGCGGGGATGAAAGACCGAGCGGAACCCCTCCACATCACCGAAATACAGTGCGTCCAGATATGCCTGGACCGCTGCATGGATGCCTTCAGCCGCAGAATTGTCAGTCATGTTGATATCTTCCTCTTTTCAAGCTGCGCCGCGTTCGAATTCGGCATCCGCCAGGTTCAGACCATGGTCGAGAGCCGCCAGCAGCGTATCGAGTTCAGCATCCGAGATGATGAACGACGGCGCAAGGAAAAGGGACGTCTGTTCGCCGCTGGTACCGATGATCGCCCCCGCCTCGATTGCCCGGGCCGCCACACGTGACGCGACGGGGGACACAGCCGTGTCGGCATACCAGTCGCGCCAGTCGGGGCCGTGGAGTTCGACGGTCCAATGCAGGCCAAATCCGTCGACCCGCGCAACGCTCGGATGCCGCCGTGCGATATCCACCAGCCCCTGCTGCATTCGCCCTTCCAGCGCCTTGACGCGGCGGATGATGTCACCGTCCTTCATGACCGAAAGGTAGGCACGGATCGCGGCAACAGCACTCGGATGTGCCCGGAAGGTGCTGTAGGTCTGCCAGCTCTTGTCCTTCATCTCATCGACGATGTCCTTCGACATGACGACCGCACCGGCAGGAGCAGAACCGCCGGCAAGGCACTTGCCCAATGTGACGATATCCGGGCGGGTCTCGCCGCCCTGGAAAGCGAACCAGCGACCACTGCGGCCAAGACCGGTCACGACCTCGTCGGCGATCCAGAGGGATCCGGCCTTGCGTGCGGCCCTCGCCACATAGTCCTGATAGTCCGCATCGTAGTAGGTGCCGCCCTGCGTGTAGTCGACGATCGTGGCGGCGACAGAAGAGAGTGCCTCCTCGGTGCCCGCCATGCGATCGGCGAGCGGCCGGTTGTCGGAAACGCCGCCATATCTGGCATTGACCGGGCCGGGGATGATCCGCACGGGGACCTGCGCGGGAACCGGCTTGCTGCCGCCGCCCTGGATGGCAAGGCCACCGTGCCAGTGCGGCTGTACGGTCATCTGCCGGGCAAGCCCTGCCATGCCGTGATACGCGCGCTCGCGGGTCGCCAGCTCCGTTCGGCCGGTAAGCGCCTGGGAAAAGGTCAGCGCGAGATCGTTCGCTTCGCTTCCCGACAGAAAGAAGCGGACGGCGCCCACCCAGCTCTTCTCCTCGCCGAAGGCGATGTCGATCAGATCCTCGGCAGCCGCCTCACGCTCGGCCCAGAACCAGCCTTCGTTGATGACCGGGTTGGATGCCGCCTTGATCATCGCCTCGACCATCGCCGGATGCTTGTGGCCGAGTGGCCCGCCGGTGTTGCTCCCGTCGATCAGGCGCCGACCGTCCGCCAGGATGAAATATACACCCTCGCCATCGACGACCTTGATGACCGGGTCCTTGCCCGCGTTGAGACCGGTTTGAAGAAGTCTGCTCATGAGAGCCTCCATGTAGAGATGAGTCAGTGATTTGGTCGCGTCAGTCCGCCGAAGCGACCCCGCACAGATCGACGATCATGCGGCTCCAGATGCCGCAGGCTTCGACGAGATCCGCAACCAGGATGTGTTCGTCGGGCGTGTGTGCCCATTTTTCATTGCCGGGCCCGAGGCCGACCGTCGGGATGCCCGCCGCGCACATGAACGTGCCGTTGACGCCAAACCGCCAGGAGGCGACCGTGTCGGGCCGTCCGGTCATGGCTTCCCGCGCACGAAGCGCAGCCGAGACGACCGGGCTTTCCGGATCGACCCACATCAAGGGGTAGTGCACGATGACGGCAAGGTCGTAGGTGAAGCCCGCATTGCCGGAAGCGATCCGCTCGAGAATGTCGCGAAGCTCCCGCTCGCAGCTTTCGGCCGTCTCGCCGCGTACATATCGCCTGTCGACCCGGATGATACAGCGGTCGGGCACCACCGCCGTCCCGTTGTCCGGCGAGGATTTCATGGAAATCAACGTCACCGTAGCCGGTCCGAGAACGGCGTCGTCCTTCATGGCCGCCGCATAGCGTTGCAGTTCGTCAAGGAACGGAGCAGCTTCGAACACCGCATTGACGCCATTGCCGGGTTCCGACGCATGGGAGGTGCGGCCGTGGACCGTGATCTCCACATCGATCTTGCCGCGATGACCGATGTGAACGCGGCCACGGCTGGATTCGGTGTTCAGTCCGAAATCCGTGCGCACACCCCGGGCGATGACCGATGGCACACCCAGCGGCGAATCCACTTCCTCCCCCACATCGGCGACGAAAACCACATCGCCGCGAAGTCTCACCCCGGCCTTTTTGATCGCCGCGATCGCATAGGCGCTTGCCATGACGTTGCATTTCATGTCGCAGGTACCGCGGCCGTAAATCGCGGTCCCCTCCTCGCCCCAACGGCGCGCATCGACCAGCGCGCCGCTGAAAGGGTCCTTCATCTCCCCGGTCGGGACATGATCGATATGGCCGTTGACCATCAGGGACGGTCCATTGCCTGCACCGCGCAGCACCGCGATCACATTGCCGTTCGCATCGGTTTCGACGGTATCGAAGCCGAGCTCCCGCAGATGCCTGGCATAGATTGCCGCCACGGCACCTTCCTCGAAGGAGAGGCTGGGCGTCCGGACGACCTCCTGGCACGCCGCGACCATTTTGTCGGCGTCAAGGCACCCGTCTATTGCTGCAAGGATCATGTCGTTCGTCATTCTTGTCACACCCCTTTCGGTCCGGCGGCCGTTGGTCTTCCCGGCGATGCCCGGGTTGGTCCTGGCGGTGTCCATCCGGTTACCTGGCCTTCTCGACCGCCTTCGCCATCACGCACAGCATCTCGAACATCATGTTCGCGGCGGTGACGCAGGTGATGCCGGTCGGATCGTAAACCGGAGCGACTTCGCTGATGTCGGCGCCGACGAGGTCCTTGCCCTGCAGCGAGCGGATGATCACCTGGAGGTCGCGGGGCAGAAGGCCACCGATTTCCGGCACGGCGGTGCCCGGCGCATAGGCGGGGTCGATGCTGTCGATATCGAGGGAGATGTAGAAGGGGCCATCGCCGAGAACGCTGTTGATCTTCTCGATCACCGCGGCGCGCCCCATCTCCTCGTACTCGTCGAGGGTGATAATGCTGTACCCCTTGTCATAGCCGAACTGGACATCGTCATCGCCGAACCGGCTGCCGCGCAGGCCGAGCTGCACGACGCGCCGGGGATCGATGAGGTTCTCCTCATAGGCGCGGCGCATGAACGTGGCGTGGTTCACCTTCGTGCCGCACATCGTGTCCATGACGTCGGCATGGGCATCGATATGCAGGATGCCGACCGGCGGGTCGGAGGCAAGCGCACGCAGGATCGGCGTCGGGATGGTGTGGTCGCCGCCGATGGCAATGGGCCGGATGCCGGCGTCCTTGACCTCCTGGAAATACGCCTGGATCTGATCGATCGACGCGTCCTTGTTCAAGGGATTGATCGGCGCGTCGCCGATATCAGCGACGGTGCACAGGTCATACGGGCGAACGCCCGTCACGGGGTGGATACGGCGGATGATGCGCGAGGCCTCGCGCACACCGGCGGGTCCCTGGCGGGGGCCGGAGCGATAGTTCAGGCCGAGATCGAAGGGAACGCCGCACAGTCCGATATCGATGCCGCGCACGATGTCGTGGCGTCGCGTCCGCAGGAACGTCGCGACGTCGGAAAAGCGCGGCGTTACGGCCGCATCGACGGGTTGGAAGTCGCTCTTGTCAAGCATGGGTGTCTCCTGAATTTTATTGTTTGAGATTGTGCTGGATCAGGCGGCGACGCCGCGCATCCGGTCCGATCGCCGTCTGAGCAGTTCGACCGCCGTAAGAAGACCGAGAGAGAGGAAAACGAGGATGGTCGCCATCGCCAGGATCGTGGGGCTGATCTGCTCCCGGATGCCGGCCCACATCTGTCTCGGAACGGTGCGCTGGTCGTAGTCGGCGAGGAAGATGACCGTCACGACCTCATCGAAGGACGTCGCGAAGGCAAAGACGCCACCCGAGATCACGCCGGGCAGGATCAGCGGCACGATGACCTTGAAAAACACGCGGACCGGAGAGGCACCGAGGCTGAGCCCGGCCCTGATCAGGTTGCGGTCGAAACCTTCGAGGGTCGCGGCGACGGTGATCAGGACGAAGGGCGTGCCCAGAACGGTGTGAGCGATGATGAGGCCTGCGAACGTGCCCGTCAGCCCCAGCTGGGAGAAGACGAAATACATGCCGGCGGAGGTGATCACGAGCGGAACGACCATCGGCGAGATGAGCGCACTCATGACGAGGCCACGCGCCGGCATGTTCGGGCTCGTCAGCCCCAATGCCGCCAGCGTGCCGAGCAGCATCGACAGAAGCGTCGTCGCGACGGCGATGACGAAGCTGTTCTTCAGCGAATGGATCCACTGTGAATTGTTCCAGCTGTCGACCAGATAGCCCCAGCCGAATGGCGCATTCGGATCGTTCATTCCGTTCTGGATGATGTCCCGATACCACCGCAGCGAAAACGCCGACGGATCGAGCTGAAGCATGTCGCGCGAGAAGGTGAAGTAGGGCGCGGCGTTGAACGACAGCGGAATGATCACCAGGATCGGGGCGATGAGAAAGAGGAGAACGAGGCCGCAGAACGCCAGATAGCTGTAATGGGCGATGCGGCCGGCGACGGAAGTATGTGCGGGAAGCGCCATGGTCAGCTCCTAACCCATCCTGAGGCCGTTGCCGCCGGTGAGGCGGTTGAACAGCCAGTAAACGAGGAGAACACCCACCAGCAGGATCGAACCAAGGGCAGCAGCAAGACCCCAGTTCAGCGACTGCTGCATGTGATAGGCGATGACATTGGAAATGAGCTGGCCGCTCTGCCCGCCGACGAGTGCCGGCGTGATGTAGTAGCCAACGGCGAGCACGAAGACGAGAAGGGAACCGGCAAGGACACCGGGAACGGTTTGCGGGAGATAGACCCTGCGGAAGGCGGTGACAGGCGATGCACCGAGCGAGAGCGCAGCGCGGACATAGGACGGCGGAATCGATTTCATCACGCTGTAGAGCGGAAGGATCATGAACGGCAGCAGCACATGCGTCATGGCGATGAGCGTGCCCGTGACGTTGAAGATGAGCGGCAGCCGGTTCGCGTCGTTCACCGCGCCGACGAAGACGAGGATGTCGTTGATCACACCCTGCCCCTGAAGAAGGACGATCCAGGACGTCGTGCGGACGAGCAGAGACGTCCAGAACGGCAGGAGGACGAGCATCATCAGCAGGTTGGATGTCTTCAGCGGCAGCCTTGCCAGCAGCGCGGCGACGGGATAGCCCAGCACGAGGCAGAGACCCGCCACGGCGGCGCTGACCCAGAGCGTGCGCAGGAAGAGCGTCTGGTAGATCGCCATGTTCGCATCGACGCGCTCGACCGAGCCGTCGGCAGCATGCTGCAGGTCGAGTGCCGCAAGGAAATGCCGCGACGTGTACGGCTGGCTCAAGCGCCTGATGAGTGCCCAAAGCCCGGGATTTCCCCAATCCGGGGCCGTCGCGACAAGCGTTTGCTTCCAGCCGTTCGCGGGCTCGGACGACAGTTGCCTGACCGTCCGCATCACCAGCGGCCGGGCCCCTGCCCAGTCGAAATTGAGCGCCGACGTGACCTGCCCCAGCTTTTGCTCGTCGTTCGCCTGCCTGAGATCGGCGGCGAGATCCGCGTAGACATTTTCCGGAGGCGTGCCGTTGCCGTCCCATTCCGCAAGCGAAAGGGAGGTACGGTGCAGAACCGCCCCGAATTCATCATTGCTGACAGCCCGCTGCAACATGGTTGCCAGCGGCCACGCGAACATGACCAGGAGAAAAATGCAGAGTGGCGCAACGAGGGCCAGCGCCCGCAACTGGGCTTGTCTCTTCGAGCGTCGGTGCTGCTTCATGACCGAGGTGGCGGGCAGAGCAGCAGGCTCCGGAGCCGGCCATCCCGCGGTGGCGGTGCCTCCCCTCATCACGCCGCCTCCCGACCGCAGCCGGATGCCTCGTCGAGAGCCCGGCAGTCGCCGACCTGCCAGCCAAGCCGGATGGGTTCGCCCTTCCTGAAGGTCCGCCGGAGCGAGGCGTTCTGAACCTTCACCACGAATTCGTGTTTGCCGAACACACGCACCTGGATGCGCGAGTGGTCGCCGACATAGACCTGATCGACCACCTCCCCGCCCACCACAGTTTGCCCAGGCCCCTCTGTCGCCGGTTCAACGACGATGCGTTCGGGCCGAAGGGAAAGCAGGGTCGCGCCACCGACCGCAGCCTTTGTAACGGCAAGCGCACTGAGGACCTCGCCGTTGTCGATCCTGACCCGACACACGTCCCCGTCCCGCTCCGTCACGGTTCCAGGCAGGACATTGTTCTCGCCGATGAACTGGGCCACGAAGCTGTTGCTTGGCGTCTCGTACACCGCGTCCGGCTTCGCCAGCTGCTGGATCTTGCCGAAATTGAACACCGCGATCGTATCCGACATTGTCAGGGCTTCGGCCTGGTCGTGGGTGACATAGACGATGGTGACGCCGAGCCGCTCGTGGATGCGCTTGATCTCGTATTGCATCTGCTCGCGCAGCTGCTTGTCGAGCGCGCCGAGCGGCTCGTCCATCAGCACGAGTTTCGGATCGAAGACGAGGGCGCGCGCGACCGCGACGCGCTGCTGCTGGCCGCCCGAAAGCTGTGCCGGCCGGCGGTTGCCGAGATGCGGCAGTTCGACCATGTCCAGCGCCCGCTTCACCTTCTCGGCCGTATCGGCCTTGGAAATGTTCCGGACCTGCAGGGGAAAGGCGAGGTTTTCCGCAACCGTCATATGTGGGAACAGAGCGTAGTTCTGGAACACCATGCCGATGTTTCGGCGCTGGGGAGCCACCCGGTTGATGGGCCGGCCGTCGAGGAAGATTTCGCCGGATGTCGCGGTCTCGAAACCGGCAAGCATCATCAGGCATGTCGTCTTGCCGGAGCCGGAAGGCCCGAGCATGCTCAGGAACTCCCCTTCCCGCACATCGAGAT
Source organism: Shinella sp. JR1-6 (assembly GCF_004284735.1). Taxonomy (NCBI): domain Bacteria; kingdom Pseudomonadati; phylum Pseudomonadota; class Alphaproteobacteria; order Hyphomicrobiales; family Rhizobiaceae; genus Shinella; species Shinella sp. JR1-6. Next base: position 308,839 of record NZ_SHMI01000004.1, on the reverse strand, counting down.
TCAGATTGTCGACCACCGATACAGTGCCATCGTAGGTCTTGCTAACGTTCGCAAAATTGACTGACGCCAACGTCCTGTCTCCACCCAATCGTTCACCGGCTGCCGGCAGCCACGGCTGCCAGCAGGTAAAATCTCGCAGGTTGAAGGGACGGCTACTTAGCCAGCCACGAATTGAACCGGGCAAACAGCTCGTCGCGGTAGGTCGACCAGAACTCGCTGTCGGACTCGATGGCGTTTTCGAGATGCGCGGTCGGGACGAAGTCCTTCATCTCGACGCCGGTCTTGTCGTTCTTGCCGATCAGGGCGATGGCGGATTTGCGGACAGGCCCGTAGGAGCTGGAATTCGTGATTGCGGCCTGCTGCGTGGTCTCGCTGACGAAATGGACGAATTTCGTTGCAGCCTCGAGGTTCGGTGTTCCCTTCGGGATCATCCAGACATCCCTGTCCCAGACCTGCCCGTCCCAGACGATGGTGAACGGCTGCTTTTCGTCGTTGATGGCGTTGAAGATGCGGCTGCTGTAGGCGGAGGTCATGACGACCTCGCCATCCGCCAGAAGCTGCGGCGGTTGCGAGCCCGCCTCCCACCAGACGACAGAGGACTTGATCGTATCGAGTTTCGCGAAGGCGCGGTCGATCCCCTCCTTGGTCTCCAGAACCTTGTAGACATCGGAAGCCGGCACGCCATCCGCCAGCAAGGCCCATTCGAGATTCACATCCGCCGATTTGCGCAGACCTCGTTTGCCGGGAAACTTCTCCAGATCAAAGAAGTCCGCGATGGTTTTCGGACCATCGGCCAGCTTCGACGTGTTGTAGGCCATGGATGTCGACCAGATCACCGAACCGATACCGCAGTCGCTGAGCGTCCCCTCGACGAAATCCTCGCTGGCCGCCGTGCCGTCCGTGGCGGCCGGAAGCCCCCCGGCATCCTGCTTTTCGAGGATGTTGTCAAAGCAGCCCGTTTCCGCAAGCGCCTTCTCCCCGACAACCACGTCCCAGGTGACGTTCCCGGCTTCGACCTGCGCTTTGATCTGGCCGAGGCCGCCATTGTAATCGACGGAGTTGACGGCGATCCCGGTCGCCTTGGTGAAGGGCTCGTAGAATGCCTTCTTCTGGGCTTCGGTATAGGCGCCACCCCAGGAGACGACGGTGATCGCCTCCGCGGCAAACACCGGCACGGAAAGGCCACCGGCGGCAATGGCGATGGCGGCGACGGACGTCAAAAATCGTTTCATGTTCCGAGTTCCCACTCTTTGTTGATAAAATTCCGAATTACGGAAGTTATTTTCATTTTTCAGAATGAGTAGGGGGTTGCCGGAACCTTGTCAACAGCATATTCAGTATAACAGAAATTGCTTCCGAAAAACGGAATTGGAGGATCCATGAAAAATACCGGCGGGAGAGAACTCGTCGCGCAACTCGAGGGATACGGCGTCGATACGGTCTTCGGCATGCCCGGCGTGCACACCCTGGCCTTCTTCGCCCCCCTGGCAAAAAGCACGATCCGCCATATCGGCGCACGACACGAACAGGGCGCCGGCTTCATGGCCGACGGCTATGCCCGTGCCACCGGAAAGCCCGGTGTCTGCCTCATCATCAGCGGCCCGGGGGTCACCAATGCCGCCACGCCGATCGGGCAAGCCTATTCCGATTCCATTCCCGTTCTGGCGGTAACGAGTGCGATCGCCCGCGACGACATGGGCCTCGGGCGCGGCATGCTGCACGAGATCACCAACCAGCAGGCCGTGACCGCGCCGATCACCGGCTTCAGCGCCACGGCGTTGACGGGCCGGCAGATCAGCGAGCATCTGGCGAGGGCGATGACATCGTTCCGGACGGAACGGCCGCGCCCGGTTCACATCTCGATCCCCCTCGACATTCTCGACGAGGACGTTGCGCCGCGCCCAGTCCGAACCTTCCTTCCCCGCCAGCCCGGCCCGAACCCCGAGGACGTAAAGGCAGCCGCAGACCTGTTGCGCGCGGCGAAACGGCCGATTGTCCTGGCCGGCGGCGGCTGCCGCAACGCGGGGGCCGCCCTGACGCGCCTCGTGGAAAGCCTGCAGGCACCCATCGTCACCACGGTCGCCGGCAAGGGCGTGGTTGCGGAATCGCATCCCCTTTCGCTGGGATCCACGCTCCAGAGGGCAAGGATCCGCAGGCTCGTCGAGGCCGAGGCCGATCTTGTGATCGCGATCGGCACCGAGATCTCGGAGCCGGACCTCTATGTCACCGCAGACAGCGAGGCGGCTTCCGATGGGCCGGCGCGCACGGACACGACCCGCCTCGCCATTTCCGGAAGGTTCGTCCGGATCGACATCGATCCCGCGGCAACGGTCAGGGACTACACACCCGACGCGGCAATCGTTTCGGATGCGGGGCTTGCCGCGGCGGCGCTTGCCGATGAGATGAGCCGGCAGCCCCTCGCCTCGACCTGGGATTTGGATTTCGAGACCATCCGGCAACAGGTCCGGCAGGAGATATCGCCGCTGGAGCGCCAGCACGTCGCCGTGCTCGACGCCATCAGGAATGCACTTCCCCCGGATGCACTGGTCTACGCCGACATGACGCAGATCGCCTACACGGGATGCGTCTATTTCCCCGTCGACGTTCCCGGCACATGGCACTTTCCAGTCGGGTACGGAACGCTGGGATACGCCCTGCCCGCGTCGATCGGCGGCGCCGCCGGATCGCCCGGACGCGCCTGTCTCGCGCTTGTCGGCGATGGCGGCCTTCTCTTCACCCTTCAGGAGCTCGCGACCGCGGTCGAACAAAAACTCCCCCTGCCGATCGTTCTCTGGGACAATGACGGCCTCGGCGAGATCGCCGATTTCATGCGGGCAAGAAATATCCCGGAAGTGAGCGTCCGCCCGCTGAACCCCGATTTCGTGGCCCTTGCCGACGCCTTCGGCTGCCGCACGGCAACGCCCCGATCGCTGGAAGAGATCGAAGATGCGATTCGCGGCGCCCTTTGTGCCGACCGCCCGACGGTCATCCTCGTCAGGCAGGATGCCGAGTATCGTCGATGAAGCCCGAAGCGCGCGCCAGAAAGGTCGATTTCGAGGCTGCCGCCGGCGAACTGGACGCACGGTTTGCATCCAGGTTCACTGTCGCTCGCGCCACCAGGGACCATCACGGCCACGACGAAGGGTGGCATCCGGCATCGGCACCCGATGGCGTGCTGTTTGCAACGACGACCGAGGATGTCGTCGATGCCGTGCGCATCTGTGCAGCATACGGGGTTCCGGTCATTCCCTACGGGAGCGGCAGCGCCATGGAAGGCAGCGTCAACGCCGTTTTTGGCGGGCTCTGCATCAACCTCTCCGGCATGACCGCCGTGCTGTCAGTGAATGCATCCGACATGGATTGCACCGTCGAGGCGGGGTGCACCCGCTCGGTGCTGAATTCGTTTCTCCGGGACACCGGCCTTGCCTTTCCCGTCGATCCCGGCGCCGATGCGACCATCGGCGGCATGGCCGCCACCCGCGCATCCGGAACGATGACCGTGAAATACGGCTCCATGCGCGACAACGTCATCGGCCTGGAAGTCGTTCTGGCGGATGGAACGGTCGTGCAGACGGGAGGGCGTGCAAGGAAATCGTCATCCGGCTACGATCTGACAAAACTCTTCGTCGGCTCGGAGGGGACATTGGGGATCATCACGAAATTGACCCTGCGGCTTCATCCCATCCCGGAACATGTCGTCGCCCTGCGCGCGGTTTTCGGAGAAGTAGGGCTCGCGGTGGAGTTCGTCGTTCTCCTGATGCAGCTCGGCCACCCCGTGGCGAGAGCCGAATTCATGGACGAGCTGGCGCTGGAAGCGGTGTGCAGATACGAGAGGCTCGACTATGAGCGCCGCCCCACCCTGTTCCTCGAATTTCATTCGGGTGTCGGCCCGCTCGACGGAACGGCCGAGGCTGTCGAGGATCTTCTGAGGCAGTGCGGTGCGAAATCCGTTCACTGGGCCTCGACGGCCCGTGAGCGGGCGGAAATCTGGAGGGCCCGGCACAATGCGGCCCATGCGGAGCCACTGCTACGGCCGGGCGCGAAGGCGATGGTGACGGATGTGTGCGTGCCGCTATCGAACCTGGCGGCCTGTATCGCCGAGACGCAGGCCGATTTGACATCCACCGGGCTCTGCGCCCCGATCGTCGGCCATGTCGGCGACGGAAACTTCCATCTGGCGATCCTGATCGATCCAGCCGCGAAATCAGAGATTGACGAAGCCGAGCGCCTTCACGCAAGGCTGGTTGCACGCGCGCTCGGCTTTGGCGGAACCGTCAGCGGCGAACACGGCATCGGCCTTGGAAAGCGTCCGTATCTGGAAGCCGAGCATGGCGCAGGCCTTGCAGTCATGAAGTCGATAAAGCAGGCACTCGACCCACAGGGGCTGATGAACCCGGGAAAGATCTTCCTTCCGGACCACCCTTGAGGGAGCAACTGAATTCTCACATGCGAGCATGGATCAAGTGAATGAGCAAAACGAAGGAAAATGGGTCTGAAAAGGGATCGAACCCGCTGCGGCGGATCGCGACCGTCCTGGACGCCGTTGCGTTTTCGTCGTCCGGCCTGACCCTTCAGGATATCGCCAACGCAGCGCAGATCCCGGTCTCTTCGGCCCACCGCATCACCAATACTCTGCTGGATGTCGGGTATCTCGAGGCGGCGCCGAACAAGAAGGTCTATCTTACCGGCCCACGCCTGCGGCGCCTCCTCAACCTGAGCTTCGGGGATGCCCCGATCGAGAAGATCGCCTCGCCGCTCCTGACCGAACTGGCCAACAAGCTGCAGGAAGTGGCTTTCATTTGCCGGCTGGTGGCCGGAAAGATCAAGCTGGAGGCCTTTGCCTTCCCGCAGGAAGCGCCATCCTCGCTGATCCACCCCGGATATGAATTCCCCTTTCACGCAACCGCAAGCGGCAAGGCCATGCTGGCATTCCAGAACGAGGATTTCATCGCGGACGTGCTCAGCGCGGATATCCCCCGGTTTCAGGCCGGCACGACCGTCGACCGGGCCGAGATCCGGCAGCAACTGGATGCGGTGCGCCAGCGGGGATATGCCGTGAACGACATGGAGTTCGACCCGGGCGTCTTCGCGCTCGCGGCCCCCGTCACCTTCGAACACGGAGACGTGTTCCTCACCGTCGGCATCGTGGGCATGAGCGCGAGGATGCATAGCCGCTTCGAGGAAACCGAGATGGCGACGTTCGTGAAGTCGACCGCGGGCAAGCTATCTCACCTGCTCTCAAGTCATCGCTGACGGCGATGCACTGCGCCGTCACGGCTTTCGAACCCGTTCCGCAGCAGAAGCCGCTCTGCCGCTTCAGACAACAGGAAGTCCCGGAAGGTGGCGGCGTCCTCTGCCGCGCCTTTGCGTAGCGCCAGGCCATAGGCGGTATCCGGCGCGTAGGCGGGCGGGATCGCCACGATGCCGAAAGCGGGGTGCTTTGCGTGGAGACGGGCATTCGATGCATAGCCGAGGAAAAGATCGACTATGCCCTCGGCGATCAAACCCGCGGCACTACGCCCCGGCGGCGAATGACGCCCGCCGACCAGTTGCAGGGCCCGGGCCTTGAGCGTTTCGCCGAGACCGCGATGATGGGCCTCCAGACGATCGAACATGTCGAACGCATAGTCGCCCGACGGATCGTCGCCCGGCGTCGACATGCCGATCCGGGTCGAAGGGGCCGAAAGCACCGTCACGAGATTTTCCGCGGTCAGCCCGAGGCCGGTGCGGGCGAGAACGACGAGCCGGTTGCGCGTAAAACAGACCGCTTCCTCCGTCAGCCCGGTCGACGCAAGATGCTGCGGATGGGCCATGTTGGCGGAGGCAAAGAGATCGAAGGGCTCGCCCGCCTCGATCCGTTCGCGCAACAGCCCGGCCGGCCCCAGCGATACGGAAACTGGAACGCCGGCGGCCTCCCGGAAGGCATCGGCAATGTCCGGCAGGGCGTGCCGCAGGCTGCCGGCGGCGAGGATGCGGACGGCCTCAGTCATCCTGCTTTCTCCTGCGCACCCTCTGCCGGAAAAGCGGCACGAAAGCGGTCTCCTCCCGCTCCCCGCCGCCGAGCCGAACGCCGCGGACGGGAACACCGTAGAGCGCCTCGAGGCTCGCTTCCGTCATGACCGTCGCGGTCGGGCCGAACAGGGTCTGGGTTTCCGGCAGCATGAGGAGGACCTTGTCGGCGATCGCGGTCGCATGGTTCGGCTGATGGGTCGTGAAGGCGATCGCCAGTTTCTGGCTGTCGGCCAGCCGTCCGAGCAGCGAGAGCACGATGTCCTGGTTCTTCAAATCGAGCGCGGAGGCGGGTTCATCGAGCAGCAGCACATCGTTCTCCCCGGCCAGCGCCCGGGCGATCAGGACGAGCTGGCGCTCCCCGCCCGACAGAGAGCCGATGCTGCGCGCCGCATAGCCGGCCATGCCGGTCGCCTCCAGCGCCGTCATCGCCTTCTCGACGTCCGCCGCACCCGGCGTGCCGAACAGGGCAACGTGCCGGGCGCGCCCCATCAGCACGATATCCAGTACGGAATAAGGAAAGGCACCGGAAAACTCCTGCGGCACGACACCGGTTCGCGGATTGGTTTCGACGGTGCCGGAGGTCGGCGTCAGCAGCCCCGCGAGCACACGCAGCAGGGTGGATTTGCCGCGACCGTTCGGGCCGAGGATCGCGGTGATCTCCCCGGCGCGGAGATCGAGATCGAGTGCGCGGAACTGCCAGCGGTCGCCGTCATAGGAGTGACCAGCCGTGTCGAGATGCAGCATGACGAGATCAGAGGCCATGGCCGCCTTTCTGGGTCTGCCGCAGCACCAGAGCAAAGACTGGCGTGCCGATCAGCGCCGTCAGGATGCCGAGCGGGATTTCCGTCGATGTGACCGTACGCGCGACCGTGTCGATCGCGAGGAGATAGAGGGCACCGAGAAGGAGCGAGGCCGGCATCATGACACGATGATCCGGCCCAACCAGCAAACGCGCCATATGCGGCACGACGAGCCCGGCCCAGCCGATGACCCCGCTGACGGCGACCTGCGCGGCGACGATGCACGAGACCAGAACGAGCACCAGCCAGCGCAGCGGCTCGACGGCAACACCGAGGGTGCGGGCGTCCTCATCGCCCATCGACAGGAGATTGATGCGCCAGCGAAGGCCGATGAGCAGCACACCGCCCAACACGACCGGCGCGGCAACCAGGAGAAGCTTGTCCCGGTTCGCGGTGGCAAAACTGCCGAGCAGCCAGAACACCATGGCCGGCAGCTTGTCCTCGGTATCGGCGAGGTATTGCAGCAGGCTGACGAGAGCGCTGAAGAAGCCGGTGATGACGACCCCGGCGAGAACCAGCGCGAGAATGTTGCGGCGGGCGACGATGCCGTTGAGGGCGTAGACGAGAACGAGGGCCGACAGCCCGAAGGCGAAGGCCGAGGCGAGGAGCCCATAACGCGGGAGGCTGAAGAGGATCGCGAGCGTCCCGCCGAAGGCAGCCCCCGAGGAGACGCCGACCACTTGCGGCCCGACCAGCGGATTGCGGAACACGCCCTGCAGTGCCGCCCCGGACAGAGCAAGCCCCGCCCCCGCCAGCACGGCGAGGAGAATACGCGGCAAACGCACCGTGAAGACGACATTCGCCTCCATCGGCGTGACGGGAACCTCCGGCGGGCTGATCGGCGCCAGCAGAATGGCGATCACACGCGCAAAGGGAATGTCGTAACGACCGATGCCGAGCGCGGCGATGGCGGCGACCGTCAGCACGATCAGCAGCACTGCCACCGTTGCCCCGGCCGGCCGTCGCACAGCCGCCCCACCGCTCATTGGCCGGCGCGATAATCGGTGCGGTAGAATTCCTTGTAGTAGGCGTCCGCTTCCTTCTGCATGTCGATATCCGCGAAACGTTCCGGATAGAGTTCCTTCGCCATCCAGAGTTCGCCGAGCGCCATGGCTTCCGGCATCGGATACCCCCACGCCTTGGCATATTGCGGCATCAGATAGATGCGGCCGTTCCTGACGGCGTCGATCGTCTGCCAGGAGGCCGCCGCCTTGATCTCGTCGACCACGGCCGGGTAGCGCTCCTGCACGAAGATGACGGAGGGATTCCATTTGAGCACATCCTCCATGGTCACCTGCTTGAAGCCGGCGATCTCGTTGGCGACGTTGCGGGCGCCGGCGCGCTCCATCATCAGGCCGGTATATTTGCCGCGGCCATAGGTCGAAAGTTCGGGGTTGGCCATGTAGACGGGGACACGCTTGTCCTCGGGAATGTCGGCAAGGCGCTCGGCAACAAGGGCACGGGTCTTCCTTGTGGCCGCGATCATCGCCTCGCCCTTCTCCTCGCGGTCGAGAATATCGGCAATCAGCCGCACGCCGGCCGCAAACCCTGCATCGATCGCCGCCGGCTCATCCGCGACATCAGGGTTCATCTTGACGGCTTCTTCCGGCGGTACGTCGAGCAGCGATATGGCGACGACGGCAAGCCCGGCCTCCTCGATCTGCTTGACCATGTCGGCCGGCGCGTAGTTCGTGACGAACACCACGTCGGGCTTCAGCGTCAGCAGCTCCTCGATGTTTACCTTGGTCAAGCCGCCCGGCATGGCAAGGTCGGGAAGGTTCGGCACCAGCCGCACGTACTTGGCGCCGAGCTGCTTCTTCCACTCGTCGAGCACGCCAACGACCTTGTCCATCGCATCGAGCTGCACGGCGATGTTGAGGGTCTGGTGCTGCAGGATGACGACGCGGTTCACCACGTCGGGAACGTGCACCTGCCGGCCGATCTGGTCGGTGACGACGCGATCCGCCCAGGCAGGCGCGGCGAAGAGAAGGCCGGCGATCGCGAGCGCGATCTTCGGGGCAGTGGCAAGACGTGCGAGCATGAAGGAATCCTCCGATCGGAAGCGAAGGGATAGCAGCTATCCCCGGTCGGCAACAACGTTATATTTTTAGAAATATTACGTACGGTGGTTTTTTGAGAAGCGCCGGCAAATCTGGAGGTGTTCTCCCGGTTTGCGTGGTAGTCACCGGGTAACGCGGCGTATTATGGCGCGCCGTCAAAGACAGGAGCACAGGAGAGCCCGATGAAAATCAGCGCCCGCAACCGCCTCAAGGACAAGATCATCGAAGTGACGAAGGGTGCGACCACCGCCCATGTCCGTATCGAGGTCGCCGGCGGCGCCGTCGTCACCGCGTCGATCACCAACGAAGCCGTCGACGAACTGGACCTTGCCGTCGGTGGCGAAGCCTATGCGGTCGTCAAGGCGTCCGACGTGATGGTCGCGGTCGACTAACATCCCGATTGAACACCGCTTGCCGCGACGACGCGCGCGGCAAGCGCCTCGTTACCAGCCCCGCTTTCCGGCGATCAGCAGCCACAGGAAAAAGGGCGCGCCGACGGTTGCCGTCAGGATACCGAGCGGCACCTCGATGTCCGCGATGGAGCGCGCCAGCATGTCGACGACGAGGAGATAGGCCGCGCCGAAGAGCATGGCGGCCGGCAGCAGGCGCCGGAAATCCGGCCCGACGAGCATGCGGGCGATATGCGGGATGACGAGGCCGATCCAGCCGATGATGCCGGTCACGGAGACCGTCGCGGCCGTCACCAGCGTCGCACCGGCGATAAGGGCGATGCGCGTCTTCACCGTATCGATGCCCAGCGTGCGCGCCTCCTCCTCGCCGAGCGTCAGGATGTTCATCCGCCAGCGCAGCAGCAGCAGCGGCACGAGGCCGAGGACGACGGCGGGCAGGATGGAGAGCACGTCGAAGCGGGTGATCGCCGTCATGCTGCCGAGCAGCCAATAGGTGATGGCCGGGAGCTGGTCGTAGGGGTCGGCCAGGACCTTGATCAGCGAAATGCCGGCGCCGATCAGCGCCTGGATGGCGATGCCGGCAAGCACCAGCGTCAGCACCGGATCGCGCTCGCGCACCAGCGCGCCAATGCCGGTGACGACAATCACCGCCATGAGACCGCCGGCAAAAGCGGCGAGCTGGATGGCGAGCACCGGCAGGGAGAGGAAGATGCCGAGCACCGCCCCGAGGCTGGCGCCGACCGAGACGCCGAGCAGGTCCGGCGAGACGAGCGGATTGCGGAACAGGCCCTGATAGGTCGCGCCCGCCGCCGCCAGTCCCGCGCCGACGACGACGGCCGCCATGACGCGCGGCAGGCGCACGTTCCAGAGGACGGTGGCGAGCAGCGGATCTGTCGTCTCGCCCGTCACGAGCTGCCTGAGGGCGGTAAAAAGCGGCTGCGGCCCGTCGCCGTATTTGCCGACCATCATCGAGAGGGCCACCAACCCAACGAGGCCGGCAAGACCGAGCATCACGGCAAGCCGGCCCGGTGGGGCAGCGCGTGGCCGCATCTACTTCGCCGCACCTTTCAGCAGCGTTGCAAGCTGCTCGTCGCTGAGCTCCACCTGGTAGAACAGCTTGAAGAAGGCACGCACCTCCTCATCGAGCACCGCGGGAAACACGTCCGGATAGAGCGTGTGTTCCAGCCAGGCGATGCCGATCAGGCGGTTGATGCCGGGCGGCGAATCGATCCAGCCGAAGGGCAACGTCGGCGTCGCGTGGATACGGCCGGCCTTCACCGCGTCCAGTCCCGCCCAGAGCGGGTCGTCCTCCACGGTTTTCGCAAATTTCGGCGAGGCGGCGAGAATGACGTCCGGCTTCCAGGAGAGGATCTGTTCCAGCGAGACCTGGGTGAGGCCGCCCTTGCCCGCAGCAGCCGCGACATTGCGGGCGCCGACAGCTTCGAGGATCTCCATGTTGATAGAGCCCGCAAGGCCCGTCTCCAGCCCTTCCGCGCCGCGACCGTAGTAGACGGCGGGGCGCTTGTCCTCAGGAATGTCGGCAAGACCCTTTTCCAGCGCGGCCAGCCTTTCATCGGCATAGGCGGCAAGCGTCTCCGCCCGCGCCGCGACGCCGAGTATCGCCCCGGTCTCGCGCAGCATCGCGCCGGTTCGGGCAAAGGCACCGTCGACAAGCACATAGGGTATGCCGGTCTGCGCCTGCACCTTGTCGGCAAGGGAGGCATAGGTCGGGTTCACCGTGCCGACATCGATGATGATGTCAGGCTTTGCCGCCAGCACCGCCTCGATATTGGCCGTGCCACCCTTGCCGGTGAGCTGGCCGAACGTGGGAAGGTCCCGGGTCGCCGGCAGCAGAAAGACCTTTTCCTCCGCCTTCGGCTCGCGCACCCAGCCGGCGAGCTTTTCCGGCGCCAGCACATAGACCAGCACCGAGGCCGGTGGGCCGGCGGCGAGCACCCGCTCCACCTTGTCGGGAATGTCCACGACGCGCCCGGCCGCATCGGTGATCGAACGCGCCGCAGCGGGCAAGGCCGAAAGGAACAGGGCAAAAAGAACGACAAGGCAGCGCAAGGCCGGCATGAATCTCTCCTACGATATATTTTGGGAAATATATCCGTGCTTTGCATCGACATGGCAACAGGCAGGAGCACCGATCAGCCGGGAAATCCCTGCCAGACCGGCAGCGTGTCGACATTCTCCCCCGCGTCGATCACCCCCTCCCCGGGTTCGAGAACAATCATGACATCCGCAAGCGCGAGATGGCGCAGGCTTGCGGATCCGCCATAGGGTAGCGGCTCCACGGCCGTTGCGCGACTCCTGGAATCGAGCCGGAGCCGCCCCAAATGCACCTCGATCCGCCCGGCGGATCTTGCGAGCGGGCGATCGACCGGCAGGCGCAGGACGCTGGCATTTAACGGCCGCCCCTCCAGCCGCGCGAGAACCGCCCGGCCGAGAAGTGTGAAGCTGACCGCCGCAGCCAGCGGGTTTCCCGGCAGGAGCAGGATCGGACAGTCATCGATATCGCCGAAGCCGACCGGCTTGCCCGGCCGCATGTCCAGCTTCCAGAACTCGAGGAAGCCGCGACGGGAAACAACCCTCGCCAGATGATCGGCAAAGCCGACGGACGCGCCGCCTGAGGAGATGAGAAGGTCGTGATCCGCCGCCGCCTCGACGAGACGTTCAAGGATCACCTCCGGATCGTCATGCGCCATGCCGAGATCCGTCACCGCGGCGCCGGCTGCAAGCAGCATATGCGACAGCATCGGACGATTGCTGTCAAAAACTTGGCCAGCCGCCAGCAAACCGGGACTGTCCACCAGTTCGTCACCGGTGGACAGCAGCGCCACCTTCGGCCGCGGCGCCACCAGCACGGAGCGAAGGCCGAGGGCAGCAAGCAGCGCCATCTGGCCGGGGCCGATGCGTGCACCTGCCTCAAGCAGAGTGTCACCCCGCGAAACATCCTCGCCGACGCGGCGGATATTCGGCTTGGTTCCGTCCCGGACACGAAGGCGCACCTCCCCGCCCTTGATCTCCGCAGCCTCCTGCACGACGATGCGGTCGGCACCGGGCGGAACCGGCGCGCCCGTCGTGATGCGCACCGCCTCGCCGGGGCACAGCGCCGGCACGACAATCTGGCCCGCGGTGATCGTCTGCACGATCCTCAGAACCGCAGTCCCGTCCGGGCCAATATCAGACGAGCGGATGGCAAAACCGTCCATCGCGGCATTATCGAAGCGCGGCAGGCAGGTGGATGCGACGATATCCTCGGCAAGGACATGGCCGAAGGCTGCGGAGAGCGCCATGCGCACCGGTGGAAGCGGTGCTTCGATGTAGCCGGCTATGAAGGCCAGCGCATCCCGGAGCGATTTCGGCGCCTCCTCGTTCATCGCCGCGCCCGTCCCCTATGCCTTGACGTAGACGAAGGCACGCCGGCCCGATTTCAGGAAGACCTCGACCCGCTTGTAATCCGAGACTTCATAGGCGTCTGCCGCGGTGAGTTCCTTCGCGGTGATACGGAAGACCTTGCCCGGCACCTCGTCCTCCGCCTTCTCCGAGGGAACGACGATCAGATGAAAGCGCTCGCCGCTCTTGCGCAACACCTCCGGATCGGTGATCTCGACCTTGTCCGTGCGATAGCCCGTCATCGCATCGTCCTCGCCATCCAGCAGGCGGCCGAAGGACGAGAGCTGAACGCTTGCCAACTGGAGCGTGCCGTAGGAAAACAAGAGGATATCGGCGGGTTCGGTCATTCAAGGGTCCTTTGCACGGCAGGGCGTTCCGGGCGCCGGAAGCGTCCTTCCGTCGACAAGACGGCCACATCCGGCCCTCCGGCGGCACGATGTATTTTCAAAGATATAGCGACGGCCATGCTTCTACAAACCGAATCCTCTCTCCATAGCCGAACGGACGATCGCCGCCCATGATCATTCGCCCTCGCCCCAGCCTGCTCATGCTGTTCTTCGTTCTGAAGGGGTCGGTGATCCTGCGCACATGGCCGCAGCTCGCCGCAGTCGGCGTGCTCTCCGCCGCCGTCGTCACCGCACACCGCTATGCGCCAAACCTCGTTCCCGGCGTCAATCCTGCGCCCCTGACACTGATCGGCATCGCCCTCTCCATTTTCCTCAGCTTTCGCAACAGCGCCTGCTACGATCGCTGGTGGGAAGCGCGCAAGCTCTGGGGGCAGATCCTTCACACCGCCCGCGATATCGCGCGGCAGACGGTCGTGCTCGACGACGGCTCCGGCACACCGTCGCAGGAGCGGCGGGAGATCCTCGCCGCGATCATCGCCTTCGGCCACGCCGCCGTCCGGCAACTGCGCCGGGAAACGACCAGCCAGGCGACAGGCGAGGCCGCGCTGCCCGCCCATCCGGCGGACGCTGTCCTGCACAGCGTGGCGGCATTGATCGGCCGCATGCTGCGCCAGAACCGCCTCGCGTCCGTCGAGGCCCTTGCCCTCAACGAAAGCCTCGGGCGACTGACGCAGGCGCTGGTCGGTTGCGAACGCCTCGCCAACACGCCTCTGCCCTTCGCCTATACCCTGCTCCTGCACCGCACCGCCTACCTCTTCTGCTTCATCCTGCCCTTCGGTTTCGCCGACATGCTGGGCTGGGCGACGCCGCTCGCCGTCATGCTCGTCGCCTATACGTTCTTCGGCCTCGATGCGCTCGGCGAGGAACTGGAAGAGCCTTTTGGCCTGATGCCGAACGACCTGCCGATCTCGGCCTATGCCACGACGATCGAAATCCATCTGCGCTGCGCACTCGGCGAAACCGACCTGCCGCCCATGCCCGCCCCGGTCGACTACGTCCTCACCTGAGGCCAGGCGCTCCCGGTTCGCGAGGCAATCGTGCAGAGACGCGCAACGCGCCCTCTTCCCTATCGTTATATTTCATGAAATATAACGATAGGGATAATCCACAGGGCGGCGCCTCTAAGCGGCGAAACACCGGCCGAAGGGTCCCCTGATGAAAGAGGCCGACGGATACCATGCAGGAAGAAATTCGCATCGCTGTCGCCCTCGTCGTTCGCGAAAACGGCGAGACGCTCCTGCTGCGCAAGCGCGGCATGCCCCTGTTCATGCAGGCGGGCGGCACCATACGGGATGGGGAAGCGCCCAAGGCGGCCCTTGCCCGCCGGCTGCATGCGGAGCTCGGCCTTGTCATCCCGCCCTCGCGGATGGCACCCTTCGGCTGCTTCGAAGCCGAGGCGGCCGATGCGCCGGATCACCTCATCATCGCCTATGTGTTTCTGGTCAGGTTGCAGGATGAAACGGTCGCACCGACGACGGAGATCGACGAGGCGATATGGACCCCGGTCCAGGACACCCCCGCCCTGCCGCTCGCCCCGCTGACGCGCAACTACATCCTGACCCTCTATTGGCAGATGCAGTTTGGCACCGACCTCCCGGAGAGGTTCGACCCAAAACCGGTCCCCGCCCAGACCCGCGCCGGCCAGCAATACGCCTGAAAAGGACGCAGCAGAACAGGCCCAGCCAACACCTTCAGCAGCGAGCACCTGCACGGCAGAAAACGTCCCGGACCAGCGGAGAGGCCCCTAGGGCCTAGTTTATGTTTTACAGGAAGAAATCAGCGTAACCATTTCTCTCTTAAGAGAAAAATGGTGGGTGATCACGGGCTCGAACCGTGGACCCGCTGATTAAGAGTCAGCTGCTCTACCAACTGAGCTAATCACCCACTTGACCGCTCCAGCGGTCTGACCGGGCGTATAAAGGCGTTCGCGGAGCTTGTCTATAGCCATCCCGAAAAAAGATGCGTCTGCGGACAAATTTCTTCCGCACCGCAAAATAACCGTCACAAATCCAGCGTTCCCCACGCGATGCGAACCGCCTCGCCGCCGATGCGCGCGCCGGCGATCGCCCCGCCCGCAATATCGAGGTGCAGGTGAATGAACGAGGGACGGCCCATTTCGACACCCTGTTCGATCAACAGCGGATGGTGGCCGTCCACCAGCTTGTCGAAGAAGTGGATGGCCCCGGACATGGCGGCGACCGCGGCGCCCGTCGCCGGGTCCTCGGCGATGCCCATATCGGGCGCGAACATGCGGGTATGGAAGCGCGCGAGATGATTGACGCCGCCGCGGCAATAAAGATAGGCCGAGGCAAGTCGCCCTTCCGCGAAGGGCGCGCAGCGCTCCCAGAGCGTCGGATCGAACTCGACCGCAGCGGCGGCCGCAAGATCGTGCACCGGGATCATCACGAAGGCGACGCCGGCACTCCACAGCGAGGGAACGTGATTCTCGAAGCCGATCTGGCCGGGTTTCAGGCTGAACGCATCGGCGAGCGCCTGCCGGTCGAACGTCGCCTCCAGACGTGCCGCCTTGCGCGGCAGGTCGAACTCGGCGAAGGCCGCCTTCTGGATGCCGAGCTTCACCGCGCAGCGCACCGGGCCGACATTCTCCTCCAGCACGCTGACGAGATCACGCGGGCCGGCCTCGCCGCCCTCGCCCGCCTCGGCAATGGCGATTGCCGCGCCGACCGTCGGATGGCCGGCAAACGGCAGCTCCCGGCCCGGCGTGAAAATGCGCAGGCGCGCGCTGTGCGCCGGGTTTTCCGGTGTCTTCACGAAGACGGTCTCGGAAAGATTGAACTCGCCGGCAATGCGCTGCATCGTGCCGTCGTCGAGATCATCGGCATCGAAGACGACGGCCAGCGGATTGCCCGCAAGCCGCGTGTCGGTGAAGACGTCATAGATGGCGTAGCGACGGGGCAAGGTATTCTCCCTGTTCAGTTTTTGCCCGAAGGCATTGTGCTAGAATTGCCCGAGGCACAGGCAGCGGGCAAGGGAAAATCATGCCATGCGCGCCGCCTGGACTTTCTGCTTCCCGCACGCCCGGGCGCCTACAGATCGAGCGTCATCACGACGGGGCAATGGTCCGAGGCCTTCGGCCGGTCCCAGCCGACGCGCGGATACCGTTCCACCTCTTGCCCCGGCGGGAAGGGTGTTCGGAAGGGTTGGCCGGCGCGGATGATTTCGGGCATGCGCTGTGCATTGCGCTCGGCAAGCGAGGGCGAAAGCCAGATATAGTCGAGCTGGCAGAGGTGGCGCTCCTCCGGCCCCCGGCTGTGATAGAGCGTCCAGCGATCGTCCACCGGCCGGCGCAGCATCGGGTTGACGGCAAAACTATCCACCGTGAAGGCGTCAAGCGCGCTCACCGGCTCCCTGCGGGGGATAAAACGATAGCCGTTGCGCTTGTCGCCCTCGACCGCCAGCTTCTCCTGATAGTCGTTCATGTCGCCGCAGATCGCGAAGGCCTTGTCCGCCGTGTGGCCGGCACCGAAGCGTTTCTCGATGATCCGGCGCACCGCCCGCACCTCGGCCATGCGCACCGGCATGGTCGATTGGCGCCCGTCGACACCGTCCCTGCTCGACCCCATCGACTTGAAATGCACCACATAGAGCGTCAGCGGCCGGCCGCCAATGCGCAGGTCCATCTCCAGGCAATCCCGCTTGAAGATCCTGTCATCCGGATTGTGGCCCTGTCCGAGATCCGGCGTGTAGAGGTCGAAATCGCGATAGGTGACCGCCGCATGGCTGCGAATATCGACGCATTCGATGCGCTGGCCGTCACGCGTCTCCTCACGCATCAGCACGGACACGTCGATGCCGCGGCTGTCATTGCCCTCGATCAGGTATTTCTGCCGGTAGCCATTGCCGACCATGCGGAAGAGATAGCCGTATTCGAACGCCTGCAGGGCCGCCATGTTGTCGGTTTCCTGCAGGCAGAGAATGTCGGCATCCGCGTCTGCGATGGCGAGCGCCGAATGCTGACGGGCATCGTCGGTATGCGCGATGGTGCGCGCCTCCTCCAGCCGCTGGTACTCCGCCTCGTTGCGGATGTCGAAGAGGCGCAGCACGCGGTCCTGGCGAAGCTGGTTGCGAAAACCCGTGAAATCGAAACGGGTCATGAGGTTTTCGATGTTGAACGTGGCGAGGCGCAGCGACATGGGGGCTTTCGAGGTTTTCCGGCAATGCCCGGCAAGTGTAACCGGCTGACCGGCAATGGAAAGCCGCTTTTCGTCGCTCGCGGAATAAACCGGCTTGCCACACCGTTACCCAGTGCGGATGATGCGCATTCCGGTTGCGGGCGGAGGATCGCTCATGGGTGTTGTTTCCTGCACAGTACGGGCATTCCTGGCCGCCTGGTTCGCGCTGTTCCTCCTTGCCTTTTCGCCCGCCGGCGCCGCGGAAAGCTACATTACCGGCCCCGGCGAAGCCGCCCGCGCGGCAGGGCGGGTCGCCGAAGCGCTCGGCAAGACGCCGCGGGTGCACACGATCCGAATCACCGAAAAGGAAGTGAACCTCGTCGTCGAGGGTGCCGGAACCGGCGACGTGGATGAGTGGCGGGTGCGTCAGGCGACCCGCCTCCTCTTCTTCCAGGCCGAGATCGTCGGCGGCCCGTCCGCGCGATCGGCGCCGGCCATGGTGTCCGATCTTGCAAGCGGCCTCTTTCCGCTCGATGCGGTTCCCCTTGCCAAGGCCGACCAGGTCGCCACCCACGCCATCGGCTATGCCAAGCTCGAAGGCGGCGGCGCGGTGCAGTCGATCGAGATATCGCGGCGCGTGAACCTTCTGCCGACGCCCTCCTATGGCGATATCCGCTGGGCGATCTACGTCGCTTCGCCGCGTGAAAGCGCCACCGTCTATGCGGATGCCGAGGGCACGATCATCGGCGGCGACCTCTCCAACACCAACCGCGCCCGCCAGATGGATTTCTTCAGGGACGAGGACTGGCCGAAGGAGGCCGCGCTGGAAAGCCTCGCCTCCGTCATTGGCAGCAAGCCCATTGTCCGCGATCTGACGGTCTATCCGAAATCCGTGCAGGTGAAGGCCGACCATCCCAGCCTGCCGGAAACCACGGTCGGCTATTCCTGGGACATTTCCGGCGTCACGCGCTCGCCCATCACGTCGCCGATGTTCCCCGGCACATCGGCTTTGCCCGGCTTTTCGATCGGGGATGTCGACCTCTCGAAACTCTCGATGATCCGCGACAAGGCGAAGGCTGCCTGGCAGAACGACAAGTCGACGATGAGTTACATGATGCTGAAGCTCTCGACAGACGGCCCCGGCAAGCCGGAGCTGCGCTGGGTGGTGCATTTCACCGATCTCGGCCAGCCGGGAGAAATGACGCTGTTCAGCGCCAGCGGCACCGTGGAGGTGACCACGGACGGCACCGTGCGCGCCGCCAACCTGCCCGATGCCCGCAAGCCGAAGCGCAACTGGCTGGATCCGGCCACGGCATGGCAGACGCTCGACACGATCGGCGAGCAGTTCGGCAAGAACGCGCGCTTTGCCGAAATCATCATCAGCAAGGATTCGATGAGCCTGCTCGCCGAAGTGCCCGATACGCCCGGCACCATGCGCGACTACAACGCCAACGATCGCGGCATCACCGCCTCGAGCATGATGATGCCGTGGGATGCGGAGTTCCGGCCAGAGCGGCTCTTCCGCATGCAGGACCTCGCCTTCTTCTCCACCGAAAAACTCGGCGCGCTGACAGCCCGCACCTTCACCCGCCTGCAGGTGGGCTCGGAAATGGCCGTGGCACGCTACACCTTCTCGATCGGCCAGCTGATGTCGCCGGACGGCAGCTTCATGGTGCCTTCGCCGGACGGCAAGGTAACGCTGGAAATCCGGCTGGAGGCGGCCGATGGCTGGAAGGGTGGACGCATCACCTATTCCTCGACCGGCGAGGAAATCGACATCGTGATGCCGTAGGCCTGCACGCGCTCACAAGGTCGTCAGCAGCAGGCTGGTCTCCGATTTCGAAACGCCATCCATCGCGCGGACGCCACGCAGCACGCGCTCGAACTCCACTAGATTGTCCGCGTGGATTTCCGCCACGAGATCCCAGGCGCCGTTGGTCGTGTGCAGCGCCCGGACTTCCGGGAGACCGCGCAGCGCCTGGATCGCGGCCAGCGTCTTCTGGCCGGTGATCTCGATCATCATGATGGCGCGCACGGCATGCGGGTCGTCCGCCTCGGTCACGCGCACGGAAAAGCCGGCAATGACCCCGTCGCGCGTCAGCCGCTCCATCCGGTTCTGCACCGTGCCGCGCGAGACCTTCAGCTCTTCCGCGAGAGCGGAAAGCGAGGCGCGCCCATCCTTGCGCAGCAGGGCAAGGAGCTTGCGGTCGATCGTATCCATCACACCTGCCGAATTGTCAGTTTCTTCTGCCGAAACGACAATACGACCCGCAATTTTTCCAAAAAATTGCCGTTTCGCCTGCCGTTGTCCTTGGCTAGCCTTGTGCTTCCTTCAATGCAACCGCTTTCGGCAGGTCCCATGACAAACGACACCGCACATGCCATCGCAACCGAGCGAACCCGCGCGCTCTCGCTTCTGATGACCCGCTGGCCGAGCGTGACGGGTTCGCCGGACGAGGCGGATTTTTCGCAGAAGTTGCGGGCGCATCTTGCCGAAACACCCTATTTCAGCCGCCACCCGGAGCAGCTCTTTACCGTGGACAGCCATGGCGATCCGCTGACGCGAAGCGTCGGCGCGCTGGTGCGCGGCAGCGGGCGGCGCACGGTGGTGCTCGCCGGCCATTTCGATACGGTCTCGATCGCCAATTACGGCACGCTCGCGCCGCTCGCCTGCGATCCCGAGCCGCTGACCGAGGCGCTGGTGAAGGAACTCGAAAGCCGGCCGCTGAATGCCGCGGAAACCAAGGCGCTGAAGGATTTCAAAAGCGGCGATTTTATCGCCGGGCGCGGCCTGCTCGACATGAAGAGTGGCCTTGCCGCCGGCATCGCAGCGCTGGAGCGCTTTGCCGGATTGGAGATCAAGGAAGGCAACATTCTCTTCGTCGCGACGCCCGACGAGGAGAACCGTTCGCGCGGCATGCGCAGCCTGCGCAACGCGCTGCCGGAGATCAGCCGGCGCTTCGACCTCGATATCGTCGGCGGCATCAATCTCGATGCCTCGAGCTGCGAGCGCGACGGCGAGGAGGGCCGCGCGGTCTATCTCGGTTCGATCGGCAAGTTCGCGCCCTTCGCCTTCGTCATCGGCCGGCCGACCCATGCCGGCTATCCGTTCAACGGCACGAGCGCCCACCGCATCAGCGCCGAGATCGTGCGCGCCATGGACACCGTGCCGGAACTCAGCGACGAGGCCTTCGGCGAGCGCTCGCCGCCACCCGTCTGCCTCGAGGCGCGCGACATCCGCGACGGCTACGACGTCACGACGCCGGACCGCGTCTGGCTCTCCTTCAACTGGCTGACCCACCGGCGCAGCGCCCGCGACATCATCGGCGACTTCCGGACACTCGTTTCCGGCGCGCTGGAGATCGCGCTTCGCACGCAGGACGCCCACGCAGCGCGCTATCGCGGGCGCGACGCGGGCAGGACCGACGGCCTCGTGCTCGACTATGCCGAACTGCAGGAGCGGGTGACGGCGCGCGGCGGCAGTGCGGCGCTCGCCCGGCTGAAAGCCCTCGACGCCTCGCTTGCCGGCAGCACCGATCCCCTGAAGGTCAGCCGCGAGATCGTGTCGGCAGCAGTGACCGAGGCGGGCATCGAGGGCCCGGCGGTGATCATCGGCTTCGGCAGCCTGCATTATCCGCTGGTGCATCTCGACCAGTCCGAGGCCGGCCGCCGGATGCAGGCCCGGCTTCAGCCGGTGATGGAGGAGGCCGCAGCGCGGCACGGCACCTCGATCAAGTTCAAGCAGATCTTTGCCGGCATTTCCGACATGAGCTTCTTCGGCCATCGGCCGGAGGCCGGCGAAACCGGCCTGCTCGCCGCCAACACACCATCGGCGGCCTTTACCGACGATGCGCCGGACGGCCTGATCACCTTCCCGACGGTCAATATCGGCCCGTGGGGACGGGACTATCACCAGAAATGGGAGCGCGTGCATGCACCCTATACGTTCGGGGTCTTGCCGGATCTGGTGTTCGAATCGGCGCTGGCCTGCCTGGAGGAATAGGCCCCTCATCCGGCCTGCCGGCCACCTTCTCCCCGCAAGCGGGGCGAAGGGATATGGAGTGCCGGCTTCCCAACCAATGACCGGTTCGTGGACCACGTCCCCTCTCCCCGTTTACCGGGAGAGGGTTAGGGTGAGGGGCAAACCCTACCGCATCCGAAGCGGATCAGGCCGCAAGCCGCTCGCTGGCGAGCAACCGGCCGAGGCGGGAAATACCTTCCTCGATGGTCGCAGCGTCGGCACAGGAGAAGCTGAGACGCAGCGTGTTCGCGCCGCTGCCATCTGCATGGAAGGCCTGACCGGGCACGAAGGCGACCTTCTCCGTCTCGATGGAACGGGCGAGCAGCTTTGCGCCATCCATGCCTGCCGGCAGCGTGACCCAGACGAACATGCCGCCTTCCGGCTTCGTCCAGGTGACGCCCTCGGGCATGTATTTCTGCAGGGCAGCGAGCATGGCGTTGCGGCGCGCGCTATAGGCCGCCTTGATCTTCGCAACCTGTGCATCGAAACCGCGCTCGGCGACGTGGGCGATGGCCATCTGGTTGATGGTCGAGGAATGCAGGTCGGCCGCCTGCTTCATCAGAACGAGCTTGCGGATGACGGGCGCTGCGGCGACGATGTAGCCGACGCGCAGGCCAGGCGCGAGCGTCTTGGAGAAGCTGCCGCAATAGATGGTACGCGCCGCATCGATGCTGCCCTTGCGGTCGATTTCCAGCGCCAGGATCGGCGGGATGGCCTCGCCGTCATACCGCAGCGACTGGTAGGCGGCGTCCTCGATGACAGGGATTTCCAGCTCTTCGGCGAGCTCGAGCAGCTTTTCGCGGCCCGCCCGGTCGACCGTCTCGCCGGTCGGGTTGGCGAAATCGGCGGAGAGATAGGCGAACTTCACCCGGCCGCCAGCTTCCGTCGCCGTCGCACGATAGGCCTCCGGCGTGCGGTTGCCGGAAAGGTTCAGCCGGTCATAGGTCGGCTCATAGGCATTGAAGGCCTGCAGCGCGCCGAGATAGGTCGGCCAGGTGACAAGCGCCGTGTCCTTCGGCGACAGGAAGAGCTTTCCGAGATAGTCGAGGCCCTGCTGCGAACCGGAAACGATGAAGACGTTTTCCGCCGAACAGGTGATGCCGATCTTGCCCATCTCGCCGGCGAGCCAGTCGCGCAGCGGCTTGTAGCCCTCGCTGACGGAATATTGCAGGCCCGCCGCCGCGCCCTCGCCGGCCAGCACATCGGTGTAGGCGGCGGAGAAGGCTTCCTTCGGAAACAGGGCCGGATCCGGAATGCCACCTGCAAACGAGATGATGTCGGGTCGTTCCAGGAGTTTCAGCAGTTCACGGATTTCGGATGCCTTCATGCGCGACGCACGCGTCGCGAAGGCTTGTTCCCATTTGAACATAGGGGTTTCCTCGGGCTTGTTGTTTGAACCCACCTCATCACGGCGCAGTATTTATGTCAATAATGCTGACCTAAATATTCGCACCAATAGAACATGCCCGCGACCCGAGGTTTCGCGCGGGTCTAATCTGGCCGCAGCATCCCTGCCCCGGCACCCGTTTCAGCGGAACACAACGCTCAGGTGGCGCGGTCGCTGTACAGGCCGAGCAGGATAAGCATGGCTATACTGCTCAGGATAAAGAGATCGAACCAGGCGAAGTATTGCATGATGGTGGACATCGCATTTTCCTCCCGACAGCGGAACGAAACACGCGCGTATTTTGTTCCTGTTCGCGCCTCGTGGCAAGTTTATTACTTGCTGCGCCGCAAAGAAGGAAAAGGATGCACTGCATTATTTCAGGTTGCCTGAAATAGAAAGCCGGGCGGAAAACCGCCCGGCCGGTATCGTCTTGCCTGGAGCAGAAGCGATTAGTTGACGGTCTTGTCGACCAGCTTGTTCTTGCCGATCCAGGGCATCATGCCGCGCAGCTTGGCGCCGACTTCCTCGATCTGGTGCGAGTCGTTGTTGCGGCGGATACCCTTGAAGCGGGCGCCGCCGGCCTTCCATTCCTGCATCCACTCGGAGGTGAACTTGCCGGTCTGGATGTCGGCGAGGACGCGCTTCATCTCGGCCTTGGTCTCGGCGGTGATGATGCGCGGGCCCGTGACGTATTCGCCCCACTCGGCCGTGTTGGAGATCGAGTAGTTCATGTTGGCGATGCCGCCTTCATAGATCAGGTCGACGATCAGCTTCACTTCGTGCAGGCACTCGAAATAGGCCATTTCCGGTGCGTAACCGGCTTCGACCAGCGTTTCGAAGCCGGCGCGGATGAGCTCGACGAGACCACCGCACAGAACGACCTGTTCGCCGAAGAGGTCGGTTTCGCACTCTTCCTTGAAGTTGGTCTCGATGATGCCCGAACGGCCGCCGCCAACGCCGCAGGCGTAGGAGAGCGCGAGGTCGAGGGCGTTACCGGAAGCGTTCTGGTGAACGGCGACGAGGCAGGGAACGCCGCCGCCCTTCTGGTATTCGCCGCGAACGGTGTGGCCCGGGCCCTTCGGCGCGATCATGACGACGTCGACCGAAGCCTTCGGCTCGATGAGGCCGAAATGCACGTTGAGGCCGTGTGCGAAGGCGATGGCGGCGCCGTCACGGATGTTGCCGGCGATTTCGCCCTTGTAGATGTCGGCCTGGAGTTCGTCCGGGGTCGCCATCATCAGGAGGTCGGCCCACTTTGCGGCTTCGGCGACGGTCATGACCTTGAAGCCGTCGGCTTCGGCCTTCTTGATGGTCGGCGAGCCGGCCTTGAGGGCGATCACGAGGTTCTTCGCGCCGGAATCCTTGAGATTCAGGGCGTGCGCACGGCCCTGCGAGCCGTAGCCGACGACGGCGACGTTCTTCGCCTTGATGAGGTTGAGATCGGCATCACGATCGTAATAGACGCGCATGGATGGTTCCTTCCCTTAGCTGGTCTGTTTCCATTGAACCGGCGGGTTCGCCTGCCGGCTTATCCTTTCACGCCATGAAGCGTCAGGAAGGCATCGACCGCCTTCTCCGCGCGCGGCGAGAATTCCTTTTTGAGCGCTGCGGCATTCTCGCCGAGCAGCATGCGCAGATGCATGTCCGAGACGATCAGGCCGTAGAGCGTGCCGTATGCCTCGTCCGCACTGTCGAAGGCAAGCAGCTTCGCCTTGCGGCCCGCCTCCAGAAGGGCCGCAGCGCGCTTGCTGATCTGCCGGCGGCCGCGCTCCTGCAGGAGGCGGCCGAGACCGGCGCCCTCGCGGCTCGCCTGGCCGATGGCAAGACGGTTCAACGCCAGCGACACATCGCCCGAGAGCACATCGATCAGGTCACGGGCAAAGGCGACGAGATGCGTGCGCAGCGTCTCGGCCGTCAGGGCGCCCGCCCCCACCTCGACCGTACGCACCTTGCCGGCCTGATAGGTGATCATCGCCGAGATCAGCCCGTCGCGATCGCCGAACCACTTGTAGAGGCTCTCTTTCGAACAGTTCGCCGCGCGGGCGACACCGGCCGTCGTCAACGCCCGCTCGCCCCCCTCCACCAGCAGGCCGAGCGCACGCTCCAGCACCGCGCCCTGACGTTCCGTCAGTCCCGCGGCCGCAGCCCCCGCCTTTGCCTGCTCGAACACCTGCAAGATATCCACCCGATCGATTGCGTACCGTACCGTACGGTTCTGTGCTTTCTAGCGATCTGCGCGCCGAAGGTCAACAGCCTTCTGACAAAGAAGAAAAGAAGGGTGATTTGCCCTGCCGAATCTCTTTTCAACCGGGCCATGCGACATGCAACAATCGCTGCAACGCACAATGAGATCGAAATTTTCTTTCCGCTATGTCGCTGATTTGAAACATAACTCCCCATCAAACGAGCAAACGGCCCGCCCAGGACAAAATTTTTCGCTTCCCAATCCGTTTCCGCTCGTTAAGATTTGTGAGACCTGCGGTGCAGCAGGGCCGATCGCGTCGCGCATCGGCAAGCCGGCATCCAGGCTTTCAGTCAGGAGTACGACGCCAACCGCCCTTACGCCAAGGAGACAGAAAATGATGAATTTCCTGCCAGACCTTCACGAAGGACATGCTCCCATCACTCTGCAACAGCTGTTTGGCGCCGCCCTTGAAGCGCTCGACGCCTGGGAGGACGAGCGCGCCGAACCGATGGTGATCTACGAGGACCAGATCGTGCCCATCGGCACCGTCTTCGAAAGCATGCGCGCGTGCACCGATATCCTGCCGCGCACCCTGGTGGACATCGTTTCCGACACGCTCGCCCGCAATCCGGCAACAGCCGAAGCGGAGATCAGCACGTTCGGCGACGCCGCCCAGCTGGCCGGCGCCCTTGTCGAGCAACGCCGCCTGTGCGGCGAGGCCGCGATCGCCGCCTTCCTCGATCATCACCGGGTCGACAAGCGCCGCCCGGCGTGATTCCCACCGGTCCCGCCAAGGGCGGGACTTTTTCTTGCATGGGCCGATCAACACGCGAATAAGAGGCAGGCGCTGCGCGTTATAGCTGCGCCTGCTCTCCTGCGACGGATCCGCCCCCATGCTTCGTCTCCTTGCCTCAGCTCTGCTTCTCTCCACCCTGTCGGCCCACGCCGCCGAGGAGCCACCCTATGTCGGCACCTGGGATTGCGAGGTCTCGACCTTCACCTTCACCGCCGAAACCTATGATTCCGGCGAAGGACCGATGCCGATCCTGAAAAGCGAACAGGACGGCGGCGCCTACACGCTGACCTTCGCCGACGACTACCGCATCGGCCTAGCCAACATCACCGCCAGCGAGATGGACTGGGTCTCCGAGGCCAGCGGCGACACGTTCCATTGCAAGAAAATCAAGAATTGAGGACGCGACGATGAAGAAGCCGATCCTTTGCACCCTGCTCGCCCTGCTGGCCACCGCCCCTCTTGCCCTGGCAGCCGAGACCCGCTGCGGCTGGCTGCAGAACCCGACCCCCGCCAACTGGTGGCTGGACGACAGTGAGGGAACCTGGACGCTCATGACGCAGGGTGCCGGCGACGAGCCTGCCGGTTTCGACCGGATTCCCGACATTTCCACCGGCGACTATGTGCGAACCAACGGCAACTACGGTTATGCCTGCGCCTGCATGAAAGTGGAGACCGACGCCTCCGAAGGCCGGATCGTCGCCATTCACAGCTTCCGGCAGCTGCCGATTTCACAATGCTCGAACGATACGGCGCTGCCGGCGGTCGAATGAAAACCATAGGCGATCCGGCCCGCACACATCTTGACCCGGAACGCCGAACCACCTATTTCTCTCGCATCGAGATTTGAACGTTGACTTCTGCATTTGCAGGCGCTCGCGCCTGCAGTTACGAACCTACCCTTCAAATTCGACCTCCCATGGTCGCCATCCCGGCGGCCGAAGATTGATTTGACGGCTTAGGAAAGGTTTCGTCATGGCAACTGGTACCGTAAAATGGTTCAACACGACCAAGGGTTACGGCTTCATTCAGCAGGACAGCGGTGAGCCGGACGTTTTCGTCCACATCTCCGCCGTTCAGCGCGCTGGCCTCGCAGCGCTCAACGAAGGTCAGAAGGTCAGCTTCGAGCTGATCCGCGACCGCAAGTCCGGCAAGATGTCGGCTGACCAGCTCGTCGCAGCCTGATAGGCCGCTACAGCATTGGAATTGGAAAGGCCGGAGCAATCCGGCCTTTTTTGCATCTGCTCTCCAGCTCTCCCAGGCGAGCAATGGCGACCACACAAATTACTTGACTGAGTCAAATAAATAGCAACGATGGTGATCGAAGGAGATCATCATGACGGCTGTTACCCATGAGGAAGCCAGTGCGGACACGATCGAAGCAGTCCGCGCTTTCAACCGCTTCTATACGAACCGTATCGGCGTGCTCGACCGCGCCTATCTCGACACGCCCTATACGCTGACCGAAGCGCGCGTCATCTACGAGCTCGCCAATGGCGGCGCTACCTCCGCCTCGCAGCTGACGACGGAGCTGTCGCTCGACCCCGCCTATGTCAGCCGCATGTTGAAGAGCTTCGCAGGCACCGGTGTCATCGACATCCGCAAGGACCCTACCGATGGCCGCGGACGGTTGCTGAGCCTGACAGAGAGCGGCCGGACAGTGGCAGCCGACCTCGCCACGCGGTCGCGGGCGAGCATCGCAACCCTGATCTCGCCGCTTGACGCCACCGCACGGCGCCGGTTGACGACGGCGCTCCGTGACGTCACGACCCTGCTCGCCGGGAAAAACCCTCCAGCCCCGATCGAAATCCGCCCCCACCGGGCCGGCGATATGGGCAGGGTGATTGCCAGCCAGGCGCAGAGCTATGCCGAGACCTATGGCTGGAACGAGGAGTACGAGGCGCTGGTCGCCGAGATCTGCGCGAAGTTCCTGCGCGATTTCGACCCGGCCTTTGAACATTGCTGGATCGCCGAGCGGGATGGCGCCCTCGTCGGCAGCGTCTTCCTGGTGAAGGCGAGCGAAACGACGGCCAAGCTGCGCCTGCTGCATGTCGACGGCGCGGCGCGCGGCCACGGGCTTGGCACACGACTGGTGACGGATTGCATCCGTTTTGCGCAGGGCGCCGGCTACAGGCGGCTGGAGCTCTGGACGAACGACATTCTGACCGCCGCCCGCCGCATCTATCAGACGGCCGGTTTCACGCTGGAGAACGAGGAGCCACACCACAGCTTTGGCCAGGATCTCATGGGGCAGACCTGGGCGCTCGACCTTGCCGGCTGGCAGGAGCCGTTCACGCCTCCTGCAACGCGCGCTCCAGCCAGCGGCATTCCTGAAGCCCGGCCCGTGTGAAGGGGTCAGCGAGCGTGCCGGAAACGATGGCCGCAAGGAGCTGCGGTGCCGGCGGTATTTTCGCGACCGTCGCCACCAGCCGGTCGCGCAGCCAGGCGATCGCCCGGGAATCCGACTGATAGAAGGGCGTGAACACGTAGGAGAGCAGCTGGAACAGCCGCACATGGTTGCGCCGGGCAGCCGCGTAGGCCGCCAGCCCCTCCTCCACGGAGGCGGCCGTAGACAGGGCATGCGCCAGCGCCGCCGCATCGAGCAGCGCCATGTTCGCCCCCTGCCCGAGCTGCGGGCTGGTCGAATGGGCGCTGTCGCCGATGAAGGCGATGCCGTCGGCCACGGGCGGCAGCGTGGTGCGGTGGGCATAGCGGGCGAGCGTCAGCTGGTCCCAGTCCTTGATCTGGTCGAGGAAAGGTGCGGTCTGCGGCCAGTAATCGAGGATGCGCGCCTTCCAGCGGGCAAGACCGGCCTGCTGCACCGCGTCCGCATCGGCCACCTTCAGGCTCCAGAAGAAGGCGACCTTGCGCCCCTCGCCCGGGTGCCCCCGCCCGACCGGCAGCACGCCGATCATCACCCTGGCCGCGTCATAGCGCTGCGCGAGAGCCCGAGCATCATGCGGTATGCCGTCACAATCGAGCGTCGCCCAGAAGGCACCCCAGGGCAGTTCGCGCACATCGGGCGCCACGACGGACGCGGCGGCAAGCTGCGAACGGGCGCCCGTCGCGTCGATCACCAGGTCATAGTCGCCGACGATCTCGCCCTCGGGGTCGTGCAGGGCGGTACGGGCCTGCCGCGTCTCGGCCTTGGCAAGCGTGATGCCGGTGCGGACCGGCAGGCCTGCTGCTGTCACCGCATCATGCAGCGTCGTAAAGAGTGCCGCCCGATGCACCGCAAGGCCATAGCGGCCGCCGGCCAGCGCATCATAGCGCACATCGAGCACCGTGCGGCCGCTCCGCGCATCGGCACCGTGCAGCCGGTCGATGCGGTTGCCCAGCGCATGAATGGTCGGGGAAAGGCCGAGCGCATCGAGCACGGTGAGCCCGGTCGGCTGCATCAGGAGGCCGGAACCGACGGGCGACGGCTGCTCGAAGCGCTCGATCAGTTCCACCCGGTGGCCCGCCCGCGCCAGAAACAGCGCCGCCGCAAGCCCCGCGGGCCCGGCGCCGGCGATACCGATATCGAGTGGCTTCATGGCCCTTTTCCCGCATGCAGCGTCCGGCGCAGCGGCCGAAGCGTCAGTCCTGAGCCGCGTCGTAGGCCTGTCGGGCGGTCCGGATCGCGGCGTGGTTCTCGGTAGACCACTGCACGAGGGAGCGCAGAAGCGCAAGGAAGGAATGGCCGAGCGGCGTCAGGCAATATTCGACGCTCGGCGGCTGGGTGGGATAGACGGTGCGGGTGAGATAACCGTCGCGCTGCAGATCGCGCAGCGTCTGGGTCAGCATGCGCTGCGAAATATCGGGAATGAGGCGGCGCAGCTGCGAAAAGCGGCGCGGCCCGTCGGCAAGGCCGAGAACCATCAGCGACGTCCACTTGCCCCCGACACTGTCCAGCACGTCGCGTACCGGACAATCGTCCATCGACATTGCAACACCATCGACCAGAAACACGCGCTCGCCCTCTGCGCGATCAACGATCTTGTTCATAGCCGGTTCCCTTCAGGTAACCACCGCATAAAAAACTGCCTTCTTTACAGCTCCTAACAGATTACCAGATAAGAGCAAGTCTCAATAAGAGAGCAACACGCAGCAGGTCCCGGGCGTCTCCCCGCCACGCCTGCAGGACCGGCCGCAAGGCCCCAGAAAGGCAAAGACATGACCGACACAGTTCTCGTTACCGGCGCTTCCGGCCAGCTCGGCCGCCTCGTCATCGACACGCTTCTCGCCTCCGGCAAGCTTGCGCCCGCCAACATCATCGCCACGACCCGCGACGTTGCGAAGCTCGCCTCCTATGCCGACAAGGGCATCACCGTGCGCGCCGCCGATTTCGACGATCCCGCCTCGCTCGACGCGGCCTTCGCCGGCGCCGGCAAGGTGCTCATCATCTCCACCGACGCGCTCGACACGCCCGGCAAGCGCCTCGCCCAGCACAAGGCGGCCGTCGCCGCCGCAGCGAAAGCCGGCGCGAAGCACATCCTCTATGCGTCGATGCCGCAGCCGGACGATTCGCTCGTCACCTTCGCCCCCGACCATCTCGGCAGCGAGGAGGCCATCAAGGCGACCGGCATCCCCTACACGATCCTGCGCGACGGCTGGTATGCGGAAAACCTCTTCATGTCGCTGCCGCATGCGCTGCAGACAGGCGCCTGGTACACCTCGACCGGCGCAGGCAGGATCGCCCACATCACCCGCGCCGATACTGCCGCCGCCCTTGCCGGCGCCGTGCTGAAGGCCGGCAGCGAGAGCCGCACCTATACCCTGACCGGCACGAAGACGCACACGGCCGAGGAGATCGCCTCTCTCGTTTCCGCGGCGACGGGCAAGCCGCTTGCCGTCGTGCACGTCACGGATGCCCAGCTCGCCGAGGGTCTGAAGGCAGCCGGCCTGCCGGAAGGCTTCGTGCCGACCATCGTCTCCTTCGACGCCAACACGCGTGAAGGCAAGATCGCCATGGTGACGGAAGACGCACAAGCGCTTTCCGGCCGCACACTGACGTCCTTCGAGGACTTCGTCGCCGCGAGCAAGGCTGCATTTCTCGGTTGATGCGGCTATATGTGCGGCGCTCGAACGGGCGCCGCACGGATTGTCAGACGTCCTGGCCGCAGGCGCGGCAGAAGCGCCGGACGGTTTCCGCCATGCCGTATTCCAGCGCATCCGCTGTCAGGCCGTGGCCGATCGACACTTCGGCAAGGCGCGGGATGCGCGCGACGAGCGCCGGCAGATTGGCAACGGTCAGGTCATGGCCGGCATTGACGTCGAGGCCGAGCTCGAAGGCGATATCCGCCGTCTCCCCGAGCAGTTCGGCAATCCGCACTGCCTCGGCCGGATTGTCGTAGCAGCCGCCATAGGGGCCGGTATAGAGCTCGATCCGATCCGCACCGACCTCCTTCGCGATGGTCAGCGCCTCGCGGTCCGGATCGCCGTCGGCAAAGACGGAGACACGCAGGCCGAGCTTCTTCAGCCGGCCGACGATGTTGCCCAGAAGATTATGATTCTTGCGGAAATCCCAGCCATGATCGGAGGTCGCCTGGGAGGGATCATCCGGCACGAGCGTCACCTGCTCGGGGCGGTGCTCCTCGACGAGCTGCATGAAGCTCTCTTCCGGAAACCCCTCGATGTTGAACTCGGCACCGGAAAACTCGGTGTCGATGAGGCTTCGGATCGGCGCCAGATCGGAAAAGCGGATATGGCGCTGGTCTGGCCGGGGGTGCACGGTGAGGCCGCTTGCGCCTGCCTGAAGGGCGATCCGGCCAAGGCCGGTGACGCTCGGCCAGGGTAGGTCCCGACGGTTGCGCAGCATGGCAATGGCGTTGAGATTGACCGACAGTTTCGCAGGCATGGCGACACAAACTCCTCTTGCTGGGCACAAGGTCTAGCCTGTTGTTTCCACAAGGGCAATCGCCTCGAAGGCCCGGCGCACCGCAGTCTTGCGGCTTTGTGGCGGGGGCCTGTGCATGCCCCCTTGCCGTTGCGCAAGAATCACCGGTAGAATCCCCGTGATTTTTGGGGGATGCCGTGTGCGGCGTCCCGTCTTGGGGAACGGAAAGGAAATCGGGCAGCAGCGATGGTCTCCTCTGTGGCGACACCATGAGCAGGACCGACAGGCCGGCGTGCGAGCGTGTGCGGCGCGCGCTGGATGCCATCATCGCGAGCGAAGCATTCTCCCGGTCCGAGCGGCTGCGCTCGTTTCTTTCCTATATCGTCGAGAACGAACTCTCCGGCAAAGCAGCCCAGCTGAAGGGCTACAGCATCGGCATCGACGTTTTTGGACGGCCGCCGGGTTTCGATGCCGGCAACGATCCGCTCGTACGCGTCCAGGCCGGCAAGCTGCGAAAACTGCTGGAGCAGTATTACGAAACGGAGGGCGCTGGAGACCGCCTGCGCATCCGCGTTCCCCTCGGCAGCTACGTCCCGGAATACAGCGCCGCCGTCGACAAGCCGGAGGCCGCGGACGAAGCCCGGAACCTGCTGCCCTCCGTCACGCGGACACCCCGGCACACGCCGGACACCCGTCGTTCCTGGCTTCCCGCGCCGATCTCCTCGCCGCTCGCCCTGCTCTCGCTGCTACCGCTCTTTTTCCTGGCGCCCTCGATCTATCCGGACACGTCCAGTGTGGCGATCGCCAAGGCGCAGCTTATGCTGTCGGTGCAGAACAAGCTTGCAGGACGCGTCCAGGCGCTGCCGAGCCTCGACATCCTGCAATGCTGGCCATCGGGCGGCGAGTGCAATGCGCTGGCCCGCGCCATTGCCGGAGCGGCCGGCTACCACAGAACCGTGCATCTCGTCGGTTCGCACAAGGAGGAGGAACCGCACGCGCTGTCCTATGCCATCCGCATCGAGAACCGGCCGAACGGCCAAGGCATCTATGCCCGGTTGATCCACGAGCCGTCTGGCACCACGGTCTTCACACGCCACTTCTCGCGCGAACAGCTGCGCAGCGAGGGCGGCATCGCCTATGAAGCGGTCACCTTCACCGCCCGCACCCTTACGGCCGCCGGACCGCTCTATCGCCACGCCATGCGCATCGGCGTGGCCAGCAACCTCATGGAATGTCTCGCGAAGGTGGAACAGGACCCGCCGCGCGGAACACCCGTTGCCGATGAGCCCACCGCCTGCAATCTGCTGCCTGCGGCGCTTGCCGGCGTGTCGCCGACGCAAAGCCCCTTCACCACCTTGACGCGTTGAATCTGCCGCACCCAACCGAGAGGCGTCACCAGAAAATACATCCCTAGATATAACGATAGGCACATGCCCCCCGGGGGTTTATTTTACGATGCAGGGCGGATTGGTAATGTGTGCCGCTCGGATTCAGAATCCTGCACAATTGAGTCGCACATGGGATTCAGAATCCTTGCACGATCGTATACAGTTTCATCGGCATGCACAGTCGGCGAAACGATGAAGGGCATAGTCCGCCGGCTTGTCACCCAGCCTTCACAGTGAAGCTGGTCACGGGCCGGCGACCGGGGGTTAAGCACATGACCAATCTACTTGTTTGCGAGCTGCTTTCATGATGACCAACGAGTCTAAGAAAGCCGACAGCCGGCAGGGCGCGCGCAGATCCATCCGTTTTCTGCCGGTCGCGCCCTTGCCGGAGAACCTGCCTGACGGGCGCCTTGCGATAGCGGACATGGCCAACGCCTTCGGCGTGACCCACCGCACGCTGCATTTCTACGAGGAGAAGGGCCTTTTGACCGCGGCCCGCGTCGGCCCCATGCGGGTCTACGGCCCGGATGAAATCCAGCAGATGGCGGTGGTCAACACCTGCCGCGAGACGGGCATGCCCGTCGCAGTGATCCAGGAGCTGCTGGAGCGCCTTTCCGCTGCCGAAAACCAGGAAGAAGCCGATGGCATCTTCCGCAACGCCATGACCGCGCGCAAGCGCGAGCTGGTGGCGCAGCAATCGACGATCCGCCGGCAGATGCAGCAGATCAACGAACTGCTCGACTTCAGCTCCTCCCACGAGCCGGAGACGAACGACAACACGCCCAGCGCCCATCTGACACCCGCCGAGCATCGCTGCCTCGCCCTGATGGCGGAAGGTTATCCGACGAGCCGCATCGCCCGCGCTCTCGAAATCGAGCCCGGCGAAGTGCAGGTGATGGAAAAGAACATCATCACGAAGTTCGACAGCAACAACCGTTTCCAGGCCGTCGCCAAGGCGGTCATGCTCGGCATCGTCGGTCACTGAGACCGATGAGACGGGCCGGACATGACGACCGGCCCCTTCCATCCGCTTCCTGAAGAGCGGTCCGCCGTGCGGGTCCTATCTATCGCACGATGGTAAGCGTTTCCGCGGCGCGCGTAATGGCAGTGTAGAGCCAGCGTTCGCGCGTGTCGCGGAAAGCGTAACTTTCATCGAACAGCACGACATTGTTCCACTGCGAGCCCTGCGCCTTGTGCACGGTCAGCGCATAGCCGAAATCGAATTCGTCATAGCGCTTGCGGGTCGACCACGGAATCTCCTCGTCGAGATTCTCGAAGGCAGCCTTCAAAAGCTTGATCTTGGCCGCGCCGCGATCCATGTCGTCGTCTTCCGGCCGGATCATCAGGTTGATGCCGGGCTTCACCGTCTCCTTGGACGAACTCATCACCTGCCAAAGCGAGCCGTTGAGCAGGCCCTTGGCCGGGTCATTGCGCAGGCAGACCAGCTTGTCGCCCGATTGCGGATAGTCGGTGGTGAACCCCTTCAGTTCACGCAGGCGCTGATTGTAGCGCCGCCGCGTGCGGTTCGTGCCGACGAGCACCTGATCGGCATCGAGCACGAGCGACTGGTCCACCTCGTTGCGGCCGATGACGCGCGCAGCACCATAGTCGCCAAAGTCGATCTCCCGGCCCTCGCGCACCTGCATGGCGAGCTGGATGATCGGATTGTCGCGCGCTTGCCGGTGGATATCCGTCAAAAGGTAGTCCGGCTCCTGGTTGGTGAAGTAGCCGCCGCCGGACACTGGCGGCAGCTGGCCGGGATCACCGAGCACGAGGATCGGCGTGCCGAAACTCATCAGGTCCTTGCCGAGCGCCTCGTCCACCATCGAGCATTCATCGACAACGACAAGGGCGGCCTTGGCCACCGGGCTCTGGCGGTTGATGGAGAACATCGGCGCGATCGAGGTCTTGCCCGTCTCTTCGTCCGATACCTCTTCCTCGCCGCGCGGACGGTAGATCAGCGAATGGATCGTCTTGGCATTGCTCGCGCCCTTGGAGCGCAGCACCTGGGCCGCCTTGCCGGTGAAGGCGGCGAACAGCACCTCGCCGTCGACATTTTCTGCAAAGTGGCGCGCCAGCGTCGTCTTGCCCGTTCCGGCATAGCCGAACAGGCGGAACAACGGTTCGCGCCCGTCCTTCAGCCATCGCGCGACGG
Organism: Shinella sp. JR1-6; assembly: GCF_004284735.1. Taxonomy (NCBI): domain Bacteria; kingdom Pseudomonadati; phylum Pseudomonadota; class Alphaproteobacteria; order Hyphomicrobiales; family Rhizobiaceae; genus Shinella; species Shinella sp. JR1-6. The sequence goes on along the minus strand of NZ_SHMI01000004.1, from coordinate 273,868 downwards.
CCTTCAGCGCTTCATCCTGTTGGGGTGCAAATTCCATGTCCGGACTTGGCAGGATTCGGCGCTGCGAAGCAAGGGGGACATGGCTGTTTCACGATACGGCGGCAGGAAACGCCCCTTCAGCGATTTCCCCCTGTTCGCAGGCGCCCTGCCGCGCTATTGAGAGCCCAATTTTCCGGAGCAATGCTTGTCCCGCGCCTCTCCTCCCGCAAAGAGCACCGTCCCGCCCATGGGGTTCGGCAAACTGCCCGCCGCCCTGCAATGGCTCGCGGTCGGCGCCCTCTCGGTTGTGACAACGGTGCCGCTGGAACTCGGCGGCTTTCCGGCCGCCCTCCTGATCGGGCCGATGCTGGCCGGCATCGCCGTGGCGCTGGGCGGGGGAACGATCCGCCTGCCGCGCATCTTCTTCTTCGTCGTTCAGGTCGTTCTGGCGCTGATGATCGCCACCACCGTCTCCGAGGATTTCCTCGGCACCTTCCAGCGGAACTGGCCGCTCATGCTGTTCGTCGTGGCCTCCGTCATCAGCGTCAGCACTTTGTGCGGCTGGCTGATCACCCGCACCGGCATCCTGCCCGGCACGACGGCGATCTGGGGGTCTTCGGCCGGCGCCGCCTCGACCATGATGATGATGGCGGAAGCCTATGGTGCCGATGCCCGGCTTGTCGCCTTCATGCAATATCTGCGCGTCGTCTTCGTCGCCAGCCTTGCTACGCTCGTCGCCCATTTCGGCGGGCACGACGGGGTGGCAGTACCGCCGCATGCCTGGTTCGAGCCGGTTCCGCTGCCGCCACTCGTCTCCATGCTGGCAGTCGGCATCGTCTGCGGCCTCGCCGGCCAGAAGCTGCGCATCCCGGCCGGCGCCTTCCTGGTGCCCTTCGCGCTTGCCGCCGTGCTCAATGCATCGGGCACCGTCAAGATCGAACTGCCGCAATGGCTGCTCGTCATCGCTTTCACACTGCTCGGCTGGAACATCGGCCTCGGCTTCACCCGCGCCATTCTCCTGCATGCGCGACGGGCGCTTCTGCCCACCGTGCTCTCCATCGTCGCGCTGATCAGTTTTTCCGGCCTGCTTGCCGGCCTGCTGGTCCTCGTGCTCGGCATCGACCCGCTGACGGCCTATCTCTCGACCAGCCCCGGCGGACTTGATTCCATCGCCGTCATCGCCGCCTCCAGCAATGTCGACGTCGCCTTCGTCATGGCGCTGCAGACAGCCCGGCTCATCCTGGTGACCCTGTTCGGTCCCTGGCTCGCCCGCTTCGTCGCCGATCGGGCGTGAGAGCTTTCAAAAGCGCGAAAATCCGGTGAGAGACGGCATGATCACACCGCGCCCGTCCTCCAGGAACAGCGAAAGGCCCCGCACCACCTCATCGCTCGGATTGCCGTAGACTTCCAGCCGCTCCACGGTGCAGTGCTCGGAAACGCGCTGGATATGCGCATCCGACATTTCCCAGTGATGCAGGACATCCGCCGAATTGCGATAGAGCTGATAGCTGACCGCCCGCATCTCCGCCTCGTCGATGAACGCCCGCACCATCAGCTGTGGCGCGTTCTTCTCCACGAAATCGACCGCGGCACGCACGGCTACGCAGAAGGGTTGCAAGCGCCCGGTCTTGATCCTCATCACATTTCGAAAGAGCAGCTGGTCCGTCATCAGGGTCTCCATTGAGTGATTGGAGCGCCTTATGGAAGCTCAACCATGGTTGAGGTCAATAGGGGTTTGCGCCTCGGAAAAACGTCCTGCGGGCCCGGCTAATCGCCAGGCGCATTTTCGAGGAGGATGGGGCTGCCGTGCGGCGTCGCTTCGGCGGCGCGGGCCCAGCGGTCGGACAACGCGGCCTGCTCCACCTCGCTGGCAACGCCACGGGCGGCCAGCAGCGTAGAAAGCGCGGCGACCCAGCAATCGAAATAGTCCGCGCCATCGACCGCCCGTCCGGACCGGTGAACCTCACGCGACAGGGCTTCGGCCCATTCGCCCCACGTGAAGACGCCTCGTTCGTGGAGACGCACCGTCATGGCGAAGGCCTGTGCCTGCCAGGGCTCGGCAAAGACCGGATCGCCCTCGAGGGATTTCGGCAGGCCGGGCGAATCGGCGGGCGTTTCACACCGGCTCAAGATAGCTCTCCCAGGCGTCGATCGATACGGTGAGACCGGTTGCGGCCCCCTCGCCCCAGATCTCGGCGCCGTCGAAGACGACGGTATAGATCCATTGCGGGTTCTCGCCCTTGCCATGCGCGCTGTCATCCGGAAAGACGAAAGCGCCCTGCACGGTCTCGACCACGCCGATCTTGCCGCGGGCATAGCGCGGCAGGCGCGTATGCGTCGCCGGATTGAAATTTCGAGTGCGTACACGCGCGCGGGCGGCAAACCGCGGCGCCGTGTCGAGTGGACGATCGCACGGCCCGCCCCGGGCGAGAACGGCCGGAACCATCTCCGCCGTCAGCACGCGCTTGGGCGGCGTGCCCTTTTCCAGCATCCGCCCTTGGGCAAGCTCCGCCCCGCTGACGAAGCCGTGGCGCTGCAGCAACGTTTCCAGCGCCCGGATCCAGATCTCGTAGTAGCTCGCGGCAAGATAGGTGGCCGGCGGGATGTTTTCCCGCGCATGGCGGCTCTCGTCGATGGTCCAGGCACCGAAGGCGCCGCAGGAGAGCGTTACGCCGAGTGCCCGCTTTTCCCATTCGGCGTGGAAACACGGCTCGCTCGCCTCCGGCGCAACGGGACCGAAACCGTGCAGGCCGCCGAGATCGTGTGGCCCGTTCATGCCCGCCCCTCCGGGGACAGGGCCAGCCCCGTGCCGATCATCGCATCACGCGTCACGAGGTCGGCAAGCGCTTCCTGGTCGAGCCCCTCGCTGCCCGCCGGCCGCGCAGGCACGACGAGATAACGCAGCTCCGCCGTCGAATCCCACACGCGGACCTTCCGGTCCTCAGGCAGCGTGACGCCGAACTCCTCCAGCACACCGCGCGGGTCCATGACGGCACGCGCCCGGTAGGCCGGCGCCTTGTACCAGACCGGCGGCAGGCCGAGCACGGACCAAGGATAACAGGAGCAGAGCGTGCAGACGACGAGATTGTGCGTCTCGCCATCGTTGAACACCGCCCGCATATGCTCGCCCTGCCGGCCGGTATAACCGAGGCTGGCAATCGCCGCCGTCGCATCCCGCTTCAGCCAGGCGGCGAAGTCCGGCTCTGCCCAGGCCTTGGCAACGACGCGCGCGCCGTTGCGCGGACCGATCTTCGTCTCGTAGGTCTCCACGATGACGTCGATGGCCTTCGGATCGATCAGGCCCTTTTCCGTCAGGATGGTTTCGAGCGCACGCACGCGCGCTTCCATCGGCGAGAAGTGGTTGTCGTGATGATGGTCGTCATGATCGTGGTCGTGCATGGCAATCCCTCCCGTCCGGCTTCCGTTGTACGCCGCTAGCGCAGCATCGGCCAGAGGCTTGCGACAAGCAGCAGCGCCATCGATATGTTGAACCACTTCAGTCGTACCGGGTCTGACAGCCATTGGCGCAGCGCCGAGCCGAAGCCCGCCCATGTGGAGACGCTGGGGAAATTGACGATGGCGAAGGCGACGCCCACGATCAGCACGCTCATCGTGTAGTTGGCCGAATTCGTGTAGGTCGCCATGGCGGAAACGGCCATGACCCAGGCCTTCGGGTTGACCCACTGAAACACCGCGGCTTCGAGGAAGCTCATCGGCCGCGCGCCCGTCTTACCCTCGCCCAGCGAGCGCGACGTGCCGATCTTCCAGGCGATCCAGATGAGATAGGCGCCGCCGGCGACTTTCAGCACCGTGTAGACCATCGGCACCGCCTCCAGGAGCGCGCCGAGCCCGAAGCCGACGGCGAGCAGCAGCACGAGGAAACCGACGCCGATGCCGCACATATGCGGGATCGTGCGCACGAAGCCGAAGTTCACGCCCGAGGCAAACAGCATCATGTTGTTCGGGCCGGGGGTGATGGAGGTGGTAAAGGCAAAGACCAGAAGCGCCAGAAAAATCTCGATCTGCATGGGAGGTCCTGAATATCCCGGTTGTTTTTTCCGATTGATAGTCCATCTCCTTGCAACGACCAGCCAATTCTTGTCATGCACGCAATTTGAATGGCTGATGCATGGCCCTTGCAAGCGGAGCGCAACATGAAAGCGGAACTACCGGCAGTCACTTTCCCTGGCGGTCGGCAGGTGCCGGCCCTCGGGCTCGGAACCTGGCACATGGGCGAAGGCGATGCCTCGATGGCCGAAGAGGCGAACAGTCTGCGCACCGGCATCGATCTCGGCATGACGCTCATCGATACGGCGGAAATGTATGCCGATGGCGGTGCCGAAACCGTGGTCGGCGAGGCGATCAAAGGACAGCGCGACGCGGTGTACCTCGTCAGCAAGGTGCTGCCCTACAACGCGAGCCGCAGCGGTACGATCGCCGCCTGCGAAGCGAGCCTGAAACGCCTCGGCACCGACCATATCGACCTCTACCTCCTGCACTGGCGCGGCAGCCATCCACTCGCCGAGACGGTCGATGCCTTCGAGACACTGAAGGCGCAAGGCAAGATCGGCGCCTGGGGCGTCTCCAACTTCGACCAGGACGACATGGTCGAACTGCTCGACGTGGCGGAGCCGGCGCGCCCGCTGGCCAATCAGGTGCTCTACAACCTCGCCCGCCGCGGCATCGAATATGATCTGTTACGCTGGAGCCAGGTGCAGGGCGTGCCGATCATGGCCTATTCGCCGCTCGACGAGGGCCGCCTCGTCGGCCACCCGGTGCTGAACGAGATCGGCCGCATCCACAAGGCGAGCTCCGCGCAGATCGCCCTTGCTTTCCTTTTGACCCGCCCCGGCGTCATCGCCATCCCGAAATCCGGTTCGCCGGACCGGGTGCGTGAAAACGTCCGCGCCGCCGAAATCCGCCTGACCTCGGAGGATCTGCGCCTCCTTGACGAAGCCTTCCCGCCGCCCACACGCAAGCGGCCACTGGAGATGATCTAGGAACGAAAAAGGGGCCTTCGCGCTGTGGCGGAAGGCCCCTGTGATGTTTTTTCCCGCCTCCAAAGCGAAGGCGGGCAGCCCGTTATCGGCTCACATGCCCTGCGGGCCGCGGTTCATCGCGGCAATGCCCGTGCGGCACACTTCGCTGAGGCCGAGCGGCTTCATGACGGCCACGAACTGGTCGACCTTGGACGACTTGCCCGTGATCTCGAAGATGAAGTGGTCGGTGGTGGCGTCGACGACCTTGGCATGGAAAGCATCGGCAAGGCGCAGGGTTTCCGCGCGCATTTCGCCGGAACCCGTGACCTTGACCAGCGCGACCTCGCGCTCGATCGGCCGCTCCTGGCCCATCACCTTGGCACGAACGGTGAGATCGACAACCCGGTGCACCGGCACGATGCGCTCGAGCTGCGACTTGATCTGTTCGAGAACACCGGGCGTGCCACGCGTCACGATGGTAATGCGCGACAGATGCGCCTCGTGTTCGGTCTCCGAGACGGTGAGGCTCTCGATATTGTAGCCGCGGCCGGAGAACAGGCCGATGACGCGGGCAAGAACGCCCGGCTCGTTGTCAACGAGCACGGAGAGCGTGTGGCTCTCGGCGACCTGCGTTTCCTTGGCGATGAAATAGGCAGAGCCGGTGGGCTGAAGGTGTGCGTTCATAATTGTCTCTACCTCTACATCAAACGAGCTGGCGACCCTTGGCGTCGATCGCATTGGCGACCGCTTCGTCCGTGGCCTCGTCCGGCAGCAGCATTTCGTTGTGCGCCTTGCCCGACGGGATCATCGGGAAGCAGTTGGCAAGGTTCGCCACGCGGCAGTCGAAGATGACCGGACGCTTGACGTCGATCATTTCCTGGATCGCGCCGTCGAGATCGCCGGGCTTGTCGCAGGCGATGCCGACGCCGCCATAGGCTTCCGCGAGCTTGACGAAATCAGGCATCGCCTCCGTGTAGGAGTTCGACAGGCGGTTGCCGTGCAGGAGCTGCTGCCACTGGCGGACCATGCCCATATACTGGTTGTTCAGGATGAAGATCTTGACCGGCAGGTTATACTGGACCGCGCAGCTCATTTCCTGGATGCACATCTGGATCGAGGCGTCGCCCGCGATGTCGATGACCAGGCTGTCGCGATGCGCGACCTGCACGCCGATCGCCGCCGGGAAGCCATAGCCCATCGTGCCGAGGCCGCCCGAAGTCATCCAGCGGTTCGGATGCTCGAAGCCATAGAACTGCGCCGCCCACATCTGGTGCTGGCCGACTTCCGTCGTGATGTAGGTGTCGCGGTCCTTGGTCAGCTCGTAGAGACGCTGGATGGCATATTGCGGCATGATCACGTCGTCGCTTGCCTTGTAGGCGAACGAGTTGCGCGCCCGCCACTTGGCGATCGACGTCCACCAGTCGTTCTGGACCGTCTTGTCGTAGTCCTTGGCGGCAGCACGCCACTGGCGGACCATGTCCTCCAGGATAGCACCTACATCGCCGAGGATCGGAACATCGGCGCGGACGTTCTTGTTGATCGAGGACGGATCGATGTCGATGTGGATCTTCTTCGAATTCGGCGAGAAAGCATTCAGGCGGCCGGTGATGCGGTCGTCGAAGCGCGCGCCGATGCAGACCATGACGTCGCAATCATGCATCGCCATGTTCGCCTCATAGGAACCGTGCATGCCGAGCATGCCCAGCCAGTTCTTGCCGGAAGCGGGATAGGCGCCGAGGCCCATCAGCGTGGAGGTGATCGGGAAGCCGGTGATCTCGACCAGTTCGCGCAGGAGGCGCGAGGCTTCCGGCCCCGAATTCACGACGCCGCCGCCGGAATAGATGACCGGCCGGCGGGCCGAGCGCATCAGGCTGACGGCGGCCGCGATCTGGTTCGCATCACCCTGCAGCTTCGGCTGGTAGCTCTTCTGGATCGGCGCGGCGGACGGCGGCGTATAGGTGCCGGTCGCGAACTGGACGTCCTTCGGGATGTCGACGACGACGGGACCCGGGCGGCCGGACTGCGCGATGCGGAAGGCCTCGTGGATGACGCCGGCGAGCTCGTTGACGTCCTTGACCAGCCAGTTGTGCTTGGTGCAGGGGCGCGTGATGCCGACCGTGTCGCATTCCTGGAAGGCGTCCGACCCGATGAGCGTGGTCGGAACCTGACCGGTGAGGCAGACGAGCGGGATGGAATCCATCAGGGCATCCTGCAGCGGCGTGACCGCATTGGTCGCGCCCGGCCCCGAGGTGACGAGCATGACGCCGACCTTGCCGGTGGAGCGGGCATAGCCTTCGGCCATATGGCCTGCGCCCTGTTCGTGGCGCACGAGGATATGCTCGATGTCCTCCTGCTGGAATATCTCGTCATAGATCGGCAGGACGGCACCGCCCGGATAGCCGAAGATATGTTCTACGCCGTTGTCTTTCAGGGCCTGCAAGACAATTTCGGCGCCCGTCATCTGATTTTCTGTTCCGCTCATCGGATTTCCGTCCGTCTCTTTGGTATTTCAGGTGTGAATATCGAACTTCTGGGCATAAAAAAAGGCCCCTTGGAGGAGCCTGCTTACTGCGCATGGGTGCTTTCGCCGGATGGTTACACCACCCTGCCCATGCGCCTTCCCACCACAAGAATGATAGCCGTCAGATTTTTCATGGGGCGAAGTGTTAACGGCAAAGCCCACGCGCGTCAACGCCTTTCCGTCTGTTTCGAAACGGCACGAATTGCGCCCCCTTTGGGAAAAGGCCCGCCGGGGACGCCTCGGGACGAAACGTCTTATTAAGCGGCAGGCGCTAGGCTTCTCCATTGATGGCAAGGAGTGCCGTGATTGCTGAACAATGATTTCCAAAGCTCCATCGTGGCTGGAGAGCAGGATCGCCGGGATGGCGTATCGACGGGCAACCGCCTGCTGGGCCGCGTCGTCGCCTGCAACGGATCGCATGCCACCATCAGCGCCGTTGCGGAAAGTGGAGAGACAGCGCTCACGGAACTGTGGGCGGTCGGCCGCCTCATTTCCATTTCCGTCGGCCGCAACCGCGTCGTCGCCCTGGTCTATTCCATGTCCACCGACCAGAAGAGCTGGGTGGAGAATCACGACACCGTCTTCCGCATCGAGGTGGAACTGCTGGGCGAGGTCCATGTCGGGGCCGATGGCCGCGAAGCGTTTTCCGCCGGCATCACCGACTACCCGCATCTCGGCGCCGTCGCTCACCGCATCCGCGCCTCGGATCTCGCCAAGGTCTACGATACCGGCAAGAACGACGTCTGCGCCATCGGCAAGCTGACGCAGGACGAGACGCTCGACGCAACGATCCATGTGCCCTCCATGCTGGAAAAGCACTTTGCCGTCGTCGGCACGACGGGCGTCGGCAAGTCCACCGCGGTCACATTGCTGCTGCACAAGGCGATCCAGGCCGATCCGCGCCTGCGCGTGCTTATCCTCGACCCGCACAACGAGTTCGCCTCGGCCTTCGGCGACCTCGCCGTCGTCATCGACACCGAAACGCTGGACCTGCCCTTCTGGCTGTTCAAGCTCGAGGAATTCGCCGAAGTGGTCTTCCGCGGCCGCCCGCCGGTGCACGAGGAGATGGATATCCTGCGCGACCTGATCCCGGAGGCCAAGCGCGCCTTCCGTGGAACGAGCGACAACGGCCTGATGCGCCGTACCAGCGAAAAGAGTTCGGTGACCTCGGATACGCCGGTGCCCTTCCGCATCGCCGATCTGCTGGCGCTCATCGACGAACGCATCGGGCGCCTCGAAGGCCGGGCGGAAAAGCCGCATCTGCGCTCGCTCAAGGTCAAGATCATGTCGGCGATCAACGACCCGCGCTACCATTTCATGTTCTCCTCGAACACGATCACCGACACGATCCTCGACACGATCGCCCGCATTTTCCGCATTCCCGGCGACGGCAAGCCGGTCACCACCTTCCAGCTTGCCGGAATCCCCTCGGAGGTCGTCAATTCGGTCGCGTCCGTGCTTTGCCGCATGGCCTTCGAAATCGGCCTGTGGAGCAATGGCGGCGTACACATGCTCGTGGTCTGCGAAGAGGCGCACCGCTACGTGCCGGCCGACATGAAGCTCGGCTTCATGCCGACGCGCCAGGCCATCGCCCGCATCGCCAAGGAGGGCCGCAAATACGGCGTCTCGCTCGGCATCATCACCCAGCGCCCCGGCGAGCTCGACCCGACGATCCTCTCGCAGTGCTCGACGATCTTCGCCATGCGCCTTGCCAACGAGCACGACCAGGAGATCATTCGCTCGGCGATCCCAAACTCCTCGTCCTCGACGACCAGCTTCATCTCCTCGATCGGCAACGGCGAAGCGATCGCCTTCGGCGAGGCCGTGGCCGTGCCGATGCGCATGCGGTTTTCTCGTGTCGAGGCCAGCGGTCTGCCAAAGGCGAACGGCACCGGCGTCAAGATCAACGAGGAGACGCCGCAAAGTGTGGACCTGCGCTCCATCGTCGCCCGCATGCGCGCCATCACCGGGCCTGATATTTCCGGCTTCCAGAATTCCTTCCTTGCCGCCCAGGGCCAGACCATGCCGCTCCCGACCGGCTACGAGGATGCACCCTACGAGGACGAGGAAGGCTACGTCGAGACGCTACAAGCAGCCGCCGCGACCCAACCAGAGCCGTACCGACCCGATATGCTGCCGGGCGCCCAGAGTGTCTACGACCCATCGCCCCAGGAACGTTTCGAGGCGATCCGCCGGGAGCTGACCTCCGAACCGCAGCGCGCCGCTGCCGACCCCTACCGCCAGCCGGTAACGCGTCCTGCACCGGCCTTCGGCGAGCAGCAGGAGCCGCGGCGAGAGGGTTCCATTCGCGAACAGCTTCTCAAGAAGCCGTTGAGCAGCCTGATCCGGCGTTAAGCACGACGGCCCCTCCCAATGTCCTGCGCGTCAGGACATTGGGAGGGGCCGATCGCAAAAACCTCTAAAAAACCTCGCCGGGCGTGCCCGTAGGGGCCAGCGGATCGATGCGCTGCCAGCTCTCGTCGAGCTGGTTGCGGAACCAGGTCATCTGGCGCTTGGCATATTGCCGCGTCGCCGCCGCCCCGCGCTCGGCGACCTCAGCCGCGCTCATCTCGTCGGCCAGCATCGCCGCGATCTGCGGTACGCCGATCGCCTTCATGACAGGCATGGCGGGAGAAAGATCGAGCGCCAGCAGCGCCTGCACCTCCGCCACCGCGCCGGAGGCAAGCATCGCGGCGAAGCGCCGGTCGATACGGGCAGCGAGCACCGCACGGTCCGGCAGGACGACAATCTTCTGTGCCCTGTCCGCATCGATGACGGCCGGTCCCCTCGCTGCCTGGAAGGCCGAGATCGACTGCCCCGTCGCCTCCAGCACCTCCAGCGCCCGCACGATGCGCTGGCCGTCGGCCGGCTTCAACCGCGCCGCCGTTTGCGGATCGCCAATCTCGAGCGCGTGGTGAAGGGCTTCGGCCCCCTCTTGCACAAGCCGGGCACGCAGGCGCGTGCGGACGGCCTCGGGGATCGCCGGCATGTCGGAGAGCCCGCCCGTCAGCGCGCGAAAATAAAGTCCCGTTCCGCCGACGAAGACCGGCAGCTTTTCCCGCTGCCGCAACTCCGTGACGACCGCCGTCGCCTCACGCAGCCAGTCGCCGGTCGAATAGGTCGCGCCGGCCGGCACATGGCCGTAGAGCCGGTGCTCGATGCCCCCCATGTCGTCCGGCTGCGGTCGGGCGGTGAGGATATCGAGCGTGTCATAGACCTGCATGCTGTCGGCGTTTACCACCACGCCGCCGTGCTCGGCCGCCAGCCGCACGGCGAGCGCGGACTTGCCGCTGGCCGTCGGGCCCGTTATCAGGATCGCGTCCCGCTTTCGATCAAGGTTTCTCATCATGGCTTTCGTTGCCACGCTTGTCGCCAATCCGTCAAATCCTGTCCTGACGCCCGCCCTCGCCGAAAAGGCTGCCGATGCGGTCAAGGCGTCCGGCCTCTACTGGCTTGCCGACGGCATTGCCTGCGATATCGCGCTGCGCGACGGCAGCGATCTCGAGGCATCCGAGGCGGCCATCCGCGCTGTCATCGGCAGCGAACCGGTCGACCTTGCCATCCAGGAAGCGGAAACGCGGCGCAAGAAGCTGCTGATCGCCGACATGGATTCGACGATGATCGGCCAGGAATGCATCGACGAGCTCGCCGCCGAAGTCGGCCTCAAGGACAAGGTCGCGACCATCACGGCCCGCGCCATGAACGGCGAGATCGCCTTCGAACCTGCGCTTCGCGAGCGTGTCGCCCTGCTCAAGGGGCTGCCGGTCTCCGTTATCGACGAGGTCATCGAAAAGCGCATCACGCTGACGCCGGGCGGGCGCGAACTGATCGCGACCATGAAGGCGAAGGGCTATTACACGGCGCTCGTCTCCGGCGGCTTCACCGTCTTCACGAGCCGCATCGCCGCGACACTCGGCTTCGACGAGAACCGCGCCAACCTGCTCATCGACGCCGACGGCAAGCTGACCGGCGAAGTGGCCGACCCGATCCTCGGCAAGCAGGCCAAGGTGGACGCCTTGATCGAGATTTCCGAACGGCTCGGCATTTCGCCTGACGACGCCATGGCCGTCGGCGACGGCGCCAATGATCTCGGCATGCTGCATCTGTCGGGCGCCGGGGTCGCACTGCACGCCAAGCCGGCCGTCGCGGCAGAGGCGAAGATCCGCATCGACCACGGCGACCTCACCGCGCTGCTCTACCTGCAGGGCTACCGCAAATCCGATTTCGTTGCCGGCTGATGCCTATCGCCACGACCAGCCGCCTCACGCTCCGGAACTGGGAGGAGAAGGATCGGGACCTCTTCCACGAGATCAATTCCGATCCCGTGGTGATGGAGTTCTTCCCGTTCCTGCGCACCCGCGCCCAGTCCGACGAACTCTTCGAGCGCCTCCGCGACACCATCGCCGAGACCGGCCTCGGCTTCTACGCGCTCGCCGAGCGGGAAAGCGACGCGGCGCTCGGCTTCTGCGGTCTCGCGCGCACGACGGAACGGCTTGAACCGCACCTGCCGGCCGGCACGGTGGAAATCGGCTGGCGGCTGGCCCGGCGTCACTGGGGCAAGGGCTACATCACCGAGGCCGCCGAACGGCTGCTCGCCTTCGGCTTCACAGAAAAGAACCTCGGCGAGATCGTCTCCTTCGCAGTCGCCGGAAACACGCGCTCGATCGCCGTCATGCAGCGCATCGGCATGCGCGCGGCTCCCGAGCGGAATTTCGACATGCCAGGCCTCGACGATGCGCTGCGCCCGCACGTGCTCTACACGCTGGATCGTGCAACCTGGTACAATCGCTAGCCACGGCCATGAAAACGGCCGTTGAAGCAATGCTCCAACGGCCTGAATCCGTTTTTCGGCTTTCGCCTGCAAACCCTTGGCGGGACTCGCCTTAATCGATGCGCACGGTGATGTAGCGCAGTGCTCCGGTGCGGTTGGCGATCATCATCAGCGCGTTGCGGCGGTCTTCGGACTTCAGCTTGGCGATTCGGGCCTTGACCTCTTCCGCCGTCGTCACTGCCTCCTGGCCGATCTCGACGATGACATCGCCGGGCACGATGCCGCGTTCGGCGGCAGCCGAATCGGGCGCCACCTCGGTGATCACGACGCCCTTGACGCTTTCGACGATCTCGAAGGTCTTGCGCGCCTCCTCGCCGAGGTCGCTGATGCCCATGCCAAGCACCATGTCGGCCTTGCTGGGCTGGGCTTCGCCGGTCTCGGGCGTCGTGCCCTCGTCCTGGGTCACGTCGTCATCCTCGGCCTGCTTCTCGCCGTCCTCGAGGCGGCCGAGCGTGACCTTGACGGTCATCTCCTTGCCGTCGCGCAGCAATACGACGTCGACCGCCTTGCCGACCGGGCTTTCGGCAACGACGCGCGGCAGGTCGCGCATCTCGTCGACATCCTTGCCGTCGAAGCGGGTGATGACATCACCGGTCATGATCGAGCCGTTGTCGACCGGCCCGCCCTTGATGATGCCGGCAACGAGCGCGCCCTTGGCCTCGCTCATGCCGATGCTTTCGGCAATGTCGTCGGTGACCGGCTGGATGCGTACGCCGAGCCAGCCGCGCCGCGTCTCGCCGAAATCGCGCAGCTGCATGAAGATGTTCTGCGCAAGCTCCGTCGGCACGGAGAAGCCGATGCCGATCGACCCGCCGGAAGGCGAGATGATCGCCGTGTTGATGCCGATGACCTCGCCCTTCATGTTGAACAGCGGACCGCCGGAATTGCCGCGGTTGATGGCGGCGTCCGTCTGGATGAAATTATCGTAGGGGCCAGCATTGATGTTGCGCCCCCGCGCGGAAATGATGCCAACGGTCACCGAGCCGCCAAGGCCGAACGGGTTGCCGATCGCCATCACCCAGTCACCGATGCGCATGGTGCGGGAATCGCCGAACGGCACCGCCTTCAGCGGCGATTTCGGCTCGACCTTCAAGAGCGCCAGATCGGTCTTCGGGTCGGTGCCGACGAGTTTTGCCTTCAGCTTGGAACCGTTGGCGAAATTCACCTCGATGTCGTCAGCGCCCTCGATGACATGGTTGTTCGTGGCGATGAAGCCCGAAGGGTCGATGACGAAGCCGGAACCGAGCGAGTTGACGGTCTGGCCCTGGTTGGAGCCCTCGCCCCCCTCACCCTTGAAGAATTCGTCGAAGAAATCCTGGAAGGGCGAACCTTCCGGCACCTGCGGGATGGGCGCCTTGTCGTCGCTCTTGACGTTCTGCGAGGTGGAGATGTTCACTACGGCGTCGAGCAGGTTTTCGGCAAGATCGGCGACCGATTCCGGGCCGTTCGGCTTGACCTGCGCAGCTGCCGGCACGGCAAACGGTCCCCCCGCGACCAGCGAAAAACTCACCGCGAGTGCGAGTGCCGCATGGGCAACGCTGGACCTCATCTTCAAAGCCATGGTCGGCATCCTCTTTCGTCTGATTGTCGCGGCGAGTGTTTGCCCCGGATACGGCAAAAATCAGTCCGCCGCGCTGAATTCATGTGAAGTCTTGCCCGTCTTCGCAGGCAGCCGCAAGGGCCGCGTTCACGCGCCGCGGATGAACCACACCATGGCGACGCCGAGCGCCACGGCGACGAGCCCGGAGGCACGCAGCTGGCTTTCCGGAATCTGCGGCAGCATTTCCGCCATGCGCTTCAAAATCGAAGGGGCCAGTGCGTACACCAGCCCCTCGATGATCAGGAAGAACGCGATCCCCGTCAGGAAATCGGTCATGCCGTTCTCAGTTTGCGGTCGACGGCGTCGTCGCCGTGCCCGAGGTCACCGGCTTCGCACCGGCGGCATCCTCGAAGTAGCGGAAGAACTCCGACTGCGGCGACAGCACAAGCGTGGTGTCGGAAGTGCTCATCGCATCGCGATAAGCGATCATGGACCGGTAGAAGTCGTAGAAAGCCGCATCCTGGGAGAAGGCTTCGCCGTAGACACGGCTGCGTTCGCCGTCGCCCTCGCCTCGCAGGATTTCCGAATCGCGCTGCGCGGCGGCGACGAACTCGACGACCTGACGGTCGGCGATGGCGCGGCGGCGCTGGCCTTCTTCGTTACCACGGGCACGGATGAGTTCGGCTTCCGCCAGACGCTCGGCCTTCATACGGTCATAGGTCTGCTGCGAGACTTCCTGCGTCAGGTCCGTACGACGGATACGAACGTCGGAGATCGTGAGGCCGAGGCTCGAGGCATCGTTCGTCAGTTCGCCGCGCACTTCACGCATCATCGAGGCGCGCTCTTCGGAAAGAGCGGACTCGAAGCCGCGCAGACCGTAGACCCGGCGCAGGGCCGCGTCGAGACGGGTACGCAGGCGCGCTTCAGCCGATTCCCGATCGCCCGAAACCGTTTCGCGGAAGCGGCGGGCATCGGTGATCTTGTAGACCACGAAGGCATCGACCTCGTAGAACTTGCCGCCCGAGACCTGGACGCGGATGTTGTCGAGATCAAAGCGCAGCGCCTGATCCTGGATGTACTGCACGCTGTCGGCATCCATGAAGCCGAAGGGCAGCTTGAAGTAGAGGCCGGGTTCGGACTTGACGTCCTGGATCTGGCCGAAGCGGATGACGATCGCCTGCTGGCGTTCGTTGACGACGAACACCGAGGAATAGACGATGAAGAGGAGAACGCCGACGGCGATCAGGATTGCCGGTATACGGTTGCCCATTACTGCGTGCCTCCCGCCTGCTGGCCGGTGGTGCGGCCGAGTTCATTGAGGGGAAGGAAGGGAACCACACCCTGGCCGCCCTGCTTCTCGTCGATGATGACCTTCTTGGAGTTCTTCATCACGTCTTCCATGGTTTCAAGGAAAAGACGCTTGCGGGTGACATCGGGCGCTACCTTGTACTGTTCGTAGATGGAGAGGAAGCGCGCCGCCTCACCTTCCGCTTCCTTGACGACACGGTCCTTGTAGGCGGCCGCCTCTTCGCGGATCTGCGCCGACTGACCGCGGGCAAGACCCAGCTTCTGGTTGGCGTACTGGTTGGCTTCCTCGACGAAGCGGTCTTCGTCCTGCTCGGCGCGCTGCACTTCGTCGAAGGCGTCGGCGACCTCGCGCGGCGGGGCAGCGTCCTCGATGGCGACGGTGTTGATCGAGATGCCGGCGCCGTAAGCGTCCATGGTCGCCTGGATCGTCGTCTTCACGCCCTCCGCGATGGCCTGACGGTTGTCGCGGAAAATGTCCTGGGCGGGGCGGCGGCCGACGACTTCGCGCATGGCGCTTTCGGAAACCTGCTGCAGCGTCTCCGCCGGGTATTCGAGATTGAAGAGGTAGGACTGCGGATCCGTGACCGAATAGAGCACCGAGAACTGCACGTTGACGATGTTCTGATCACCCGTGAGCATCAGGCCGGAATTTTCGGCATTCGACGAGGCCGAGCGGCGGCCGATATTCTGTTGCTGCTCGGTGATCTTGACGAGTTCGACGGTTTCGAGCGGCCAGAGGTGGAAATGCAGGCCGGGCATGGCGACTTCCTGCTTCGGCTTGCCGAAGCGCAGCTCGACGCCACGCTCGTCCGGCTGAACGGTGTAGATGGCGTTCATCAGCCAGAAGACGCCGACAAGAAGCAGCGCGATGACCACGACGCCGCCATTGATGCCACCAGGCATGACGTTCTTCAGCTGATCCTGGCCGCGCCGGATGATATCCTCGAGGTCGGGCGGGCCGCCATTGCCGCTTCCGCCGCCGCCGCGGGGCCGGTTCGGACCCTGCCCCCATGGCCCCTGATTGTTTCCACCACCGCCGCTGCCACCGCCCCAAGGGCCGCCGCCGCCGTTCTGATTGCTCCAGGGCATCAATACCTCTTTCTTTAAATCCCTACGTGCCGCGCTTCGCGGAATGTTTCACCGCGCTACGCGAGGTGAACCCGTTATAGGTATCACTCCGGCACCTTTCAACAAATCCGCGTGAGCTTGCCGGCTTGTGCGGCAAAATAGTTCGTGATCGGGGCTACAGGACCGCTTTTCGACGCCAGGTGACGAAGCGCATGGCGTGGCTGTCCTTCTCTCCCTGCGGAATCGGCTCGTCCACCACTTTTTCGAAGACTGCCGGATCGATATCGGGAAAGCGCGCATCGCCCTCCACATCCGCCTGGACATGGGTGACGTGCAGGATGTCCGCCCGGTCGAAGGCCTGCGCATAAATCTGCCCGCCGCCGATGACGCAGATCTCGTCCACGCCAAGTCCTTCCGCCTCACGGCGGGCAGCGGAAAGCCCTGCGTCGAGCGAGGAAACGACCGCAGCGCCGGGTGCGGAAAATGACACATCACGGGTGATGACGATGTTCGGTCTGCCCGGCAGCGGCTTGCCGATCGATTCCCAGGTCTTCCGCCCCATCACCACCGGCTTGCCGAGCGTCAACTGCTTGAAGCGCTTGAGATCCGACGGCAGGCGCCACGGCAGGTCGCCGTCGCGGCCGATGACGCCGTTCCTGGCGGCAGCCACGACGAGGACGATCTTGGCTTCAGTCATGCGAGTACCCGAAAATCAGACGGCGATGGGCGCCTTGATGGTTGAATCGGCTTCATAGCCAATCAGGGTGAAGTCCTCGAATTTGAAGGAGAAAAGGTCCTTCACATCAGGATTGAGCTTCATGAAGGGCAAGGGCTTCGGGCGGCGGGCCATCTGGGTGCGCACCTGCTCGAAATGGTTGGAGTAGATATGCGCGTCGCCCAGCGTATGCACGAAATCACCCGGCTGCAGGCCGGTCGCCTGCGCCACCATCATGGTCAGCAGCGCATAGGAGGCGATGTTGAAGGGCACGCCGAGGAAGATGTCGGCGGAACGCTGGTAGAGCTGGCAGGAGAGCTTTCCGTCCGCCACGTAGAACTGGAACAGGCAATGGCAGGGCGGCAACGCCATCTCGTCGACCAGCGCCGGGTTCCAGGCCGAGACGATATGACGGCGGGAATTCGGATTGCGCCGGATACTGTCGACGACGGCGACGATCTGGTCGAGATGGCGGCCGTCATGGGTCGGCCAGGAGCGCCACTGGTAGCCGTAGACCGGGCCGAGTTCACCCTCGGCATCCGCCCATTCGTCCCAGATGGTGACACCGTTCTCATGGAGATAGCCGATGTTGGTGTCACCCTTCAGGAACCACAGGAGCTCATGGATGATCGAGCGCAGATGCAGCTTCTTGGTGGTCAGAACCGGAAAACCTTCCGAGAGATCGAAGCGCATCTGGTAGCCGAAGACGCCACGCGTGCCCGTGCCGGTCCGGTCGCCGCGGTCGGTACCGTTTTCCATCACATGGGCGAGAAGGTCGAGATATTGCTGCATGGTCGCCGCCGATTCGTTGTCCAGCGTGAGATACTAGAGCGGGAACGGCGGCGGCCAAAGCGTGAAATCGGGTTGTCCCGGATTTCCTCAGGCGAGCGCGCCGAGCGTGCCGAGTTCCTTTGCGGTGAGGTAATAGAAGGTGACGCGCGATTTCGTGCGGTCGTCGGCCATCGCCTTGCAGACGGCCTCCACCGCCTTGTCGGCGGCCTCGCCCGTGATGCCGAACTTCTTGGCGCACCACTTTTCCTTGACGCGGTTCAGCTCTTCCGGGTCGGAGCAGGAGACGAGCGAGGAGTCCCGGTTGCGCAGCGCGATGCCGAGATGGCTCACGATCTTCTTGACGATGGCCTCGTCCGCACCACTGTCATACTTGCGGACGTCTGCGAGATAATCGGTCATGGCATCTCCTCTCCGATTGCGCGGCCGCCGCCGTCATGGCGCACCGGCCGACGGCCATGTTTTTCAAGCCGCTCCGGCAAGTCAAGCGCTAATAAAGCGCCAGCGAAAGCCTCCACATGGCGCAGGCCCCGCTCGCCTGGGTTTTACCGCGCGATATTTTTGCACTTTCTGAAGGAATTTCCGCTACAGCTATCTGCACAAGACCTGATGGACCACCCCACCGCGAGTACCCCCGCATGTGAGACAGACTGACGACTATTCCGATCGTTTCCGGCTCGTCTATGCCACGGCCTCCCTCGCCGCAGGCGTGTTGACGGCCGGCTGGGGCCTCGTCTTCGCGGCGATGCAGGAATGGTCGATGGTCGCCATGGACGTGGCGCTGGTCACCGTCGCGATCGCCAGCTTCGTGCTCGCCCGGCGCCGCCAGCTGACCGCTGCCATCTTCCTTTCCCAGGTCGCCTTCCTCGTCATCATCGCCGCCTTCTGCCTGCTGTTCGACGTGCCGAACGACATCGCCCCGCGGGTCTCGCATCTCTTCCTGCTCGTGCTGGCGATGATCGGCTATATCAACTACCAGCAACGCCCGTCGCGCCGGCAGCTCGCCATCGTCGCGCTCTCGCTTGCGACCTTTGTCGTCTTCGCCAGCACGCAGATCGCCCTGCCCTTCGCCCGGCCGATTTCCAACGATTTCCGCTTCGTCGGATCGTGGGTCAACGTGACGATCGCCGTCACCATGCTGTGTGGCTGCCTCTACATGATGCGGCAGGAATTCGCCCGCAATCTCGGACGGGAGCGCGACATCACCGCCGCGCTGAAGAACCGGGAATTCGAGCTGTTCTACCAGCCGCAGGTGGACCAGACCGGCACGGTCACCGGCGCGGAGGCGCTGCTGCGCTGGCGGCGGCCGGACGGCAGCTTCGTGTCGCCTGCCGAATTCATCCCCATCGCCGAGCAGGCAGGCCTGATGCCCGCGATCGGCGACTGGGTGCTGAACGAGGCTCTCAAGACGCTCTCCTTCTGGCAACAGGACGAAGCAACCCGTCACCTGAGGCTCGCGGTCAATGTCAGCGCCGACCAGTTCATGAAGGTCGACTTTGCCGACACCGTGCTCGCCCGGATCCGCGCGCAGGACATCGACCCGGCACGCCTCAAGCTGGAACTGACCGAAAGCATGATGGCGAACGACGTCGATGCCATCGCGGAGAAGATGGGCGTGCTGCGCGCCGCCGGCCTCACCCTCTCGCTCGACGATTTCGGCACCGGCTATTCCTCGCTCAGCCATCTGCGCCGCCTGCCGATCCAGGAGATCAAGATCGACCGCTCCTTCGTCAAGGACGCCCCGGAGAGCAAACGCAACCGCCTGCTGCTCAAGAGCATCTTCGACATCGCCCGCACGCTGGACCTGTCCGTCGTCGCCGAAGGCATCGAGACGAAGGAACAGTTCCTGCTCCTGCAATCCTTCGGCGGCATGGCCTTCCAGGGCTTCTATTTCGGCCGCCCGGTCCCGCTTGCCGACTTCCAGAAGCAATGGACAGCGGAAACCCCGCCCCCGCTCGCCGAAACCGCCTGAACCGAAAAACTTTGCCAAATCCCTGTCACAAAGCCCTTTTCTTGAAGGCCGAGAGCGCCTATATGAAGGGTGCTGCCTCGGCAGCTATGGCAATAAACGGGCGGTGTAATAAACCCATTGGACCCGGGGGCGGTACCCGGCGCCTCCACCAAAAACCGGTCTTTCCAAGCAGACCGGCTTTTGATGGGGGCGAAATAGGATCGACAAGGGCGTAAAGATCGACTTTTTGCTCGGCATTGTACCACCGTTATCGGGCTAAACTTGTAGTTGCAAACGACAACTATGCGGAAGCTCGTCTCGCTGCCTAATGGCGGTGTGACACTTCACTCAAAGTCCTGACGGGTCGCACCGGCAGGCGGGGTCCGAAGGCACCTGGCAACAGAAGCCTTCACCTTCTCCAATCCCTTGAAATGGTCTATAGCTGTGCCAGATGACTCGTGCCCTAGGGTATGAGGCCAAGGCAATTCCAGCAAAAGCGTGAAGCGGTTTTGCGTTCGGAATTGCGTTGAAACAAGAGACGGAGCCTTTCTGCAATTCGACGAAAAGCGGAAGTGCTCTCATGCAATGCCTGAACACAAAGGCTGGAAGAAAGACAGGAACGGATGGCGCAAGACCACATTCGCTATGACATTCTCGCCCAGGACGCGCTGCGCAGCGTCATCCGCAAGGTTTTGTCCGAAATTGCGGTCACCGGCCATCTGCCGGGCGAGCACCACTTCTTCATCACGTTCCTGACCAACGCCCCCGGCGTGCGCATCTCGCAGCACCTGAAGGCAAAATATGCCGAGCAGATGACCATCGTCATCCAGCATCAGTTCTGGGACCTCAAAGTCACGGAAAGCCTGTTCGAGATCGGCCTCTCCTTCTCCGACACGCCGGAAAAGCTCGTCATCCCGTTCAACGCCATCCGCGGCTTCTATGACCCGTCGGTAAGCTTCGAACTGGAATTCGACGTACCGGCCGTAGAGGAAGAGGAAGAACACTCCGCCGAGATCACCGCCTACCCCGTCGCCGCGGAAAAAACCGAAGAAACCACCGAGGACCCGACGCCGCCGACCGGTGGCGACGACAACAACAAGGGTGGTTCCGTCGTTTCGCTCGATTCCTTCCGCAAGAAGAACTGAGGCCGCGCGATGAGCGGCGACGTCGTCAATCTCCGCCAGGTTCGCAAGCAGAAGGCCCGCTCCGAAAAAGAGAAGCAGGCCGAGCAGAACCGCATCAGCTTTGGCCGCACCAAGGCGGAGAAGACACTGACGCGCACGCTGAACGACAAGGCGCAGAAGGCGTTCGAACAGGGCCAGCTGGAACGGCCGGAAGACGATCCCAAGAACGGCAAAGGCTGATCTTTCAAGCCCTTGCCGAAAGAAGCGGAATCGATCCGTCAGAAGGCTGCGGCATTTGTCGAAGCAGCAGGGCGCGCCCGTTGGCTCTCGCACATGGAGCGGCTCCAGACGGACGGCACCTTTGTGGGGGACGGGCATGATCCGCAAATATTCGACCACCCTGCACGGCCACCGTACGAGCTTCTCGCTCGAGCCCGCCTTTCACGACGAGCTGAAGGCCATCGCCATCGAGCGCGATCTACCGCTCGCCGCCCTCATCCGCGACATCGACGACGAAAGGGGCATCGAGGGCAACCTGTCCTCGGCCCTGCGCCTTCATGTGCTGGGCTGGCTGAAACGCAAGGCGAACGGCGCGGCGTAAAGCAAGCCCCCCGCAAAACGCTGCGGCGCTCCTGACGCGCGCCTTCCACGGCGGCAAATCCCGTTTCCGGGTCGCGCGGTGCGCCGGCATCCGGTCCTCGCCCTTCCCGGAACGGCTCAGTTCACACCGGGCAGCCCATCGAAATTCAGGTTCTGTCCACTGTCGAGCGGCGGCAGTTCGCCGCCACGCTCCACGCCTTCGCCCGGCAGGACGGGCAGGCGGCGGCGCTCCGCCTCGTCCTCAGCCCGGCTGGCCTCCGCCGCCGCGCGCTGTTCGGCAAGACGGCGGGCCTGCTCCTCGGCCTCCCGCAGGCGGCGTTCGTCGTCCGCAGCCTTGCGGCGGGCACGCTCGGCGGCTTCGGCGGCCTCCCGCGCGCTCCGTTCCCGCTCGACGCGCTCGCGTGCCTCGGTGCGGCGGCGCTGCTCCTCCTCCATCTGCAGGCGCATCGCTTCGGCAAGTGCGGCGCGCGCTTCCGCACGCGAGCGATAGAGCGCGGCCTCACGCCGAAGGCGCTGCTTTTCCAGCACGTTTGCCTGCAAGGTTTCCACCCGGCGCCGCTCCGTCTCGAAGCGCCGCAGCGAGAGGAAGTTGGCAAGCGGCTGCACGTCGAGTGCCACGCCTGGCGCCTCCACGAGGCCGCGATAGTCGAGCGCCACCTCGGGTTCCGCCCCCGCCAGCGCGTCCTCGCCAGCCGCATAGGTGACGGACAGCCGACCCGCCATCATATCGCCGGCAAGATCGATATCCGCATCGCCGGAGAAGGCCGCCTTGCCGTCGCCTGCGGCCACGCTCTGGACGCGCAGTTTGCCACCGGCAAGCGCAAAGGGCAGGCGCACGGTGCCCAGCACCGCTTCGCCCGCGAGAATCGCATCCGCCGCAAACCCGGCGACGCGCTCGGGCGTGATATCGCCCTCGATGCCATCGGCCGCCTTCAGCAGCGCCGGCAACGCGCCGGTATCGATCCCACGCAGGGTGAGATCGGAGATTTGCGCCTCGCCCGAACCGCTGGCGCCCTCGACCATGGCACGCACGCTTTTGCCCGAGGCATCGACAGCCAGCCTCACATCGGCCTTGCCCGTCGCGACGGCCCCCAGCGGGCCCGCCCAGACGATCTTCGCCAGATCCACACCCGACAGGTCCGCCCGCGCCTCGAACAGGCCATTCTCGTCCGCATTGGCGACCTTGAGGCGCCCGGCCAGCCGGCCACCCAGCCAGTCGCCCGCCATATCGGTCAGCGTCAACTCGCCACCCTTCCAGACGAGATTGCCCGAAAAGCCCTCCACGGCCCCATAGAGGCCCGGCCAGAAGGCCCCCGCCTCCAGTGCGACGGAGAGATCGGCGGCATCCTGAAGCGGCTGCACGAGCGGCGCCGCGTTCAGCCCGCCGTCGAGCACATCCGTCACCGGCCCGGCGACGGCTTCGGCGAGGAAGGCGAAATCCACCGTATCAAAGCGCAGCGCGCCCGTGCCCTTGAGCACCGGCGCCGTGCGATCGAGCGTGAGGCGGCCGGAAAAGGCGTTGCGGTCGGCCTCCCCGGCGACATCGGTGATCGTGATCGCCGCAGCGCTCGTCGCCACCGATGCCTGCAACGCGAGCGGAAGGCCTGCGCCGGCCTGCGGCACGGCGATACCGTTCATCATCAGATAAGGCTCGATGTCATCGCTCTTCGCCGAAAGGGCGAGCATACCGGCCGGGAAATCGGCCGCGGAGAGCGCAGCCGTCCCCTTGGCCGAGATCGTCGTACTGCCGGCGCTGAAGGCGACGGAGACATCGGCCGGTCCTTCCTCCGGCTGCTTGACACGGAAGGTGACGCTGCCATCCGGATCCGCATCAAAGGGCAACGGGTCAAGCCCGATCTGCCCGGCCAGCACCACCGACTGCGGATTGAAGATGCTGCCCTCAAGCTCGAAATTGCGCCCCGCCAGAAGGTCCGCGGGCGTCGCGGCGGAAAGCTTCATTTCGACCCGTCCGTCATTGACGGGGCCGCTGATCGTCACGGTCGCCGGATCGCCCGCCTCGCCGGAAACGGCCAGCCGAACGGCAAGGTCCGCATTGTCGTAATAGCCGGCATTGGCGAGGAAACGGGCAAGCACCGGATGCTGGGGCAGATGCCGCGCCAGAAGCTCGGCCACCGGACGCATCACAGCCGCCTTCACCGTCATGTCGAGCCCGGCGCTCGGCGCAAAGAGCGAACCGCCCAGCGTGCCGCTGGCCGAAAGGGTAACACCATCCAGCGCGGCGATGTTCAGGCGGCTCAAGGTCAGAAGGCCGTCCTTGATGGACAGCGCCGCGCTGACGCCGGAGGCACTTTCACCGAAGGCGAGGAAACGGTCAGCCTTGATATCGAGCGCGATCGAATGGTCCAGCACGGCGGAAAGCGAGGTATCTCCCGCCACCAGGCCGACAAGCGCCTGCAGCGATTCCAGCGCAACCTCGTTGCCGCGCAACTGCAGCGACAGCGTGGGAACATCCGCACGTGACTCGCGCTCCATACGGCCGAGCAGCGAGGCGCCACCGATGGCGATCTCGAGATTTTCGAAGCGCTGCAACTCGTCGGTCAGGTTGACCTCGGCGGAAAAACCGGCGGTCTTGAGCTTGCGGATTTCCGGATCCACGGATCCGGCAAGCCAGGTCGCCAGCCCCGAGGGCTGGTTCGAGGCGACCAGCAGATCGCCGACAAAGCCGCGGTTGGCCTTGAGCGTCAGCCGGCCCTTGGCCTCGAGCGTCGTGCGGCCGGGCAGGAGCGCATCCGCCCGGTCGATCTGCCAGCCTTCCCCATCGGGCTTCACATCGAGACGCACCTCGCGCACGGTCGTGTCACCGACCACCACGGCGGGGAGGAACAGGCTGGCGCGGCCGGGCACCTGCGGGATCGGGATATCGGCAGCGATGGCGAGCAGCGCCTGTAGCCGCTGGCGAGCGGAGACCTGCGGGTTGCGGCCCGTCTTGCCGCCCTCCCCGCCGTTGCCGATGCGTGAGACGTCGATCTGCTGGCCATCGGCGATCAAGAGGAATTCCGGCGCGCGACCGGTATCGAGCGTCGCCTCGCCGGTCACCACATAGGGGTCCTCGCGCGGGCCGGCTTCAAGGCGGTATTCCGGCACGCGGATGCGCTCGTTGGAAAGTTCGAATTTTCCCGCGACACGGATCGGGTCGGCCGGCCCCTCACCCTTCGGTCGCGGCTTTTCCGAGATGGTGAAGTCGCCGCCATATTGCGGACGGAAATCGACGACCTTCAGCGCACCGTCCAGATCGGCAGTGAAGGCAAGCCGGTCGGGCACGATGCGGGCGCGCAGGGAGAGCGCACCATTCTCCACCTGTCCGCTCGAAAGCTGGAACGCCCCGCTCTCGCCATCAAGCGACGCGCGCCCGTCGATGCGCCAGGGGCCGCCGAGCGATTTCGCCGAAACCTGTGCATCGAGGCCGGTGACACGGCGGGTGCGGCCAGTCTGGGCATCGACGAATTCGATCTCGCCGCCGGATATCGCGACGCTTTCCAGGATGACGGTGCGGGCGGGAATATCGGACTTGCGGCCGCGCGCCCAATCCAGCGTGCCGTCCTCGAAAAGCTTGATGCGCGCCTTCGGCTCCTCGATGCGCATATCGAAGATCAGCGCCTCGCCGGAGAGGAACGGGGCCAGTTCCGCATCCATGGAGAAACGCGCAATCTCGACCAGCGGCTGGCCATCCTCCGGCGCGCCGACACGCACGTCGTTGAGCGTCACGGAGGGGAACGGGATCAGGCGTGCGTCGACGCTGCCATGCACCACGACGGTGCGGCCCATGATGCGGCTCGCCTCGCGTTCAAAATCCTGGCGGAAGCTGGTCCAGTCGACGAAAAGCGGAGCAAGCAGCGCCGCAAAGAGCGCCACGACCACCAAGCCGCCAACGAAGAGCATGATTCTGGAAAGCACGCCGCCTGCCTTGAATTTCGTTTCACCGCCTCAGGATAACGACTAATTGCCTGAGAGGGTCGAAAAAATCTTGCCGGGATTCAGAATGTTGTCCGGGTCGAGCGCCTGCTTGATCTGCCGCATCAGCTGGACCGTGCCACCGAGCTCACCCGGCAGAAAGGCCTGTTTGCCCTGGCCTATACCGTGTTCGCCGGTGCAGGTGCCGTCCATGGCAAGCGCCCGGGCGTTGAGCCGGCCGACGAAGGCCTCGACCTTGGCAACATGCGCCGGATCCTTGTCGTCGAAGACGAGGCTGACATGGAAATTTCCGTCGCCCGCATGGCCGACGATCGGCGCTAGAAGCCCGTGTTCCTCGATATCGCGCTCGGTTTCCGCCACGCAATCGGCAAGGCGCGAGATCGGTACGCAGACATCGGTGGCGATCGCTTCCCAACCGGGCCGCAGCGCCTTGGCCGACCAGTAGACATTGTGCCGCGCCTTCCAGAGTTTCGCGCGCTCCTCCGCATCCGCACTCCACTGGAAGGTCCCACCGCCGCATTCGGCGGCGATCGCACCGAACTCCTCCGATTGCAGGCGAACGCTGTCCTCATTGCCGTGAAACTCGACGAAGAGCGTCGGCTGCTCGGGCAACGTCAGGCCCGAATAGGCGTTGCAAGCCTTGATCTGCAGCGTGTTGACAAGCTCGATGCGGGCGACGGGAATGCCGAGCTGGATGGTCATGATGACGGCATCACAGGCATCCTTCAGCGTCGGGAAGCCGCAGATGCCGCCGGCGATGACCGACGGGATGCCCTGCAGGCGCAGCGTCACCGAAGTCAGCACGCCGAGTGTGCCCTCCGCCCCGACGAAGAGCCGAGTCAGGTCGTATCCGGCGGAGGATTTTCGCGCCCGGCGGGCGGTGCGGATTTCCTCGCCGGTGGCTGTCACAGCGGTGACGGCGAGCACATTGTCCTTCATCGTGCCGTAGCGCACGGCATTGGTGCCGGAGGCGCGTGTCGAGGTCATGCCGCCGATCGACGCATTCGCGCCGGGGTCGATCGGGAAGAACAGGCCGGTATCGCGCAGATAGACGTTCAGCTCCTCGCGCGTGATGCCGGGCTCGACCGTGCAGTCGAGGTCCTCGGCATTGACTTCCAGGACTCGCTTCATGTTGCTGAAATCGATGGAAATGCCACCATTCGGCGCATTCACCTGCCCCTCCAGCGAAGAGCCCGTGCCGAAGGGGATGACGGGAACCTTCAGCTCCGCGCAAAGCGAGACCACAGCCTTCACTTCTTCGGCACTCTCGACGAAGACGACACCGTCAGGCAGCTGGGCGGGAATATAGGTCGTCGTGTGTGCATGCTGGGCGCGGATCGCCTCACCCGTCTGGAATCGCGTGCCGAAACGCTCCGCCAGGCGCGGCAGTGCCGCTGCGATGCCCTCGTGGTTGCGTGCGCCGCCCCTGATATCCGCCAAAGCCATCGTAAAATCCTCAACTCCGTGGGGATTTACTCAGCAAATTGAGGAGCGGCTGTCCAGCCGCAATTGCGCAAAGGATAAAAGTCGTGGCCGCCCTCATCCCGGCCTGTCGGCCACCGTCTCCCCGCAAGCGGGGCGAAGGGGTATGCCGATCTGATTTCCACACCCCATGCCCGTTTGCGGGGCAAGTCCCCTCTCCTTGCTTGTGGGGAGAGGGTTAGTGCAAGGGTGAGGGCAGATCACGGCAAGGGACAGCACCGCCGGCCTTCACTCCGCCGCCTGTGGCAGGACAGCCGCCGGCTGCGGCAGCGCCGTGTCGTCGCGCCGCCCCAGCGTCTCGGCATGGGCAAGCTCGGCGGCAAGGCGCTTTTCCTCGTCGGCATGCGGGCTGGTGAAGCGGGCGATGACAAGATAGGCGACGGGCGTCAGGTAGAGCGTGACCACGGTCGCAAGGCCGAGGCCGCCGACGAGCACCCAGCCGAGCGAGATGCGCGCCTCTGCGCCCGCGCCGCTGGCAAGGATCAGCGGCACCGCACCGACGACCGTGGCGATCATCGTCATCATGACGGGCCGCAGGCGGATATTCGAGGCGTTCTCGATGGCGCTGCGGATATCCTGCCCGCGGTCACGCAGCTGGTTGGCGAATTCGACGATCAGGATGCCGTTCTTCGCCATGATGCCGACAAGCAGCACCAGCCCGATCTGGCTGTAGATATTGAGCGTCGTGCCCGTCACGATCATCGCGAAGACCGCACAGGCGAGCCCCAGCGGCACCGTCACCATGATAATGATCGCGCTGACGAAGCTTTCGAACTGCGCGGCAAGCACGAGGAAGATGATGGCGAGCGCAAAGCCGAAGGTGATGAAGAGCCCGTTCGAGTTCTCCTGCAGCGTCGCCGCTTCCGCCATGGGCAACACGCGGGAGCCCTCCGGCAGCAGCGGCTCGGCCATTTCCTGAACGAGGGAAAGCGCCTCGCCGAGCGCCAGGCCGTCTTTCAGGCCGGCCGAAAGCGAGACGGCGCGCAGCTGCTGTTCGCGCGAAAGCTGCGGCGCGACGGCCTTTTCCTCCAGCGTGGCGATGGACGACATGGGCACGATCTTGCCGTCACCGGTCTTCAGGAAGATGTTTTCGAGATCCATCGGGTCGTTGATCGGCTGTGTCGTCGAGGAGAGCTTGACCGGATAGGCCTGCCCCTCGACGTAGATATCGACGACGCTCGTGCCTTCGAGCATGGCCTGCAACGCGGCCGAAAGGCCGGTGATGTCGATGCCGAGATCGGCGGCGCGCTCGCGGTCGACGGTTACGGAAAGCTGCGCCTGGTTGGCCTCGTAGTTCAGCCGCACGTTCTGGAAGCGGCCGCTGTCCTCGATCTTTCGCACGAGTTCAGCCGCGGCATTGCCGAGCTTGGTATAGTCGTTGCCGACCAGCGCGACCTGCAGGCCATTACCGGCGCCGCGGATGCCGAGGCTGTTCGGCTGCATGGCGAAGGCGCGCACCGAGGGCACGGAACCGACCGCCGCGTTGATGTCCTGCACGATCGCCTGCTGCGTGCGCTCGCGCTCGCCCCAGGGCGCCAGCGTCAGCACCATGAAACCGCTGTTCGTCGAGCCGCCCTGGCCGGAGATCGAGAAGATGTTGATGATCTCGCCATCCTCGTAGAGCGGGCGCAGCTTGTTCTCGATCAGCTTCATCTGGTCCTGCGCATATTCCAGCGACACACCCTGCGGCGCGTTCACGCGCAGCATGACCATGGACCGGTCCTCGCTCGGCGTCAGCTCGGACTTGATGGTGAAGAAGGAGGTGGCGCCCGCCGCGGTGAAGAGCAGCGCGACGACGAAGACGATGAAGGGCGCGCCGAGGCAGGCGCTCAGCGTCGAGCGGTAGAAGCGCGACGCCGCTCCGCCGATGCGGGCGAGAAGGCCGCTATGCCCGTGCGTCACGTCCTTGGTCAGCATGCGCGAGGCGAGCATCGGGCAGAGCGTCAGCGCGACGAAGGACGACAGGAGGATGGCGAAGGCGAGCACGAAGCCGAACTCGCGGAAAAGCCGCCCGGCCTGACCGGGCAGGAAGGAGAGCGGTACAAAGACGGCGGCGAGCGTCGCGGTGGTCGCGATGACAGCGAAGAACACTTCCAGCGTGCCGAGGATGGCGGCGGCGCGCGGCTTCAAGCCCTCGGCACGGCGGCGCACGATATTTTCGAGGACGACGATCGCATCGTCCACCACGAGGCCCGTCGCCAGCACGATGGCAAGCAATGTCAGGATGTTGACGGAGAAGCCGGCCATGTAGATGGCCGCAATCGTGCCGATGAGCGCGATCGGCATGCTGATTGTCGGG
This sequence comes from Shinella sp. JR1-6, assembly GCF_004284735.1. NCBI lineage: Bacteria > Pseudomonadati > Pseudomonadota > Alphaproteobacteria > Hyphomicrobiales > Rhizobiaceae > Shinella > Shinella sp. JR1-6. The sequence continues at coordinate 244,749 of NZ_SHMI01000004.1, read as the reverse complement.
ATCAGCGTCGCGCGCCAGTCGAGCAGAAAGAGATAGATGACGAGCGTGACGATGACGACGGCGACGACGAGTGCGATCTCCACCTCATGGATCGCACCCTCGATGAAGACGGCGTCATCGCTGGTGATCTTGATCTCGGTGCCTTCGGGCAGGATGTTGTCGAACTGCGCCACCATCTGCTTCACGCCGTTGGAGATGTCGAGCGTGTTGGATTGCGCCTGGCGGATGATGCCGAGACCGATGCCCTGGCGACCGTTGGAGCGCAGCGCGGTCGAGCCTTCGTCCGGCCCCATCGTCACCATGGAGACGTCACCGAGGCGAACGCGGTTCTTCAGGATGAGGTTTTCGAAGTCGGCGGGCGTCGTCAGGTCCGCGGTTGCGCGCACCGTGATGTCCTGGCTCTGGCTCTTCAGCGAGCCGGCAGGCACGTCGAAGGCGGCGGTGGCAAGCGCATTGCGCAGGTCCGCGACCGTCAGCCCGCGCGCGGCGAGCTTGGACTGGTCGACATCGACGCGAAAGATCTTCTCCTGGTCGCCATAGACGGCGACATCGGCAACACCCTCGACGGACGCGAGCCGGTCGGTGATCTCGTTTTCAGCGAGAAGCGTCAGGTCTTCGAGCGACAGCCTGTCCGAGGTCAGCGCCAGGCGCATGATCGGCTGGCTGTCCGCATCCGCCTTCACGACGCGCGGCTCGTCGGCGCCGTCGGGAAGCTGGTTCGCCACCCGGCCGAGTGCATCGCGCACGTCGTTGGCGGCCTGGTTGACGTCGGTCGTATCGGAGAATTGCAGGGTGACGCGGCTGCGTTCGAAGGAGGAGGACGAGGAGATGTCCTTGATGCCCTGGACCCGCGAGACCGCGCCTTCGATCACGTCCGTCAGCTCGCGGTCGACGGTTTCCGGTGAGGCGCCGTCGAACTCCGTCGAGACGCTGATGACCGGCTGGTCGACGGAGGGAAGCTCGCGGATCTCCACACCGTTGAAGGCGGCAAGGCCGGCGACGACGATCAGCGTGTTGAGCACGAGGGCGAAGATCGGCCGGCGGATGAAGAGCGCGGTGAAACCCGCCTTGCCGGACGTGTCGAGCGCGTTCCCCTCCCCCGACATCACGACCCCTCCGCCACGGAGGAGGTCGTCTGCTGGTCACGCTCCCGCGCCGCCGTGCGCACCGCGCCGCCCGGCCGCAGCGTCTGCACGCCCTCGGTGACGATCTGGTCGCCCTCGGCGATCTCGGCCTTCACCAGAACCTTGTCCGGATTGCGCTGCACGATGTGAACCGGCACGCGCTCGACCTTTTCATCCTTGACGCGCCAGACATAGGAGCCATCGGCGCTCCACTGCACGGAAAGCGGATCGACGCTCGGATAAAGGTCGCCGGCAAAGCGCATGGTCACCTGGAAGGACATGCCCGCGCGCAGGAGATCCTCGGGGTTGTCGATCTGGGCGCGCACGCGCAGTGTTCGGCTTTCCTGGTCGATGCGGTTGTCGATCGCCTGCACCTCGCCCGTAAAGGTCTCGCCCGGCCGCGCGACCGCCGTCGCCGTCACGGCGCCACCGACACGCATGCTTGTCGCAAACCGCTCCGGAACCCAGAAATCGACGAGGATTTCCGAGCGGTCGTCGATGCGGGCGATCGCCGAGGCTGTGGTGACATAGTCGCCGGGATTGACGGAGATGATGCCGACGACACCGCCATAGGGCGCGGTGATGTCGCGGCGGCGCAGCGTCAGCTCGGCATTCTGCAGTGCCAGTTCCGCAGCCTGCACCGCCGTCTGGGCGTCCTGCAATTCGGCAATGCTCATGGTGGATTTCAGGTTCTCGATCCGCGTCAGCTTCTGCCGGGCGCTGTCGCGCGCCACGCGCGCCTGATCGGCTGCGATGCGTTGCTCGTCGCTGTCGAGGCGGGCGATCACCTGGCCCTGCTCCACCCGTTCGCCGGACTTCACCAGCACTTCCGTGAGGTTGCCGGTGGCATAGGGCGTGACGGTCACGGTGCGGATCGCCTCGCCGTCGCCGATGGCGTTCAGCCGGTCGTTGACGACCGACATGGCGGCAGGTTTGGTGGCGACAAGCGCCGGTCCGCCACCGAAACCGCCGCGGCGACCACCTTCGCGGCCGCCCTGCGCCTCACCGTCGCCGGCCGGCGCGATGACCGCCACGAGCGACCCCGGCAGACCCGTGGCCTGCAGCGTGGCGTTTGCCCCGGGCACGAAGCGACCCCAGAGCAAGACCCCGGCCGAAAGGACGCCAAGGCTTATGAGGAGCTGTTTCCAAACCCGCATGCAATCTGTCTCCGAAGGAAGCGAACCGTCGCCTGTTGCGGCGCGACATAGGCCAAGTATCCCGCTTTGAAAATGAACGAGCAATGAAAGAATGCGTTCATTACCGAAATGTAAGATTGGTGGCCCGCTCTGTTACCGAAATGTAAGAAAAGGTGGAGAAATCTTCCCTCGCCGCGCTTTTTGCGAGCACGTGCATGACTGGACGCCTCCAACACTTGTGATAGCTTTTTCCCGGCCCTAGCGGCCAAGCCCTATTTCAGTATTCTTTCATCAACGCATTGAACGACAGGGGGAATTCCATGTGTGACGCCTGCGTCATCGATACCGTCAAGAACCGCATGCTTTCGAGGAGAAGCTTTTTCCGCGCCGCCGCCGCCGGAGCAGCAACGGTCGCTGCCGCAGGTAGCGGCGCGCTGAGCCCGGCACTGGCCCAGGCACCGACGAAGGCGACGGACCTCACCCACGAACTCTATGAGGAGTTCCCGACCTTTTTCGGGCCGCAGCAGTTCTGGCGCGAGCAGAAATTCAACTACAAGGAACACAAGTTCAACATCTTCGAACTCCGGTACAACGAGCACACCGGCACCCATCTCGATGCGCCGCTGCATTTTACCGAGGACGGCACATCCGTGGCGGAAATCCCGGTATCCGATCTGGTCGTGCCCCTCGCCGTCATCGACATCCGGGAAAAGGCCGCCGCCAATGCCGATGCGCAGCTGACGCCGGATGACATCAAGGCCTGGATATCCGCCAATGGCGACCTGCCGGAAAAGGCCTGCGTTGCCCTTCTTTCCGGCTGGGACAAGCACCTCGGCACCGACAAGTTCCGCAATGCCGATGGCGAGGGGAAATTGCACTTCCCCGGCTTCCATGTCGAAGCGGTGCAGTACCTTGCGGAAAATTCGAGCGCCGTCGGCATCGCCGTCGATACGCTTTCGCTCGACCACGGCATCTCCCCGGATTTCGCCACGCACTATTCCTGGCTGCCCTCGGGCCGCTGGGGCCTTGAAGCGGCCGCCAATCTGGACAAGCTTCCGGCCAAGGGCGCAACCCTCATCGTCGGCGCACCCAAGGTGCGCGGCGGCACGGGTGGCCCGTCCCGTGTCATCGCCCTCGCCTGATCCCTTCCGGCCGGCGGTTTTCCGCCGGCCCATTCCTCGGAGACGCTCATGAGCACCGTCAAGCCCGCCGACAATCTGGAAACCGATCCGCGCGTCAAGGCGGTGTTCGATGACATCCGCGCCACCCGCAAGTCGGACTTCGTCAACAACATGTGGCGCTACCTCGCCTTCGACCCGGCGCTCCTGGAGCGCACCTGGGCGGAGGTGAAGGTCGTCATGGCGACACCCTCGACGCTCGATCCGCTCGTCAAGGAGATGCTCTATATCGCGGTCTCGATAACGAACGGCTGCAGCTATTGTGTCCACTCCCACACCGCGGCGGCGAAAGCCAAGGGCATGACGGACGCGCACTATGCCGAACTCCTGGCCATCGTCTCGCTTGCCGGCAAGACGAACCAGCTCGCCACCGCCCTGCAGGTGCCCGTGGACGACGTCTTCGATGCGGACCGCCGACAGGCCTGAACAGCGCCGCTTTCCACAATCTTCCGGCCATTCTTTTCCCCCGTGGAATAAAAGCAGAACGGAAAACTGGCCTTTCGGGACCGAATCACTACATTGAGCCGCATGATCAGCGGTTACGACGACATTCCCTTCTTCGACGAGGACCCGCAGCTGGCCGGCAAGCCCGCAGCACCGGCCAAGCCGACGGGCGGCATCGCCGCGCGTGCCATGGCGGCCCGCGACGCGCACCGGGCGCCGGATTATCTCTCCGGCCTCAACCCAGAGCAGCGCGAGGCGGTGGAAACGCTCGACGGACCCGTGCTGGTGCTTGCCGGCGCCGGTACCGGCAAGACGCGCGTGCTGACCACCCGCATCGCCCATATCCTCGCCACCGGCCGCGCCTTCCCCAGCCAGATGCTGGCCGTGACCTTCACCAACAAGGCGGCACGCGAGATGAAGGAGCGCATCGGCCTCCTCGTCGGCGGGGCCGTCGAGGGCATGCCCTGGCTCGGCACCTTCCACTCGATCGGCGTGAAGCTCCTGCGGCGCCACGCCGAACTCGTCGGCCTCAAGTCGGATTTCTCCATCCTCGACACCGACGATGTGGTGCGGCTGGTCAAGCAGATCATCCAGGCCGAGGGCATCGACGACAAACGCTGGCCGGCAAAGCAGTTCGCCGGCATGATCGACGGCTGGAAGAACAAGGGCCTCGATCCCGCGCAGATCCCGGAGGGCGATGCCCGCGCCTTCGCCAACGGCAAGGGCCGCGAACTCTACATCGCCTACCAGAACCGCCTGAAGACGCTGAACGCCTGCGACTTCGGCGACCTGCTGCTGCACCCGATCCGCCTGTTCCGCGCCAATCCGGATGTGCTCGCCGAGTACCACCAGAAATTCCGCTACATTCTGGTCGACGAGTACCAGGACACCAACACGGCGCAATACATGTGGCTGCGCCTGCTCGCACAGCGGCCGAAAGGCACGCCGCAGAACGTCTGCTGCGTCGGCGACGACGACCAGTCGATCTATGGCTGGCGCGGTGCGGAAGTGGACAACATCCTGCGCTTCGAGAAGGATTTCCCGGGCGCCAAGGTCGTCAAGCTGGAGCGCAACTACCGCTCCGCCGCCCATATCCTCGGTGCGGCCGGCCACCTCATCGCCCACAACGAGGACCGCCTCGGCAAGACGCTGTTCACCGACCGGCGCGACCCCGAAGACGACAAGGTCGTCGTGCATGCCGCCTGGGATTCGGAGGAAGAGGCCCGCGCCGTCGGCGAGGAGATCGAACAGCTCCAGCGCAAGGAGCACAAGCTGAACGACATGGCGATCCTCGTTCGTGCGTCCTTCCAGATGCGCGAATTCGAAGACCGCTTCGTCACGCTCGGCCTAAACTACCGCGTCATCGGCGGCCCGCGCTTCTACGAGCGCCTCGAAATCCGCGATGCCATGGCCTATTTCCGCCTGGTCAGCCAGCCGGCCGACGACCTCGCCTTCGAGCGCATCGTCAACACGCCGAAGCGCGGCCTCGGCGACACGACGATCCGCAACCTGCACGACTATGCCCGCGCCCGCGACATCCCGATGCTCGCCGCAGCCGCCGATATCATCGAGACGGACGAGCTGAAGCCGAAGGCTCGCAAGGCGCTCTTCGACGTCGTCACCGATTTCCGCCGCTGGCAGTCGCTGCTGGAGACCATGCCGCACACCGAGCTTGCCGAGCAGATCCTCGAGGAGAGCGGTTACACCGCCATGTGGCAGGCCGACAAGTCGGCGGAAGGACCGGGCCGCCTCGAAAACCTGAAGGAACTCATCCGCTCGATGGAGGCCTTCGAATCGATGCGCGGCTTCCTGGATCACGTTTCGCTCGTCATGGATGCCGAGCAGAACGCCGAACTCGACGCCGTCTCGATTATGACGCTGCACTCGGCCAAGGGCCTCGAATTCGAGACCGTGTTCCTGCCCGGCTGGGAGGAAGGCCTCTTCCCGCACCAACGCTCGCTCGACGAGGGCGGCCGTTCGGGCCTTGAGGAAGAACGGCGCCTTGCCTATGTCGGCATCACGCGGGCCAAGCGCCGCTGCCACATCTGGTTCGTCTCGAATCGCCGCATCCACGGCCTGTGGCAGACGACCCTGCCCTCGCGCTTCCTCGACGAGCTGCCGGAAGCTCATGTCGAGGTTGCCGAAGTCGAGCAATCCTATGGCGGCTACGGTCGCGGCGGCGGCTACGGCCAGTCACGCTTCGACAAGCAGGAGCCCTTCCAGAACGCCTATTCGACGCCCGGCTGGCGCCGCGCCCAGGCGAACCGCACGGATGCGACCCGCGACAACTGGGGCTCGCGCTCCGGCCATGCAGTCGAGCGCATCGGCTATGGCGAGAGCGGGCCGCGCGCCCGCACCATCGACGGCGAGCTGGTGGCGAAATCGACGGTAAGCGAGCCATCGAAATTTGCGATCGGCGACCGGGTCTTCCACATGAAATTCGGCAATGGCAACGTGGCGGCGATCGAAGGCAACAAGCTGACGATCGACTTCGACCGCGCCGGCCAGAAGCGTGTCCTGGACGGCTTCGTCAACAAGGCCTGACGGGGCCGCATTGCGACCCCGTCCCTCGTTTTTCAGGATGCTTTGCGGATATGGCCGAGCCGGGCCGCGCGCTCTTCCGGCGTCCAGACCTCGCTACCGTCACGGCGACGGGCACGACGGTTCAGCTGGAAGCGGTTCACGAGTTCGCTCAGGGTTATTGCGCCTTCCGCCAGCGACTGGCTTGTCGCCGTCGTGTGCTCCACCATGGCCGCGTTTTCCTGCGTGATCCGGTCGACGTCGGACACGGCGGCACTGATCTCCTCGAGGCCGCTGGCCTGCTCGGCAGCGGATGTCGCGATGGCATCCACGTTGTGATCGATCTCCGCGACGAAGCTTTCGATCTCCTGCAGCGCGCGGCCTGTCTCGCCGACGAGACGCACGCCCTCATGCACTTCCGTGCTGGAATTGGTGATCAGCTTCTTGATCTCGCGTGCCGCCTTGGCGGAACGCTGCGCCAGTTCGCGCACCTCCTGCGCCACCACCGCAAAGCCCCTGCCCGCCTCGCCGGCGCGCGCCGCCTCGACACCGGCGTTCAGCGCGAGCAGGTTGGTCTGGAAGGCGATTTCATCGATGACCCCGATGATCTGGCCGATTTCGGCGGAGGCCGCTTCGATGCGCTGCATGGCGCTGACCGTGTTGCTCACGACACTGGCCGACATGTTGGCAGAGGCGCGCGCATCCCGCACGAGCTTGCGCGTTTCCCGCGTACGGTCGGTCGAGGAACGCACCGCGACGGTCGCCTCCGTGAGGGCAGCGGCCGTCTCCTCCAGCGCAACGGCCTGCTGTCGCGTGCGCTCGGAGAGATCTTCGGCCGCCTTGCGCATCTCCTGTCCGCTCCGGTTCTGGATGTAGGTCTGGTCGAGAACCTTCGAGAGGGTTTCCTGGAAGGCGCCGATCGAGTTGTTGAAGTCGCGCCGCAGCGGCTCGAACTCCGGCACGAAGGCGCGGTCGATCGTCATGCGGATGTTGCATTCCGCCAGGCGGCCAAGGCCGGCGCCGATCTCCTCGATTGACCTCACACGCTCCGTCACGTCGGTTGCGAACTTAACGACCTTGAAGACCTTGCCGTCGGCGTCGAGGATCGGGTTGTAGGACGCCTGGATATGGATCTTGGCGCCACTCTTGGTGATGCGTGTAAACTGGTCGGCGACGAAATGGCCTTCCGCCAGCCGCTGCCAGAACATCCGGTATTCCGGGCTTGCGACATGGTCGGGCATGCAGAACATCGAGTGGTGGCGACCGGTGATCTCCGTGAGATCGTAGCCGAGCGCCGCGAGGAAATTCTCGTTGGCACCGAGGATGTCTCCCTTCGGCGTGAACTCGATGATCGCCTGCGCGCGGCTGAGTGCCGCAAGCTTGCCCTCGTCCTCCATGGCCTTCAGCTTGACCGTCGTGATGTCGGTGGCGAACTTCACCACCTTCACGGGCTTGCCGCCCCGGAAGACCGGATTGTAGGAGGCTTCGATCCAGATCTCGCGGCCGCCCTTGGCAACGCGCTTGTACTGGCGCCGGTCGAAATGGCCCTCGGCAAGCCGCGCCCAGAAGGCCGCATAGTCCTTCGACTGCGCCTCCACCGGATCGACGAACATGCGGTGGTGCTGGCCGACGACCTCGGAAAGCTGGTAGCCAACGGCCTGCAGGAAATTCTCGTTGGCATGCAGTATCCTGCCGGTCAGGTCGAATTCGATGATCGCCTGGGAGCGATCCATCGCAGCAAGTACGGCGCGGGCGTTCAATCCAAAATCGAAAGCGGTCACGTCTGGTTCCTACCCTCAGTGCGGTCCCGGCTTCTCCAAGACCCCTAAAATGACACTGGCCAAATTTGACGCGAAATTCTTAGCGTTTGATAAACCAAATAGATCATTGGCATAAGATTCTTGGAAAAACGCAAGAAACCGCATTCCAATAAAAAACCGGCGCTGCAGGGCGCCGGCTCGGATTTCAGCCCATCAAGCGGAAGGCAGTCAGGCACCGGCCTTGCGGTAAAGGGCGGCAAGCTGCGTGCGGGAGGACGGCAGCTCCGGCACCACGACCATCATCGTGATGTGACCGCGCTTGAAGGCATTGAGGAATGGCTCGTAGTTCTGGAAGGCGACGCAGCCATGCGAGCCCTTCTGGCCGCGCAGCAGGTTGGTGTGCGTCAGGAGGCCCGTACGGTTCTTCGGGTCACGTCCGTCGATCGACGTCATGCGGATTGCCTCGACGCCGTGGAAGCGCCGCTCGCGCATCTTCAGACGATAGATACCGGCGGGCGTCGGCCCGGTCATCTTGACATGTTCGTAGCGCGGGTTGTCGCGCATCTTGCCGATACCGGAATGCGCGCGCAGCTTCGTGCCGTCGGGCATGTAGACCGTCGCATTGGAGACGTCGTAGATCGCGACCCGCGTGCCGCGCCCCGGCCAGCCGGTGCCACTTGCGCCACCCTTGCTCTTGAAGAGATCGCCGAACAGCGAACGCTCGGGCTTGACGAGAGCGACGTCTTCCTTGTCCTTGTCCTTCGCCTCCTCGCGCTTGGCGCGGGCGACGGGTTTCTCCTCGACCACCGGCTTTTCGATGGTGACCGTCTCCAGCGCGGGCTTGGCCTCCGGCAGCGGGATCTCGCTGAGGAGGTTCTCCTCCTCGGTTTCCGGCTTCTGCATGACGAGGCCGAAGGGCTGGATGTCCTTGCGGGCGGAAACATCCTCGACCAGCGCGGTAACCATGGTCGGCTGGCCAGTGATCCGCTTCTCGTCCTCAACGGAGCGCTCGGCGCGGGCGATAGCCGCCTCGATCATCGCCGCCTTGGCCTTCTCGCGCTTGACGGCGGAGGCGAGCTGGATGGAGATCTTGCGCTGGTGGGCGAGCTGGATCGCCTCGGCCGTCAGCTGCTTCTGGCGCAGCTCGCTTTCCGAGGGCTGCGACAGCCGCGAGAACTTCGCGACCTTCACCGTGCGCTCGGCGTGTTGGGTCAGCCGCGCCGCAGGCTTGCCATGCAGCGAGGCGGTCATGATCTTCTTGCCTTCGGAAAGGGAGGAGGCAGCATCCTGCATTGCGCCCAGCGTCGAAACGACGGCCCAGGCGGATCCTGCGACGACACCGCAGGCCAGGAATGCGCTGAGAAGGATACCCCGACGGGTCTTCGACGCGGAACGCGCGGAACTGTATACAGACGCCATGATACTCGTTACCCGATACTCGTTACTCGACGCGGCCGCGGAAAACACACTCCGGAAGCCGTTACGCTTGCGGCAGGCGGCGGGATCACGCGTCCCGGGCTTCTGCCGAACGAGCAAAGAATGACGAAATATGGTAAGCAATTCCTAAACGGCGCCTCGCGTTTTTGAAGGAGTCTGCCGGGCGGTCCTCAACACCCGGCAAGGCTGCCTGTCACGAGAATGCGGCGCTGGCGTGTCAAAAGCCCCCGTATCCCTAGAACTGGGGATGCCGGGAGAGCCAGTCGGTCGCTGCCTCATAGCGCGCGGCAGCAGCGAGCACGTCGCGATCGGCCCGCGGGCGACCGATGATCTGGATGCCTGCGGGCAGTCCGTTCACGCCGAAACCGGCCGGCATGGCGGCGACGGGAAGGCCGGCCAGCGTCGGCCCGATCACCACCTCCATCCAGCGATGATAGGTGTCCATCGCCCGCCCCGCGATCGCCTTCGGCCAGTCGAGCTCGGCCGCGAAGGGGAAGACCTGGGCAGAGGGAAGAACGAGGAAATCGTAGCGTTCGAAGAGGCCCATGACGTGGCGCAGCCAGTCGCTGCGGCCGAGCGAGGCGGCATAGACCTCCGCCGCGGAGAGGTTCTGGCCGTTCTCGATTTCCCAGATCATCTCCGGCTTCATGCGCGCGCGCCGGATGGGGTCTGCATAGTCGCCCGCCTGCCCATTGGCGACGAGGAAATGGCGCAACGTGCGCCAGGTCTGCCAGAGTCGCGCCATGTCGAAGCCCGGAGGTACGTCCTCGACGCGGCATCCAAGCCGGCGGAAGACGTCGAGCGCGGCGCGGCAGAGCTCCAGCACGCCGGGCTCGAAGGCAAGGTAGCCGTCGAAATCGCCCAGCCAGCCGATGCGGGCACCGGAAAGATCACGGTCGCCATCGTGCACAAGGCCATCATCGGCAAGCGACAGCGGATCACGGGGGTCATGGCCGGCCTGCGTCGCCAGCAGGGCCGCGACATCGGCGACGCTGCGCCCCATCGGGCCGTTGACGGCGAGCTGGCCGAGGAAAAGTTCGGTGTTGAGCGAGGGCACGCGGCCGAAGGACGGACGGAAGCCGACGACATTGTTGAAGCCCGCGGGATTGCGCAGCGAGCCCATCATGTCGCTGCCGTCGGCGACCGGCAAGAGCCGCGCCGCCAGCCCCGCCGCCGCGCCGCCCGAGGACCCGCCGGCGCTCCTGCCGATGTCGTAGGGGTTGCGCGTGGCGCCGAAGACCGGGTTGTAGCTGTGCGAGCCGAGACCCATTTCCGGCGCATTGGTCTTGCCGATGATGATGGCGCCGGCAGCCCGGATGCGCTCGACATGGATGTCGTCGTAGTCGGGGACGAAATCCGCATAGTTGGCCGAACCGAAGGAGCAGAGGATGCCCTTCGCCTCTGAAAGGTCCTTCACGGCGAAGGGCACGCCGTGCAGCCAGCCGCGATAGTCCCCCACAGCAAGGGCCCGGTCCGCCGCTTCCGCTTCGGCCAGCAGCGCATCCGCCGGACGCAGGCTGACGATGGCGTTGAGGCGCGGATTGATCGCCTCGATGCGGGAGAGATAGGCCACCATGACGCTGCGGCAGTCGAGCCGGCGCTCGGCGATGGCGGCGGAAAGGGCAAGGGCGGAAAGGTCGGTAATGTCCTGCAAGGTCGGCTCCGGCATTCGTCTGGAACAGAGCTAGCAGGCGGAAAGAGGGAGCGCCAGCCCGGTCCTAGCCGAGCGCGGCTCCCTGGCGGAACGCGAGCGTGAAGAAACCCACGGCGGCAAGCGCGCCGAGCGTGCGCACATGGTTCCACAGCGTCCAGACGTCGAGATAGCGCTGCCAGAGCGCCACCTGTTCGGCGCTTCCCGCCGGCGCGGCGGCAAGCGCCTCATTGAGCGGCACGTTGAAGACGACCGTCACGCCGATGACCGCAACAAGGAAGATGGTGCCGCCCGCCGCAGCCGTTAGTCCGCCCGGCCCGTCCTGCAGAAAACCGAGCACCGTCAGCACCAGCGACAGCAACGCCCCGCCGAAGAAAGCCGAGAAGAACCAGGGATTCTGGATGACGGCATTGATGGCGTTCATCGCCGCCGCCCCTTCGGCCGGCGACAGGCGGGCGAAGGCCGCCATGATGCAGACCGAGAAGATGAAGAACAGCCCGGCATTCAGCGCCGCGGCGAGAATGGCGAGGAAGGTCAGGATGGGGACGGCACTTGCCATGGTCAGGTCTTCCAGAAACCGCTTTCGGCCGTATCACGGGCGAATTCGGAAAAGTCACGCGGCGGACGGCCGAGCACACGCGCAATGTCGTCGCTCAGATGCTCGTTCCGCCCGTCGAGCACCGAACCGAAGAGATAGCTGACGAGCCAGACGACCTCTTCCGGCTGGCCGGCCTGCCGCAGCATGCCGGCATAGGCTTCGATTGTGACGGGCGTATAGGCCACCGTGCGCCCGCCGGCGGCGGCGAACTCCTGAACGGCCTCGCGAAAGGTCATCAGCCGCGGTCCGGTCAGTTCGTAGGTCTTGCCGGCATGTCCCTCTTCCGTCAAAGCGGCGACCGCCATGTCGGCGATGTCGCGCGTATCGACGAAGGGTTCGCGCACGGTGGCGGACGGCAGCACCAGCTCACCGGCAAGGATCTCCTCGGCGAAGAGCCCCTCGCTGAAATTCTGGAAGAACCAGCTGCCGCGCAGCACAGTCCAGGTTACACCCGCCTCCTTCACCGCCGCCTCGGCCGCCTCCGCGGCATCCTCGCCGCGGCCCGACAGAAGCACCAGGCGACGCACGCCGGCGGCAGCCGCAAGATGCGCCAGGTGGCGCAGATCCGCGTCCGATCCCGGCACTGCAAGGTCAGGCTGATAGGCGATGTAGACGGCCGTGACGCCCTCAAGAGCCGCCGACCACCCGGCCGGGTCGCGCCAGTCGAACGGGATCGCCGCGGAGCGGGAGCCGATGCGCACCGCAACGCCCCTTTCGCGAAGCCGCTCGGCAATCGGCCGCCCCGTCTTTCCCTCGCCGCCCAGAAGCAGAATGCACTCGTTCGTCATCGTCTATCCTCCAAAACATGAGCAATCCTCATATTTGCAAAATGTGAGGATTGCTCGTATTTGTCAAGAGTAATCGAAACCACGTCGCAGCCGCCCGGAAAACCCGATGACCGAACCACAGATGCGCCGCGCCCCCACCCAGAAACGCAGCCGCGAGCGGGTGGACGCCATCCTTGCTAATGCGACGGACATGATCGCGCAGACGGGCAGCGACGCCCTGCGCATGAGCGAGCTTGCCCAGCGCACGGGCATCTCGATCGGCTCGCTCTACCAGTATTTTCCCGACAAGAGCGCCGTGGTGCATGCGCTGGCCGAACGCTGCAACGAGGAAAGCCGCGCCTGCATCGCCGAAGGCCTTGCCGCGGTCGGCAGCATGGACGCGCTTGCCGAGGCCTTCGGCGGCCTGATCGACACCTACTACGCGATCTTCCTCGCCGAACCGGTCATCCGCGACATCTGGTCTGCCGTGCAGGCGGACGGGGCGCTGCGGGCCATGGAGGCGGAGGAAAGCCGCCGCAACGGCGCCCTGCTCGCCGCCCGGCTGAGAATACTGCGCCCGAAGGCCGACCCCGACCGGATCGAGGCGGTCGCGCTCCTCGTCATGCATCTTGGCGAGGCGACGATGCGCCTCGCCGTCTCGGTCGACCGGGCCGAAGGCGACAGGCTGGTCGAGGCCTACAAGCGCATGGCGATCCGGGAGCTGACGGCGCTGTAGCCTATCGGGCGCGCCGCGCCTCCAGCACTTCCGCCGCCTCGAGCAGCGTGGCGAAGAGGTAGGAGATCTTGTCGCCGCGCGTATCGCCGTACCAGATCTGCGGCACCATCACGCGGAAGCGGCTCTCCAGGAGATCGGCGAGCGCCTCGGTGTCGCCCATCCATTCCAGCATGTCGGCATAGAGATTCATCACGCTGGGCGCGGGAAATCGCACCAGGAGGTCCTCGAAGCCGCGTTTCGCCATATCCGGATCGCAGAGCGTATCGGCAAGCTCGTGGTCGCCGACATCGGTATTGGCCTGCTGGATCAGCGCATAGAAGCCGAGGCCGAAGCGGTCCTGCGTCAGCTCCGCCGCCCGACGGGCAAAATCCTCGAGATCCTGCGCGCTGCGTCCCAGCCAGCGCGGCATGATCATGCGGGCATGTGAGCGACAGAGGTCGATATTGTACCGGTCGAGCAACCAGACGCGCTCGAAGCGCGCTCTGAATTTCTCGAAATCGCCGTCGTTGGCCGAGCGGCGGTAGTCGCTCATCCGCCAGCTGAAATTTTCCGGATCGGCATGGCTGTCGAGCACGTCATCCGCCTCCTTCAGCAGCGTTTCGTAGTCCCGCCACTGGTCCGCCCGGACAAGGCGCCCATAGGCGGTGCCGCGTCGCACGAAGGCGGTGACGCGTAACGCATCGGCATAGGTGGCGGCCGAAAAGGCGGACGGGCTGCGCTGGAAGAAGGCCCGGAAGGGCTCCAGCATGTCGATATGCGCCACCGTCTCGTCATCAGGAAGCTCCAGGAACGGCTCGACGAACCAGTCCTTCACCAGCGCGTAGAGCGGCCGGCCGCTTTCCGTGATGACACCACCCACCCGGGCAGCCTCGAACGCCCGCTGGTAGGCTTCGAAATCGCCGTTGCGCCAGGCGGCACGCATGGCGTCGCGCTGCGGCACGAGCGCCGGTATCTCGTCGTGCAGGTCGACGAGATAGAGGTCGTAGTCACGCACCAGCTGCTCCTCCGGGGACAGAAGCTCCTGCGGCGCGGCGCTCGCCCGGCCAAACACCCTGTTGCGCATGCCGGCAAGAATATCCTTGAAACCCATGTCGATCCGCTTCCTCAGCCCGGGGCATATGTGTTCCGCCGCGAGGGACGGGAACCACCGGGAAACGGCTGCAGGCGGACGGCTATTCGCCGCATCACCGATTTTTGAAGAATGCATGCCCTTTCCGCGTGCAGGTCGTGATATATTTTCCAACCCCGGATGCACGGATGGGTGATGGTCATGCTGACAACGCTTGCCTTGCTGATAAGCCTGATGCCTGGCGCAGAACTCGCCGCCGCGGACCAAGAGGTGGATGTGGAACTGGTGCTGGCGGTCGACGTCTCCGGCTCCATGGACCTCGAGGAGGCGCAGGTGCAGCGCGCCGGCTATGTCGATGCGCTGCGCCACCCGGAATTCATCGATGCCGTGCGCGACGGGCTGACCGGCCGCATCGCCATCAGCTATTTCGAATGGGCCGGCACGATCCGCGACAATTCCCTCGTGTCCTGGCAGATCATCTCCGGGCCGGAGGATGCAAACGCGTTTGCCGCCCAGCTCGAAGCCCGCCCGATCGCGACGCGCCGGGGCACCTCGATCTCGGGCGCGATCGTCTATGGCGCACAGCTTTTCGATGGCAACGGCTATAGCGGCCTGCGCCGCGTCATCGACGTGTCCGGCGACGGCCCGAACAATTTCGGCCCGCCGGTAACCCCTGCACGCGATGCAGCGACCGCGCTCGGCATCATCATCAACGGCCTTGCCATCATGATCCGCCCCTCCGCCGCCTATGGCTCGCTCGACGACTACTATGCCAACTGCGTCATCGGCGGCCCCGGTGCCTTCGTGCTGCCGGTGCAGGAGCCCGAGGATTTCGCCATCGCCATCCGCCGCAAGCTGATCCTCGAAGTCAGCGGCGCCGAACCGCCCGCGCGCACCATACCCGCCGCCGGAGAACCGGCCGACTGCCTGATCGGCGAAAAACTCCGGCCCAGCTACATGGAGCGCTTCTACCCGGAACTCGACCGCTAACCCCTGTTCCACCCGAAACAGCGCGGCAGGCTCCCGCATGCGACAGTCACCCTACTGGATGAAATGGTTCGTCCATTGACTGGTAGAGAGGAGACTGAAATGCGCAAGTTCATCATGTCCGCCGTTGTCGCGACCATCGCAGCGGTGTCCTTCGCCGCCCCTTCCCAGGCCGGCGGCTTCTATATCGGTTTCAGCCATGGCTGGGGCGGCCATCACCACGGCTATGTCAGCCACGACTACGGCCATCACCGCCATTGCTTCTGGAAGAAGATCAAGCGCTACAACAAGTGGGGCCATCTCGTCGTCAAGCGCGTGAAGGTCTGCCGGTAAGCGCCGGTACCGGCGCGATTTTTCGCGAGGAAACCGCCCTGCCCTGGCCGCTTTGCGGCCGGGGTTTTGCAATTGGCAGGATACGCAACTTTCGCAACCTATTCCTTTTGAACGGAAATCGTGCTTATATTGAATGAACGTTCAGCAAAATAAAGGGGAGTGACATGAACGAGATGATCCGCGATATCAACGTTCCGAACGACTGGGACAGAAGCGGACTTCCCGGTTGGTGTTATCACAGCCCCGCCCTCCTCGAACTCGAGCGGCAGCACGTCTTCCGCGAACACTGGCAGATCGCCTGCCACGTCTCCGACATACCCGAGCCCGGCAACTATCTCGCCATGGACGTCGTCGGCGAACGGGCGCTGATCCTGCGCGGGCAGGACGGCGCGGTGCGCGCCTTCCACAACATCTGCCGCCATCGCGGCTCGCGCCTCGTCGCCGACGAGAAGGGCAGCTGCCGCAACGCGCTCGTCTGCCCCTTCCACGGCTGGGTCTACAATCTCGACGGCACGCTGCGCGGCGCCGCCCGCCCCCGCAGCTTCCCGCCGCTCGACAAGAACGAATTCGCGCTGAAGGCGCTGGAATGTGAGATCTGGCAGGGTTTCGTCTTCATCCGCTTCGCGCCCGGCCCACAGCCGTCCGTCGCCGCGCTGATGAAACCTTTTGAAGCGGAGCTGGCGCATTACCGCACCGGGGAGATGATCCCCGCCGGCGCCATCTGGACGCAGGAAACGCCGGTCAACTGGAAGTCCGTGCGCGATGTCGACAACGAGGGCTACCATGTTGCGATGGCGCATCCCGCCCTGCAGGACCTCTATGGCTCGACCTACTATGACGAACCCTTCGTCGATGGCCTCTGCCGCTCCTTCGCCACCTACAACCCGCATGCCGGCCGGCGCTGGAGCGTGCGCAACTATGTGAAGATCTCGCCGGAAAACCATGCGCTGCCGGAGCGGCTGCGCAAGGCATGGATCTATTTCGGCCTGTTCCCCAACGCCGTCATCGCCGTCACGCCGGAAACCGTGCAGTTCTACCAGGAGTTTCCGCTCGGCGTCGGCAAGACGCTGCTGCGTGGCGGCATCTACCGTTACAGGCAGGAGGAGCGTGCCCATCGCCTTGCCCGCTACCTCGCCTTCCGCATCGACCGTGATACCCAGGCCGAGGATGTGCAGCTCACCGTCTGGTCGAACGAGGCGATGACCTCCAACGCCTTCGCCGGCTTCTACCTCTCCGACCTCGAATATGGCGTGCGCACCCACCACGACCATCTGCGCAAGGTGGTGCCGGTGATGACGCTGAAGGACGCGCCGGAGGAGAAGGATATGGCTGGCGCCAATGCCGGGCTCGCCGAAGGCCGCTGATCACGGGAATCCGGCGACAAAAGGGAGGCCCGCTTGCGCGGGCCTCAAGCGTGCGAGGCGGGGAATGTCGCCGCGCACATCTGTTCTCTGACGGATCAGCCCCGCCAAAGGCCTTCGCGGGCGAGATCGTCCATCGTCAACTCGATCCCCTTGCGCAGGATCGTCGTCATGTCGTCGATCTGGGCGGTGGAGATGGTGAGCGGCGGCGACATCACACACATGTTGATGAGCGGGCGCACCAGCAGGCCCAGTTCCTGGCAATGCCGGTCGATACGCTTGCCGACCTCAAGGTCGAGCGTCAGCGGGTTCTTGCTGACACGGTCGGCGACGCATTCCACACAGGCCATCAACCCGAGACCGCGCACCTCCCCGACCAGCGGCAGGTCCTCCAGCGCCTTCAGGCTCGCCTGGAAATGACCGGTAACGGCGCGCGCATGGTCGAGCAGCCCGTCCTCCAGGATGTCGAGGTTCTTCAGCGCCACCGCGCAGCCGACCGGATGGCTGGAATAGGTCAACCCATGCGCGAACATCGCCTCCGAATGGTTCGAGCGGCGCAGTTCTTCGAAGAGGCGCCCGGCGATCATCACCCCACCAAGCGGGAAATATCCCGACGTCACCCCCTTGGCGAAGGTGATCATGTCCGGGTCGATGCCGAAAACGTCCTGCGCGGCGAAGACATGGCCGAGACGGCCGAAAGCCGTCACCACCTCGTCGGCGATAAAGAGGATGTCGTTGGTGCGGCAGAGCGCGTGCATGCGCTTGAGGTAGCCATCGGGCGGCACGATGACGCCGCCAGACGCCATGACCGGTTCGGCGATGAAGGCGCCGATATGCTCCGCCCCCTTCTCCTCGATGACCGCGCGGAACTCCTCGACAAGAAAATCGCAAAAAGCCTCGACGCTCATGCCCTCAGGCCGGCGGAACGGATCCGGGCAGGAGAGCTTGACGACGAGATCGGCAGCGCTGTCCATCCAGTCGTGGTCGCGCGGCCGGCCGTTGAGCGAGGCGGAGAGGTATGTCGAGCCGTGATAGCCGCCCTGGCGCGAGACGATCAGCTTCTTCTCCGGCCGACCCTTCACATTGTTGGCGAACTGCATGAAGCGCAGCGCCGTCTCGACCGCGGACGAGCCGCCGGTCGTGTAGAAGACATGGTCGACCCCGTCGGGCGCGTGTTGCGCAAGGCGCGCGGAGAGCACGGCGGATGGCGCGTTGGTCGTGTACCAGGGCGAATTGTAGGAAAGCTCCATGGCCTGCGTGGCCATGACGTCGGCCAGCAGCCTGTTGCGATGCCCGGCATTGACACACCACATGCCGGCAGGCCCGTCGATCAGGCGGCGGCCGGCGGCGTCGGTGACGTAGATGCCCTCGCCCGCCTCGATGCGCCCGCGCGCCTCCGCGCCGATGGAGCCGGAAACCGGCCAGGGCTGCACCAGGTGGCGCTCGGCCAGCCGGGTAAGCGCGTCACCAGTCGCCTCGTCGGCACACCGGTCCTCGTTCACCGTCTTCGGAATTGCCGCCATGTCCCTCTCCATCGATTATTTACCAAGAAGAATACCAGACCAACAATATGAAAGATATTACCTTTCTCAATCATATTGAATGTTCATTCAATCAATATTGCAGAACCAGGGCTTGATTTCAACGGGGATTTCAGCGCATGCTGTCAATCAGGGAACAGCAGCGTGCCCGAAAAGCAGCACGCAGAGGCCGAAAAGGCGCAAGCGCATGGGAACGGGAAATCTCACGCTCTATGAAAGTTGTCGCGGCGGGAGTTGTGGCCGATGACGGCGGCGGCATTCGGCCCGCTTGCCGACACACCCTCCCCCGGGAGGCGCAAGGTCTGGATGCGCAGCGAAGAGGCCCGCGGCCTCGCACTGATCTCCCCGACCTTCCTCTATGCGCTGGCGCTGCTCTTCCTCCCGGTCCTCATCGTCATCGCTTACAGTTTCTGGACCCAGAACTATCTCGACATCGACCGCACCTTCACGCTGGAGAACTACCGCCAGGCCCTCACCGAGCCGATCTACCGCGACCTCTTCGTCCGCTCGCTCTGGATCTCGCTGACGGTCAGCATCGTCACCGTCGTCTTCTCATATCCGATTGCCTGGTTCATCTCCTTCCATGGCGGGGTGCACAAGAACCTCTGGCTGTTCCTCGTCACCGTGCCCTGCTGGACCAGCTACCTTTTGCGCGTCATGTCGTGGAAGGTCATCCTCGGCTATGGCGGCGTCTTGAACACCGGCCTCATCTCGATGGGCCTCATCGACAAGCCGCTGACCTCGCTCGTCTACAATTCCAACGCCGTCGTCATCACGCTGGTGCACAGCTGGGCCGCCTTCGCCATCCTGCCGATCTACGTTTCGCTGCAGAAGATCGACCGCACGCTGATCGAGGCGGCTCGCGATCTCGGCGACAGCCGTTTCAGGGCCTTTCTGCGCATCACCCTGCCGCTCTCGCTGCCCGGCATCATCTCCGCCTTCCTGATCGTGATGATCCCGACCGTCGGCGACTATGTCACGCCGCGCCTCGTCGGCGGCAAGGACGGCGTGATGATCGCAACCGCCATCCAGGCGCAGTTCGGCAAGGCCGCCAACTGGCCGCTCGGCGCCGCTCTCTCCGTCACGACCATGGTGCTCGTCTCACTCACGGCGGCGGCCGTCGTGCTGGCGCTGAAATTCGCCGTCAGGAGGATCAGATGAACCTCCTCACGCAGCGCCTGCGCGTTCTTCCGTTCCTGCCGGCCTATGTCGCGCTCTATTTCCTTTTCCTCTATCTGCCGATCCTGCTGCTGCCGGTCTTCTCCTTCAACAACGCAGCCACCACCACCTTCCCGCTCGCCGGCTTCACCACCAAGTGGTACGCCTCGCTGGCCGGCAATTCGGTCATGCTGGAAGCGGCCTGGAACAGCCTCGTCGTCGGCGTCTCCGTCTCGCTGCTCTCCACCGTTCTCGGCATCTGCGCCGCCCGCGCCATCACGCGCTACCGTTTTCGCGGCCAGAGGGCTGCGGCCGGCCTCATCATGGCGCCGCTCTTCCTGCCGGAGATCATCGTCGCCGTCTCTCTCCTGATGATCGTGCTCGCAATGGGCGTGCAACTGTCGCTGATCACGGTCATCCTTGGCCAGACGGTGTTCTGCGTGCCCTATGCCATGGCGGTGCTCGTCTCCGGCTTCGAGGGGTTCGATCGCAGCCTGGAGGAGGCCTCCTACGACCTCGGCGAGACCGCGATCGGCACTTTCCGGCGCGTCACGTTGCCGGTCGTCGCGCCGGCCATCGTCTCCAGCCTGCTCGTCACCTTCACCATCTCGCTCGACGAGTTCATCCTCGCCTTCTTCCTGTCGGGCACCGAACCGACGCTGCCGGTCTATATCTGGGGGCAATTGCGCTTTGCGGCGAAGCTGCCGGGCGTGTTGGCGCTTGGCACCGTCATGCTCGTCGCCTCCATCCTCATGCTCACCCTTGCCGAAATCCTGCGCCGCCGGGCCGAACGCCGCACGCAGATGGCCTTCACGCTGCCCTGAGAGGAGAAGTCCGCCATGGCCGACCGCCCGATGATCGAAATCGCCAACGTGTCCAAGTACTACGGCATCTACAAGGCGCTCGACGACGTCTCGCTCACCATCGGCGAAGGCGAGTTCTTCTCGCTGCTCGGGCCGTCCGGCTGCGGCAAGACCACGCTCCTGCGCTCCATCGCCGGCTTCGAGACACCGACGGCGGGCGAAATCTTCATCGACGGAACACCCTCCCTCGCACTGCCGCCGAACAAGCGCCCGACCAACATGGTCTTCCAGAACTACGCGATCTTTCCCCATCTCGACGTCGCGGAAAACGTCGCCTACGGTCTGAAACGACTGCGGCTTTCGGTGCAGGAGGAAAAGAAGCGGGTGGGCGACGCGCTCGACCAGGTGCGCCTAGCGGGCCTTGGCCAGCGCAAGGCGCATGAACTCTCCGGCGGCCAGCGCCAGCGCGTCGCGCTTGCCCGTGCGCTTGTCATGCGGCCCAAGGTGCTGCTGCTCGACGAACCGCTCTCCGCCCTCGACAAGAAGCTGCGCGAGGAGATGCAGGTGGAGCTGCGCACGCTGCAGAAGGCTGTCGGCATCACCTTCATCCTCGTCACCCACGACCAGTACGAGGCGCTGGCGTTGTCGGACCGCATCGCCGTGATGTTCGGCGGCCGCATCGCGCAGATCGCCGGCCCGAAGGAAATCTACCAGCGCCCGCGCACCCGCAAGGTCGCCGACTTCCTCGGCGGCATGAATTTTTTGAAAGCGAAGGTGCTGGGAGAACAGGGCAACGCCGTCTCCGTCGATGCCGCCCGCTTCGGCGCCGTCAACCTCGACAAGCCGCAGGGCTTTGCCGCCACAAACGGCCATGTCACCGTCGGTATCCGCCCGGAACGGCTGCGGCTCCTGTGGGACGACGACCGCGCCCCGCACGAGCTTGCCGGCCGCATCGAGAACCGCGCCTATTTCGGCGAGGTCACCCACCTGACCGTCGGCGTCGACGGACTGGAACAGCCGCTCTCGCTGGTCGAGACGAACAATTTCGGTGCGGACGATCTGCCGGTCGGCGCGCAAATCCGGCTCGCCTATGATCCGGAGGCGTTCGTGTTGCTGGCGGAAGACCCGCCGGTTACGCGCGTGTGACCTAGCCCCTCATCCGGCCTGCTGGCCACCTTCTCCCCGCAAGCGGGGAGAAGGTCGCGGCAGCGGGATGAGAGGCCGCTGCCCCCTCAATACCCCGCTTTGATCTTCTCGAATTCCGCGATCATCTTCTGCCGCAGCTCTGTCGGGATCGGCGCCTGGAACAGCGTGTTGGCGACGAAGGCGTCGACATCCGCATACCCCTTGTCGGCGAGGATCTTCGGATCGACCGCGGCCATGCCCCTGGCGTTGGAATGGCCGTAGCCCCAGCTTTCGACCATATAGGCGGCAACGCCGGGATCGGTGACGGCGTTGAGGTAGTCATAGGCAAGGTCAGGGCTGCCCTCCGCACCCTTCAGCCGCGAATAGCCGCAGACCCAGGTGGACAGCCCCTCCTTGGTATCCTTCTTGATGGCGACCGGCTGGCTGTCGGCCTGCAGCGTCGTCGCCGTCTCGTTCCAGGCCCAGGCGAGATCGACCTCCCCGCTCGCCAGCGCCTGGCTGAGATCGGTGTTGTCGGTCCAGTAGAGCCGTACGTTCTTGTGCACCTCGCGCAGGAAGGCGGAGGCCTCCCCGAACTGTGCATCCGTCATCGTGGTCAGGTCCTTGAGGCCCGTGGCAAGGCCCGCCAGCGCATAGGCATCATCGACATTGTCGCCGATCGACACGCGATCCTTGAACTTCGGATCGGCAAAGGCCTTGAGGGAGGCGATCTCCTCGGGCTTTACCGTGTCGGTGCGGTAGGTCAGCACCGTGTTGCCCCATTCGAAGGGCAGGAACCAGGCCGTACCGTCCTCGGACGTCATCAGGTTCTTCATGCCCTTGAAGGCCGGCAGGATATCGTTCCACGCAGCCAGCTTGGACGTGTCGAGCGGTTCCAGCAGCCCAGCCTCGCGCCACTTCACGATGCTCTGCGCGCAGGGATGCGCAAGATCGGCCTTGAAGCCGGAGCGCAGCTTCTGGAAGGCCTCTTCCTCGTCGCCGAAGAAGGAAAAATCCGGCGAACCGCCATGCTCTTCCGTATAGGCGGGGTGGAAGGCGGGGTCCTCGTAACCGGACCAGTCGAAGACGGTGAGCGTATCGGCGGCGAAGGCTGGGAGGGCGGTTCCGAGGGCGAGGAAGGCGGTGAGTGCCGCCATTGTGGTGCGCTTGGCCGTGTGTGCAGTCTTCATGCCGTACTCCTTCCCCGTTCCGGGTTCCCTATTGTGATTGTGGTCCTTGCAAGGTGAGATGCTTCGGGAAGGTCGTGGCGACGAAGGCGATCGCCGCCTCCAGCGCCTTTTCCCGCGTGGTGCCGTCGCCCATCATCAGGCGCAGCCACAGGCCCTCCAGCATGGCGCAGAGCGACAGCGCGGTCGGCTCCGGCTCATAGGCATAGCCGCCCTCCGCCTTCAACGCGGCGCAGAGCGAGATCACGGTCTCCTGGTACTTCACGTCACGCGCGCCGCACAGCGCCTGGTAGGTCGGCCGCGACTTGGCCTCGCCCCAGAAGGCGCACCAGGCTGCAAGCTTGCGCTTTGTGCAGATCTTCCGGTCGAAATCCGCATGAACCAGCGCCCAGATGCGGCTCGCCGCGCTCGGGCCGGCCTTTTCGAGCGCCGCGTTCCAATGGTCCGCATATTCCTCGGACATGAACTGCAGCGTGGCGATGAGCAGGTTTTCCTTGCTCTCGAAATGGAAGTTGACGATGCCGCGGGAAAGGCCGGCGCCGTCGGCGACATCCGCGAGCGTCGTGTCGGAATAACCGCGCTTGGCAAGCGAATCGATCGTCGCCTCGACGAGCTGCTGCCGCCGCGTCTCCTTCGAGGCCTTGCGTCCCCGCTTCTCGCCGTCGCCCGAGCCCTGTTCAGCCCCGCCTGCCCGCATCTTCACCGCCACCTTGCCTTTGGGATTGCGCATCGTCACGGTCACGGGCGAACTCCCGCGGCCGGCTTGATGCCGCGCAGATGAGCCGGACAATGCTCCCCGCTGTCAAGAACCTTCTGCATCGCCGTCCAGGTGCGGATGTTCTTCGCGACATAGGCGTCGCCCACTGCCGCCACCGCCTCGGCATGAAGCGGCCCCTTGAGGCGCTCCAGCTCACCGCGCGCCACGTCGCGATACCAGGCATTGCGGCTTTCGACCGTCCCTTCGGAAAAGCCGGCGGCGGCCATCGCCAGAAGATAACGACGTGGCGAGGCCATGCCGAAGGAGAGCCCTTCGGCGGCAATATAGTCTTTCATATCGGCACTCGGCTCACCGTCATGGCCTATCAGCCAGTCGGACGCCGCAAGGATGCCGCCCGGCTTGAGCACACGGAAAAGCTCAGAAAACAGTGCTTCCTTGTCCGGCACGTGGATCATCGCATCCTTGGAGAAGACGACGTCGAATTCGCCGTCGTCGAACGGCAGGCGGCCCGGCGGGCTGGAGGCGAAACGCGCGACCGCGGAAAGCCCCGCCTTGGCCGCGGCCACCCGCGCCCGGTCGATGACCGGCTGCTCCACGTCGTAGCCGACGACCTCAACCGGGCCATAGGTGCTCGCAATGTGCAGCGCGATGCCGCCGGCACCGCAACCGAAATCGAGGATGCGCCGGCCTTTCAGATTGACGCCAGAAAGGATGCGATCGACCTCCGCCGGACCGCCCGGCGAAAGATAGCCCTCGCCCCAGAGGACCGCGAAGAAGCGGATCGCCGCCTCGTCATATTCCGGCTCCGCCGCCGCACCGTCCCTGCCCGTTGCCGTCATGGCCTCCGCCATCCCTCGGCCGCATGGCCGGCGCGCTTTTCCCGTGGCCGAAATTCTAGCGCATAATCAGGCGATTGCAAGATACTTGCTGAATGATCATTCAGAATATCTGGACAACATTTTGCTTTTGATGCAGCTTTTAGAAACAAGGGAGACATCAAAAATGCAAAAATACGATGCCCTGATCGTCGGCGGCGGCCATAACGGGCTCGTCACCGCCTGTTACCTCCAGCGATCCGGCCTGAAGGTCGCCGTGCTCGAAAAGAATGGCTGGGTCGGCGGCGCGGCAACGAGCCGCGAGCTGACGCCGGGCTTCCTCTACTCCAACTGTTCCTATGTCTGCTCCCTCTTCCGGCCGGAGATCATGCGCGACCTGGAACTGCCGAAACACGGCCTCCAGGTCATCGCCTACGAGGGCGGCGCGGTCTTCACCCGCGACGGGGACTACCTCGCCTCCTACCGCGACCACGACAGCCACCGCCGCGAGTTCGCGCGCTATTCGAAGCGCGACGCGGAGGCCTACGAGCGCTACGCCCGCGACGTGACGCGCCAGTGCCGTTTCATCCAGCCGCTCCTGATGCGCACCGCCCCCGATCCGTTCGGTTTTCGCCCGCGCGACCTGTCCGAATTCCTCTACCTCGCCAAAAAATTCGGCGAATTCAGCCCGCAGGAAATGGCCGAAACGCTCCGCTTCTGGACCATGTCGATCTCCGACTTCCTCGACGAATATTTCGAGACCGACGTCATCAAGGCCTATCTCGCACTGTCGGGCATCATCGGCACCGCGCTCGGCCCCATGTCGCCCGGCACCGCCTATGTGCTGCTGCACCACTACATGGGCGAGGTGGACGGCTCGGTCGGTGCCTGGGGCTATGCGCGCGGCGGCATGGGCGCGGTGACACAGGCCCTCGCCCGCTCCTTCGAGGCCGCCGGCGGCACGATCCGCACCGACGCCGAGGTCGCAAAAATCCTCACCCGCGGCGGCCGCACGACCGGCGTGGTGCTCGCCAATGGCGACGAACTCAGCGCGGGCCTCGTCGTCTCGAATGCCGACGTCAAGCGCACCTTCCTCACGCTCGTCGACGAGGACACCCTGCCCGGCGAATTCGTCCACCGGGTCAGGCATTTCAAGATGCGCGGCTCCTCCGGCAAGGTGAACATCGCGCTCGACAGCCTGCCGGAGTTCCCGGCCTTGCCGGAAGGCTCCTCCTGCCTGCGCGGCGACATGCATTTCACCGATTCGATCGAGCGCATGGAGCGGGCCTATGACGACTGGAAGGCTGGGCGCTGGTCGGCCGATCCCTTTCTCGACATGGTGATCCCGACGACGCTCGACCCGACCATGGCCTCGCCGGGAAAACACTTCATGAGCTGCTTCGTGCAGTACTGTCCGCCAAAGCTCGAGGGGCGCGACTGGACGGACGCCGACCGCGACGCCTTCGCCGAGACGGTGATCGGCCAGATCACGGACTATTCGCCGGGCTTTCGCGAGCGCATCGTGCATATGGAGGTGCGCACACCGCGCGAGATCGAGAACGAGGTGGGCCTGACGGAGGGCAACATCTTCCAGGGCGAGCTCACCTTCGACCAGCTGCTCTTCAATCGGCCCGTGCCCGGCTACGCTCAGTACCGCAGCCCGATATCCGGCCTCTATATGTGCGGCTCCTCCACCCATCCGGGCGGCGGGGTGATGGGCGCGCCCGGCCGCAACGCCGCCGCCGAAATCCTGCGCGACCTGAAGCGTTCCCCCGAGCAGATGAGCAAAGCCCATGACGTCATTTGATGCCATCGTGATCGGCGCCGGCCACAACGGCCTTGCCGCCGCCGCCCGCCTCGCCAAGGGCGGCCGCAGGGTTTTGGTGCTGGAAGCGGCGAACGAACCGGGCGGCGCGACGCGCGGCCGCGAGTTCTTCCCGGGCTTCCGCTCCGCCGGCCTTGCCCATCTCGTCAACCGGCTCGATGCGGACATGGCCCGCGACATCGGCCTCGACCTTGCCGGCACGGACAGCTTGCTGCCGACGGCGGTTCTCGACGGCTCAGGAAGGGCCACCGTGCTGCACGGCGCCTATGGCGAACGCATCGACGGCGTGTCGCCGCAGGAGACCGAGGCCTTCACGGCGCTGCGCAGGAAACTGGTCTTCCAGGCGGGCATCATGAAACGGTTCCTGCGCCGCCCGCCGCCGCAGATCGGCGCGCTGTCGCTCGGCGACCTTTCCACCTTCGCTTCCGCCGGCTTCGGCCTCATCCGCAAGGGGCGCAGCGAGGGCCGCGATTTCCTGCGCATGCTGCTGATGAACGTCGCCGACGTCGCCGACGAATATCTTTCGGACGATCGGCTGAAGGGCCTCCTCGCCTTCGATGCGACGCTCGGCATCCATCTCGGGCCCCGCTCGCCGACCTCCCTGCTCGGCCTCTACTATCGCCTGACCGGTGAGGTCGCCGGCAAGGCGGGCGGGCAGTTCGTGCCGGCGGGCGGCATGGCGCGCGTCGCGCCCGCCTTCCTGCGCGCTGCCGAAAAGGCCGGCGTCACCCTGCGCTGCAGCGCGCCCGTCGGCCGCATCCTTGCCGATCGCGGCCGGGCGAGCGGCGTCGTTCTCGCCGACGGGACGCAGATCACCGCACCGGTCATCGTCTCGGCGATCCACCCGCAAACGACCTTCCTCCACCTCGTCGATCCCGCCGAAAGCGGCACAGGCTTCGTGCGCGCGGTGAAGAACGTGCGCAGCCACGGCAACGTCGCCAAGCTCGACCTCGCACTCGACCGCATCCCCGATTTCACCGGCCTGCCAAAGGAAGCCCGGGGGGGCCGCATCGTGCTGGTGCGCTCGATGGAACAGGTCGAAGAGGCCTTCAACCCGGCAAAATACGGCGAATTCTCCAGCGATCCCGTCATGGAAGTGACGCTGCCGAGCCTTGCCGACCCGTCGCTGGCGCCGGCCGGCGGCTGCACACTCTCGGCGCTCGTGCAATATGCTCCCTATCGCCTCAAGAGGGGCTGGGAGAGCGGCAAGCCGGCCTTCCTCAAGATCGTGCTCGACACGCTGGAGCGCCATGCGCCAGGCCTCGGAAAGTCCGTGGTCTCGGCCAGCCTGATGACGCCTGTTGATATCGAGGCGGAATACAACCTGCCGGGCGGCCATTGGCATCACGGCGAGCTGCAGGCCGACCAGCTGCTCGTCAACCGACCGACCAGCGCCGCCTCCGGCTATCGCACACCGATCGAAGGCCTCTATCTCGCGAGCGCCGGGGCGCATCCGGGTGGCGGCATATCCGGCCTGCCGGGCTGGAACGCGGCCCGTCACATCCTTTCGGGAGCGACCGCATGAACGCCATGACGAAATCCGCCGCCGAAATCCGCCGCGCCGCCCGCAACCACATCCTCGCGCCGCGACTGGAGAGCCCGTTCCATGAGCGCCTGATGGCGCTGAGCGAGGTGAACGACTGGTACAACTGGGCCGGCTACAAGGCGCCGCATGCGCTGTTCGACGGCGAACTCGAATATTTCGCCATCCGTTCCACGGCCGCCCTCTTCGATATCTCGCCGATGGTGAAATACCGCATCGCCGGCCCCGACGCCGAGCGCTATCTCAACCGCCTGACCCTTCGCGACGTGCGCAAGCTCGCCGTGAACCGCGTGCACTACACCGCCTGGTGCGATGACTACGGCCATGTGCTTGATGATGGCACGCTCTTCCGCCTCGGCGAGAGCGAGTTCCGCCTCTGCTGCCAGGAACGCCACCTGCCCTGGCTCATCGACAGCGCCTTCGGTTTTACGGTCGATATCCACGAAGAGACGGAGGAGATCGCCGGCCTCGCCCTGCAGGGTCCGACAAGCTACGCCGTGCTGCGCGATGCCGGCTTTGCCGGCGTGGACGTGTTGAAACCCTTTCATATCGGAGCATTCCCGCATGAGGGCGGCGAGGTGACCGTCTCGCGCACCGGCTTCACCGGCGATCTCGGCTACGAACTCTTCGTGCCCCGCGCGAACGCGCTCTCGCTGTGGGATCGGCTGTGGAGCGCCGGCGAGCGGCACACGATCCGCGCCATCGGCTACGGCGCACTCAACCAGGCGCGCATCGAGGCGGGCTTCATCGTCGCAAACACGGATTTCGTCACCACCGAGGGCGCGCTGCGCGCCGACCGGGTGCGCATGCCCGACGAGATCGGCCTCGACTGGCTGGTCGATCCGGACAAGCCGAACTTCAACGGGCGCCGGCCCATCCTCGACGCGCGGCGGAATCAGTCTCTGAAGCACATCCTCGTCGGCCTTGAAATCGAAGGGAATATTCCCGCCGAGCATGCCATCGTCTATCATCGGCAAAAGCGCGAGGCGGGCCTCGTCACTGCCGCGATCTGGTCGCCGACGGCCAAGCGTAACATCGCCATCGCCAGCCTCGAGCGGCCCTACGGATCGAAATTCACGGAGGACCTCTGGGTGGAGATCTATGCGATGCGGGAACTGAAATACCAGAAGCTGATGAAGCGCGCGAAGATCGTGCCGCGTCCCTTCGTCAGGCTCGCAAGGCGGACGGCAAGCCCGCCGGGCCTCACCTGACATGGATGAGGAGGCCCGCCGCAACTGGGAGATCATCACCATGCCCCCTGGCACTGAATGGTCCGGCCGGGCGCGCTACGCGGCGGCCATGTACTTTTGCCAGCGCGGCGAGATGGCACCGGAGGTGCTGGAGGTCTACCGCATCTGTTCACGGCTCGACGCGGAGGACCCCGTCTCGGTGCTCAAGCGCTGGCAGATCGGCGCAGACTGGATCGCGCGGCTTGAAGCCCCCCGCTCAGTGTGACGGTACGGGGCTCGCATAGGTCAGGAAGAGGCGGCGCAACGCGTCCTTGCCCTCGCTGGCGATATCGAACCGCCGGCCGAACAGCAGCCATTCCGCGCAGAGCCCCTTGATGAGCCAACGCAGCATCGAGGCGGCGGAGCGCGGCGTCCAGGCCGCACCCAGCTTGCCCTGTCCCTCGGCCTTCGCAAATGCCGCTTCCAGCGCCTGCATGTGCTCGTCGTTGATGTCGTTCTGCCGTTCGGAAATGGCGGCGAATTCGCCCGACGTATCGCAACGCAGGAGGATCGACAGGATGCGTTGGCGGTGCTCGTCGGTGGCCAGCAGCTCGAGCCATTCCCGGCCGATCCGTTCGAGCACGCCGAAAACATCGGCGTTCTCCGCTTCCAGCTCGCGGGCGATCAGCTCCTCCTGCGGCATGGGCAACGAATTGTAGAGTTCCAGCACGAGATCCGCCCTATTGGCGAAGTGCCAGTAGATGGCGCCGCGGGTGACCCCCGCGGCGCGCGCCACATCCTCCATGGAGGCATGGGCGACACCCTTTTCGTAGAAGACCTTCTCCGCCGCCAGCAGGATCTGCTGGCGGGTTTCCTTGGCCTCTGCCTTGGTCCGGCGCATGGCGACTTACTCCGCCGGGTTTGCCGCCGGAGCCGGCTCCTCCTTCTTCTCCTTGCCGTAACCGAACATCTTCATCACGAAGACGAAGAAGACGGGCACGAAGAAGATGGCGAGCACCGTGGCCGTGATCATGCCGCCCATCACGCCCGTACCGATGGCGCGCTGGCTGCCCGAGCTTGCGCCCGTGGCAATCGCGAGCGGCAGAACGCCGAGTGTGAAGGCGAGCGAGGTCATCAGGATCGGGCGGAAGCGCAGGTGGCAGGCCTCGATGGTCGCTTCGATCAGCGACTTGCCGTCCTCCATCAGCTCCTTGGCGAACTCGATGATCAGGATCGCGTTCTTCGCCGAAAGGCCGATAATCGCGATCAGGCCCACCTTGAAGTACACGTCGTTCGACATGTCGCGCAGGGTGACCGCGATGACCGCGCCGATGACGCCGAGCGGCACGACGAGGATGACCGCGAACGGGATCGACCAGCTTTCATAGAGCGCCGCAAGGCACAGGAACACCAGGAGGATCGAGAGACCGACGAGGATCGGCGCCTGCGAACCGGACTGGATTTCCTGTAGCGACTGGCCCGTCCATTCATAGCCGAAGCCCGGCGGGAGCTGGGCGGCAAGCCGCTGCATCTCCGCGATCGCGTCACCGGACGAGAAGCCCGGCTTCGTGTCGCCGCTGAAGCGCATGGAGGGGTAGCCGTTGTAGCCGACGGTCTGCGTCGGCGCCATCGTCCACTCCGCGGTCGCGAAGGCGGAGATCGGCACCATGCCACCCGACGCGTTCCTGACATTGAGATTCAGGAGGTCGGCCACCTGCATGCGTTCGTTCTGGTCCGCCTGGACCGTCACGCGCTGCATGCGCCCGGCATTCGGGAAGTCGTTGACATAGGTCGAGCCGAGGTTCGTCGAGATCGTCGAGTTGATGTCGGCGAAGGTCACACCGAAGGTGTTGGCCTTCTCGCGATCGATCATGACGTTGACCTGGGCGGCATCCGGCATGCCCTCGACGCGCACGCCCGCAACCACGTTGCTCTGGGCCGCAAGGCTGAGGAGCTGGGCGCTTGCAGCCGACAGCGCCTGTTGGCCGAGGCCGCCGCGGTCCTGCAGACGGAACGAGAAGCCGCCCGTCGTGCCGAGGCCCTGGATCGGCGGCGGCGACAGCGCGAAGCTGATCGCATCCTTGATCTGGCTCATGGCCATGCTGGCACGCCCGGCGATCGCCTGCGCGGAATTCTCCGGCCCACGCTCGCTCCAGTCCTTCAGCGTAACGAAAGCAAGGCCAGCGTTCTGCCCCGAACCGAAGAAGGAGAAGCCGTTGATGCCGACGATCGTTTCGACTGCAGGCTCCTGGCCGAAGATCTTTTCGACCTGGGTCAGAACCTCGTCGGTCCGGTGGCCCGTCGCTTCGGAGGGAAGCTGCATCATGACGATGGCAAAGCCCTGGTCTTCGTCCGGCAGGAACGAGGACGGAAGCTTCATGAACAGGTAGCCGAGGCCGGCGAGGATCGCGAGATAGATCACCATGAAGCGACCCGTCCGGCGCACCAGCCAACCGACGCTGCCGCTATAGCTCTTCGACGAACGGTCGAAACCGCGGTTGAACCAGCCGAAGAAGCCACGCTTGGCGTGATGGTGGCCCTTCGGCACCTGCTTGAGGAAGCTGCCGGCAAGCGCCGGGGTCAGCGAGAGTGCGAGGAACGCCGAGAACAGGATCGACACGACCATCGTCAGCGAGAACTGCTGGTAGATGACGCCGACCGCGCCCGGGAAGAAGCCCATCGGGATGAACACCGAGGCGAGCACCAGCGTGATGCCGATGACGGCGCCGGTGATCTGCTTCATCGCCTTGCGGGTCGCCTCCTTCGGGGGCAGGCCCTCTTCCGACATGATGCGCTCGACGTTTTCCACGACGATGATCGCATCGTCGACGAGAATGCCGATGGCGAGAACCATGGCGAACATGGTCAAGACGTTGATCGAAAAGCCCATGGCGAGCATGACGGCGCAAGTGCCGAGCAGCGCGACCGGGACGACGAGCGTCGGGATGATCGTGTACCGGATGTTCTGCAGGAACAGGAACATCACGAGGAAGACGAGGCCGACGGCTTCGAGCAGCGTATGCAGAACCTTCTCGATCGACACCTTGACGAAGGGCGAGGTGTCATAGGGCGTCGAATATTCGAGGCCCGGCGGGAAGAACTGCGCAAGCTCGTCCATGCGGGCCTTGATCGCCTCGGAGGTCGCCATGGCGTTGCCGGTCGGCGAGAGCTGCACGGCGACGGCGGCCGAAGGCTGGCCGTTGAGGCGCGTCGAGAACGAATAGGTCTCGCCGCCCACCTCGACGCGCGCGACGTCGCGCAGACGCACGGCCGAACCATCCGCATTGGCGCGAAGCACGATGGCGCCGAATTCTTCCGGCGTCGTCAGCTGGCCCTTGATGTTGACGGGAGCCGCGATCTGCTGGGTGATCGGGTTCGGCTGCGCGCCGATGCTGCCGGCGGCGATCTGGGCGTTCTGCGCCTGGACGGCGGCCGTCACGTCCGCGGCCGTCAGGTTGAGGCCGCGCATCTTGGCAGGATCGAGCCAGATGCGCATGGAACGCTGCGTGGCGAAGAGCTGCGCACGGCCGACGCCGGGCACGCGCTGGATTTCCGAGAGAACGTTGCGGTTGACGTAGTCGCCGAGGCTGATGGCATCCATCGAGCCGTCGGTGGAGGTCAGCGCGACGATGAGCAGGAAGCCGGAACCGGCCTCTTCGACCTGCACGCCCTGGCGGCGCACGGAATCGGGAAGGCGCGGCTCGACGCGGCTGACGCGGTTCTGCACGTCGACCGACGCCTGGCTCGGGTCGGTGCCCGGCGCGAAGGTGATGTTGATTTCGGCCGAACCCGAGGCACTCGAGGTCGATTCGAAATAGAGCATGCCCTCGACGCCGTTCAGCTCATCCTCGATGAGCTTGGTGACGCTCTGGTAAGTGTCCTGCGACGACGCGCCGGAATAGGTCGTCGACACCGTGATCTGCGGCGGGGCGACGTCGGGATACTGCGCGATCGGCAGAAGCGGAATGGCGATGGCGCCGGCGATCATGATGAAGATCGCGACGACCCAGGCGAAAATCGGCCTGTCGATGAAAAAACTGGGCATCCTTCAGATCCTCACTTCGCCTGCTCGGCCTTGGCGGCGCCTTCGCCGCCCTCCGCCTTGCCGGCTTCGCCGGTCTGTGCAGCACCGGCTTCGGCCTTGCCGGCCTCCCCGGTCTCGGCCGCGCCGCCTTCGGCAGCCTTCGCCACGGCATTCGGGTCCCACTCGGCCGGCACGACTTCGCCGCCCGGCTGAACCTTCTGGAAGCCTTCGACAATGATCTTCTCGCCGTCCTTCAGGCCATCCGGGATGACCCAGTTCGTGCCGATGGCACGGCCGACGCGCACATTGCGGGTGCCGGCCTTGTTGTCAGCGGAAACGACATAGACGAGCGCGCTGCCCGAAGCATCACGCTGGACGGCCTGCTGCGGCACGATCACGGCGTTCTTCTCGATGCCCTGTTCGATCTGCACGCGCACATACATGCCCGGCAGGAGGTCGCCGTCCGGGTTCGGGAATTCGCCGCGCAGCGTCACCTGGCCGGTCGTCTCGTCGACGGCGGCTTCGGAGAACAGGAGCTTGCCCGGATGCGGATAGGCGGACCCGTCATCAAGCACCAGCTTGACGTCGGCCGAATTGTTGTCGGCCATCAGCGCGCCGTCTTCCAGCGCCTTGCGCAGGCGCATCAGGTCGGTCGCCGACTGGGTGAAGTCGGCATAGACCGGGTCGAGCTGCTGGATCGTCGCAAGGTTTTCCGTGCCATTGGCCGAAACCAGCGCACCCTCGGTGATGAGCGCACGGCCGATGCGGCCGCTGATCGGCGCCTTGACCTCGGTATATTCGAGATTGAGCTTGGCGGTCGCAAGGCTCGCCTCGGCGATGGCGACATCGGCGTCCGCCTGCGCAAGCTGGGCGACGGCGTCGTCATAGGTCTGCGCGGACGCGACATTCGACTTGCGCAGCTGTTCCTGGCGCTCGGCGGTGTTGCGCGCCTGGGCCTGGACGGCCTTGGCACGGCGCAGCGTCGCCTCGGCGCTGTCGACCTGCACCTGGAACGGCGCGGGATCGATGCGGTAGAGCACGTCGCCTTCCTTGACCTGCGAGCCCTGCTCGAAGATGCGGTCGATGACGATGCCGGTCGCGCGCGGCCGGACTTCCGCCGTGCGGGTCGCTGCGATGCGGCCCGGCAGGTCGTTGGTGATCGGCACATCCTCTGCCTTCACGGTGATGACGGCCACCTGCGGCGGCGGGAACGCAAAGCCGCCCTGCGGCGCCTGCTCGTCCTGGCAGCCGGCGAGAATCAAAAGGGCGCCGAAGGTCGCAATCGAAATCGGTCTCGTGAAACGCATGGGTTCTTCCATAAGCGGTGCCGCCTGAAGCGCGGCAGGGTCCTGAAAACATGAAGATGCGGTGATCGCAGGACCACCGCATCGCAACATACAAACAACGCTGTATGTTAGTTTCTGATCTTTGACAATCGTAGACCACGGCCCCGCCCGCCGCAATCCTCACCCATCACGGACTTGTGATGAGGGGCCTCAACGTATGGCGTGACCATTTGCGTCGAAACGATGCATCTGGTTTGCGGCCGGCGTGGCGAAAACCACGTCACCGGGCGCGTAGTGATGCTCTCCGAACAGACGGACGGTGAAGGCACCGACTTTCTCCGATTCGAGATAGACGATCGTGTCCGCGCCGAGGTGCTCGACATGCACGGCCTTCGCCTGCCATTCGCCGCTGTCGCGCGACAGAGTGATGTGTTCCGGGCGCACGCCGATGGTCTTGGCATCGGACGCGCCGAGGCGGCTCGCATCGATGAAGTTCATGCCCGGCGAACCGATAAAGCCGGCAACGAAGAGGTTGGCAGGCCGGTTGTAGAGTTCCATCGGCGAGCCGACCTGCTGGATGACACCGCCGTCGAGCACCACGATCTTGTCCGCCAGCGTCATCGCCTCGACCTGGTCGTGCGTGACGTAGATCATGGTGGCCTTCAGCTCGCGGTGCAGCCGGGCGATCTCGAGGCGGGTGTTGACGCGCAGCGCCGCATCGAGGTTGGAGAGCGGTTCGTCGAACAGGAAGAGTTTCGGTTCACGCACGATGGCGCGGCCGATGGCGACGCGCTGGCGCTGGCCACCCGACAGTTCGGCC
Source organism: Shinella sp. JR1-6 (assembly GCF_004284735.1). Classification (NCBI taxonomy): domain Bacteria; kingdom Pseudomonadati; phylum Pseudomonadota; class Alphaproteobacteria; order Hyphomicrobiales; family Rhizobiaceae; genus Shinella; species Shinella sp. JR1-6. The sequence continues at coordinate 209,634 of NZ_SHMI01000004.1, read as the reverse complement.
GGGCGGCGGGCGAGGTACTTCTCCAGCGACAGCATGGAGGAAGCCCTGGAGACGCGCCTTTCGATTTCATCCTTCGGCGCGCCTGCCTGCTTGAGGCCGAGGCCCATATTGTCCTTGACGGTGAGGTGCGGATAGAGCGCGTAGGACTGGAAGACCATGGCGATGCCGCGCTTTGCCGGCGGCACGGTCACGACTTCCGTGCCGTCGATGGTGATCGAGCCCGATGTCGCATCCTCAAGGCCGGCGATGATGCGCAGCAGCGTGGACTTGCCGCAGCCCGAGGGGCCGACGAAGATGACGAACTCGCCGTCCTTCACGTCAAGGTCGATGCCCTTGATCACGTCGACATTGCCGAAGGACTTGCGTACGGATTTGAGTTGAAGAGAGCCCACCTGATATCCCCTTAAAGCTTGACCGTTTGACCGGTTCTGACACTTTCATCGGCCGCGAGGCAGATCCTCAGCGACTGCACCGCATCGTCCATATGCCGCGTGAGGTCGATGTCCTCGCGGATCGCCTTCAGCACATAGGCCTGTTCGCGGTCGCAGAGTTCCTGGTGGCCCGGCTCGCCGGCCATCTTCAGGTCCTCGTCCGGCGACAGGAACTTGCCGTCGGGGCCGGTGGCCGCGTTGTGAACGCGGATGACCGCCGTCTTGGTGTGGGTGTCGATGTCGTCGGACTTCGCGTTCGGATCCATGACAATGGAAACGGAGCCGTTCGGCGACATGACGTCCTTCACGAAGAAGGCCGTCTCCGAGATCATCGGGCCCCAGCCCGCCTCGTACCAGCCGAGCGAACCATCGTCGAAGAGCACCTGCAGGTGGCCGTAGTTGTACATGTCGGGCGCGATCTCGTTGGAAAGGCGCAGGCCCATGCCACGCACCTCCACGGGCTTGGCATCGGTGATCTGGCACATCACGTCGACATAGTGCACGCCGCAGTCGACGATCGGCGGCGTCGTCTGCATCAGCGCCTTGTGGGTCGCCCAGGTCGGCCCGCTCGACTGCTGGTTCAGGTTCATGCGGAAGACATACGGGCCGCCGAGCTTGCGCGCTTCCTCGATGAGCCGCACCCAGGAAGGATGGTGGCGCAGGATATAGCCGACGATGAGCTTGCGGCCGTTCGCCTTGGCGCAGGCGACCACCCGCTCGGCATCGGCGACGGTCGTCGCCAGCGGCTTTTCGAGGAAGACATGCGCACCGGCTTCGAGTGCTGCGATCGCATATTCGGCATGGCTGTCCGAATAGGTGTTGATCGAGCAGAGTTCCGGCTTCAGCGCGCGCAGCGCCTCCGGGAAGGACGGATGAATCTCGTAGCCTTCCAGCCCGGCCGGGACCGGAACCTTCGACCGGTTGACGAGACCGATGATCTCGAAACCCGGGTTCTCATGGTAGGCGAGCGCATGGCTGCGGCCCATGTTGCCGAGACCGGCGGACAGGACGCGAAGGGGGGACGTGGCAGAACTCACTTGACTGCTCCCGAAGTGATGCCGCGGATCAGCTGCCGCGAGAAGATGAAATAGAGGATGAGGACGGGCAGGATCGCGAGCGAGAGTGCGGCGAGCACTGCATTCCAGTTGGTGACGAACTGTCCGATGAAGATCTGCGAGCCCAGCGTCACCGTCTTGGTCGCCTCGCTCGGCGCCAGGATCAGCGGGAACCACAGGTCGTTCCAGATCGGGATCATGGTGAAGACCGCGACGGTCGCCATGGCTGGCCGCACCAGCGGCAGGACGAGGCGGAAGAAGATGGAGTATTCCGAGAGACCGTCGATACGCCCGGCATTCTTGAGGTCATCGGAGACGGTCCGCATGAATTCGGAGAGGATGAAGACCGCGAGCGGGATACCCTGCGCGGTATAGACGAGGATCAACGCCGTCAGCGTGTTGACAAGCCCCGTCGCCACCATGCCCTGCAGGATCGCCACGGTACCGAGGCGGATCGGGATCATGATGCCGATGGCAAGGTAGAGGCCCATCAGCATGTTGCCGCGGAAGCGGTATTCCGAGAGCGCGAAGGCGGCCATGGCGCCGAACAGCAGCACCAGCGCGATGGAGGCCACCGTGACGATAAAGCTGTTCTGGAAATAGGTCGCGAAATCCCCCTGCCCCAGCACCGTCGTGTAGCCGACAAGGTCGAAGGTCCCGGGCATCGGAAGCTGCATCGGGTTGCGGAAGATGGCGTTGCGGTCCTTCATCGAGTTGATGATCGTCAGGAACACCGGGAAGATCGAGATCACGGCGTAGCCGATCAGCGCCAGGTGAACGAGGGACGTGCGGGTCAGCGAGGTGCGTGCTTTGGACATGTCTTGCCCTCCCGATCAGAACTGGTAGCGACGCATGCGCCGCTGGATGGCGAAGAGATACAGCGAGACGCCGGCGAGGATGATGAGGAACATGACCGTTGCGATCGTCGCGCCCATCGATCGGTCGCCCAGCTGGAGCTGGAAGCCGAAGAAGGTGCGGTAGAGCAGCGTGCCGAGGATATCGGTGGACTTGTCAGGCCCGGCGAGCGCACCCTGCACGGTGTAGACCAGGTCGAAGGCATTGAAGTTGCCGACGAAAGTGAGGATCGAGATGATGCCGATGGCGGGAAGGATGAGCGGCAGCTTGATCTTCCAGAACTGGCTCCAGCCGGTGACGCCGTCGCATTCGGCAGCCTCGATCACCTCTTCGGGGATATTGAGCAGCGCCGCGTAGATCAGCATCATCGGAATGCCGACATACTGCCAGACAGAGATCAGCGACACTGCGATGAGCGCCGAGTTCGGCTTGCCGAGCCAGGGGGCGAAGAGCGATTTCAGGCCGACCAGATCCATCAGATAGGGCGAGACACCCCAGATCGGCGAGAGGATCAGCTTCCAGATGAAGCCGACGATCACGAAGGAAAGCAGCGTCGGCAGGAAGATCGCCGTGCGGTAGAAGGCGGCAAAGCGCAGCTTCGGGATCGACAGCATGGCCGCGAGCGCCACCCCGATCGGGTTTTGCACCAGCATGTGGATGACGAAGAAGATCACGTTGTTCTTCAGCGCGTTCCAGAAGTCGGCCGCCCAGCGCTCGTCGCCGAACAGCACCTTGAAGTTGCTGAGGCCGACGAAGGTCGACTGGCCGTCCACCGTGTTGAACAGCGACAGGCGCAGCGTCTCGATGAGCGGCAGGATCATGACCGCCGAATAAACGATGAAGGCCGGCAGCAGGAAAACGCCGATATGCCAGCGTGTTGGCCGCTTGATCGGTCCTGTTGCCTCATGGGAAGAAGGTATGTCGCTCATGGCCCAGCGTGCCCCGTCCGGTTGTTGTTCGTTAGATCCGCATGCACGGACGCCGTGCGCGGCCGGTAGTGCCGCACATGACAAATTCAGCATACACGATAGTGCCGGGGTCGCTCCCCGATTTTGCCCTTCGGCACCCTCTGTCCACCGGGACGAAGAGGGATACGGCGTGCGCCTGATCATTCGAGCCGCACCGCCCAAGCACCTCCCCCCGAATTTTACGGGGAGAGGGCCGGAGCGGGACGATGCCCGCTCCTCAAAGCAGAATTCAGCAGTCGAGACGCAGGCTTACTTGGCCGGCTTGTACCAGCTGTCGAGGCCCTTCTGGAGCTTTTCGCCAGCCACTTCCGGCGTATCCGTGCCGTTGATGACGTTGGCCGATTCGGTCCAGGTCTCGTTTTCGAGGTTCGGCGTGCCGCGCGACAGGATCTGGTAGGTCGAGCGGATCGTCGGCTGGCACTTTTCACGCCAGGAGACGAATTCCTGTGCCAGCGGGTCGGCCATCTTCACCGCCGTCGAATTCAGGCTGAAGAAGCCCGGCAGCGAGTTGGCGTAGATGTCGGCGAATTCCGGCGAGGAGACGAAGCTCAGGAACTTCTTGGCGGCATCCGCATTCGGGCTCTTGGCATTGAGGCCGATGCCGATGTCGTTGTGGTCGGAGATGTAGCAGGTGTCGCCGGCATTCTTCACCGGCGGCGCGAACGCGCCCATCTTGAACTGCGCCTGCGTGTTGAACAGGCCGATTTCCCACGAGCCGGCCGGATAGATGGCAGCGCGGCCGAGTGTGAAGAGGTTCTGGCTGTCCGGATAGGTCTGGGCTTCGAAACCGTCGCCGAGATAGTCCTTCCACTTGGCGAGAACGCGGTAGGGTTCGACCCAGGCGTCGTCGGTCAGCTTCTGCTCGCCCTTGATGAGCGCCTTGCGGCCTTCTTCGCCCTTCCAGTAGGTCGGGCCGATGTTCTGGTAGCCCATGGTGGCGGCTTCCCAGAGATCCTTCGTGCCCATGGCCATCGGGATGTAGCTGCCTTCGGCCTTGATCTTGTCGAGCGCAGCGAAGAACTCGGCTTCCGTCGTCGGAACCGAGATACCGAGCGTGTCGAAGGCGTCCTTGTTGTAGATGAAGCCGTGGATGACCGAAGCCATCGGCACGCAGAAGGCCGTCGCGCCGTCGTCCGTCGTCCAGGCGGACTTGGCGACGTCGGAGAAGTTCTCAATGCCCGGCAGATCGTTCAGGCCGGCAAGGTGGCCCTTGTTGAACAGCTCGAGCGAGGCGTCGAACGGACGGCAGGTGATGAGGTCGCCTGCCGAGCCGGCGTCGAGCTTGGCGTTCAGCGCGGCGTTGTACTCGGTCGGCGCAGTCGGCGCGAAGACGACCTTGATGCCGGGGTTCTTGGCTTCGAAGGCCGGAATGATCTTTTCCTGCCAGATGGCGAGGTCGTCGTTGCGCCAGCTTTCGACCGTCAGCGTGACGTCGGCCGCCTGAGCGATCCCGGCCGTGCCGAGGATGCTCGTGGCGAGCAACAGGCCTTTGATTGCGGTGCGTGTCATTGCATTCTCCCCTTTTATGCGCCGCAGCGCGTTTTGAGACCAGTTATCCGAGGGCTTTCAGGGCGCGCCGGAGGCTCTGCCCCGACCGCTCCAGCGCAGCCTCGGCCGCGCTGGCGTCCTCCACCCCCGCAGCGAGCAGCACGGCCGTCTTGACCGAGCCTTCGGAGCGCTGAAGAAGGCGTTCCGCCTCATCGAGCCCGACACCCGAAATGTCGGACACGATGCGACAGGCGCGCCCCTTCAATTTGATGTTGTCGGCCTTGAGATTGACCATGTGGCCATCGTGAACGTGGCCGAGATGCACGCCGACAAGCGTCGAAAACATGTTGAAAGCGATCTTCTGCGCCGTGCCGGCGCCCATGCGCGTCGAGCCGGAAATGACCTCCGGCGGCGTCTGCAGGAGGATCGCGACGTCGGCGTCCTCGAACAGCGCGACACCGGGATTGTTGGCAAGCGCCACGATCCGGGCACCTTTCTCCTTCGCGTAGGATGCGATCGCCAGCACATAGGGCGTGCTGCCGCTCGCCGAAACGGCGATCACGCAGTCCCGCGGGCCGATAGCGGCAGACGCGGCATCGCGGCTTGCAAGCGCACGATCGTCTTCATACCCGCCCGCCAGGTCCTCCAGGCTCGCGGCACCGCCGGCAAGCAGGATGACGATGCGATCGCGGGAAATACCGTAGGTGCCGGGGAGTTCGAGCGCATCGGCCATCGCCATCAGGCCGGAGCTGCCGGCGCCGGCATAGACAAGACGCCCACCGGAAAGAAGCGCATCGGCCGCAAGACGGGCCGCAGCGGCAATATCGACAAGAGCGGCATCGACAACGCCGGCGGCCGCCTTCTGGGCATCCGCAAGCACCTTCAGCACATCGACGGGCTGACGTTCGTCCAGCCCGCTTGCCTGATCGTGCCTGCCCTCTGTCCTGCCTGCAGCCATCACCGTGTCTCCTCTGGCCGGAATTAATGCCAAAAAAATACCAATTGTCCATAGGAAATTAATTTTTGAGACCACTTTTTTTACCACTCAATATTTTTATTGTTTTAAAACAGTAATTTAAACGAAAGCTTATTCTCCATACCACCATACCCCTTGGTAAATGGTATTTTTTTGGTATCGTTGTGCTCGGAGGTGCCCATGACAGATCTTATTCTCGGTATCGACGGTGGGGGAACGAGTTGCCGCGCGGCGGTCGCACGCCCGGACGGCACAGTCCTCGGGCGCGGCAAGAGCGGCGCAGCCAATATCCTGACCGACCCCAACAACGCGATCATCTCCATTACGGAGGCCGCCAAGGCCGCCTATCGCGATGCCGGACTGGACGAGGCCGGCGTCAGCGGCGCCTCTGCCTTTCTCGGCCTTGCCGGCACCAATGTCGGCGACCTCACCCGCTACGTGCACGACCGCCTGCCCTTCCGTCATACGGATATCGATTCCGACGGCCTGATCGCCCTGCAGGGTGCGATCGGCGATACGGACGGGGCCGTCGCGATCCTCGGCACCGGCTCCATCTATATGGGGCGCAAGAACAACGTGGTCCGCTATATCGGCGGCTGGGGCTTTACCGTCGGCGATCTCGGCGGCGGCGCGCGCATCGGCCATGCCGCTTTGCAGGAGGCCCTGCTCGCCCACGACGGCGTGCATCCGCACTCAGGCGTGACAGACACCATTCTCGACGAATTCAAGCACGATCCGCGTGGCATCGTCGAATTCGCCCGCCTCTCCAAGCCGGGCGATTTCGGCCGCTACGCTCCCCTCGTCTTCACCCATGCGAAGGACGGCGACGCGCAGGCGATCGCCATCGTCAAGGCCGGGGCGGCCAGCGTCAACGAATCCCTCGACGCCATCATGGCGCTGGCCGGCGCGCCGCGCCTCTGCCTGCTCGGCGGCCTCGCTCCGCTCTATCCGCAATGGCTGTCCGAACATCACCGCGCAATCCTGGTGGAGGCCGAGGCCGATGCGCTGACCGGCGCCGTAGCGCTCGCCGCCAAGGGCTTCAGAGAGCGCACAGGAGCGGCCGCATGAGCACGTCCCTTGCCGCGATCCTCTCGCCGGAAAGCCTGCAGTCGGGCGTGCCCGGCCCGCTCTATGTCAAGCTGCGCCAGATGCTGGAAGAGGCGATCACCTCTGGCAAGCTGACCTACGGCGACGCACTGCCCGCCGAGCGCGACCTTGCCGACCATGCCAATGTCAGCCGCGTCACCGTGCGCAAGGCCGTCGACGATCTCGTCAAGGACGGTCTCCTGGTGCGCCGCCACGGCTCCGGCACCTTCGTCGCCAAGCCCGTCGCCAAGGTGCAGCAGTCGCTGTCCCGCCTGACTTCCTTTACCGAGGACATGGCCCGCCGCGGCCTCGTCACCCGGGCCGAGTGGATCGACCGTGGCCTGTTCCACCCCTCGCCGGACGAGATGATGATGCTCGGCCTCCCTGCCGATGCGCTCGTCGCGCGGCTCGGGCGCCTGCGCGTTGCCGACGACATGCCGCTCGCCATCGAGCGCGCCTGCATCTCCTCGGAGTTCCTGCCGGATCCCATGCAGGTGCAGGGCTCGCTCTATGCCGCGCTGGAAAAGCGCGGCTGCCGGCCGGTGCGCGCCGTGCAGCGTATCTCCGCCTACAACATGAAGGATCCCGATGCCTCGATGCTCGGCGTGCCGCCGGGTTCGGCGGGGCTGTCCATCGAGCGGGTCTCCTATCTGCGCTCCGGCCGGGTGGTCGAGTTCACCCGCTCCATCTATCGCGGCGACGCCTATGATTTCGTCGCCGAACTGACGCTTTCCGAGACGTGACCAACCGCAAAGGGAATTCCATGCAGACCAACATGCGCAAAGAGATCAACGAAATCCCGGAAGCGGCGGCCCGCCTGCTCGAAAATTCCGCCAGCGCCATCACGGCCGCCGGCAGGGCGCTCCGGGAGCGTGATCCGCAGTTCTTCGTCACCGTTGCCCGCGGGTCTTCCGACCATGCCGCGCTCTTCCTGAAATATGCGATCGAACTGACCGCCGGCAGGCCGGTCGCCTCGCTCGGCCCGTCGCTCGCCTCCATCTACGGCGCCAAGCTGAAACTCGGTGGTGCGGCCGCCATTGCCATCTCCCAGTCCGGCAAGAGCCCCGACATCGTCGCCATGGCCGACGGCGCCACCAAGGGCGGCGCGATCTCCATTGCGCTCACCAACACCCTGCCCTCGCCCCTCGCCGATGCCTGCTCGCATTCGCTCGACCTCTCGGCCGGCCCGGAACTCAGCGTCGCCGCTACGAAGTCCTACGTCAATTCCATCGTCGCCGGCCTTGCCGTGCTCGCCGAGTGGACGGGTGACACCGATCTCGACCGCGCCGTCAAAAACCTGCCGGAGCAGTTCGCGAAGGCCGTCGCGCTCGACTGGTCCGACCTTGCCGGCGACCTCAAGGACGCCCAGTCGCTCTACGTGCTCGGCCGCGGCCCGGGCCTTGCCATCGCCAGTGAAGCCGCGCTGAAGTTCAAGGAAACGTCCGGCATGCACGCCGAAGCCTATTCCTCGGCGGAGGTGCTGCACGGCCCGGTCGCGCTGGTCGGCCCGTCCTTCCCGGTCATCGCACTTGCGGCACGCGATGCCGCCGAAGCCTCCGTCACCGGCATGGCCGACAGCCTCGCCGATCGCGGTGCCTATGCCTGTGTCACCGCCGCCGGCGCAAAGAGCGCGCGAAAACTGCCCTTCGTTGCCACCGGACACCCGATCACCGATGCGCTCGCCCTCATCGTGCCGTTCTACGGCTTCGTCGAAGCCTGGTCGCGCGGCAAGGGCCTTGACCCCGACAAGCCGGTCAACCTGAAGAAAGTGACGGAAACCCGATGACAGCGCTCACCGCCCTTACCGGCGCCCGCATCTTCGACGGCGATCTGTGGCATGAGGACAGTGCGCTCCTGCTCGCGGATGGCAAGGTCGCCACCATCGCGGCAGCCCGCGACGTGACGGCCGATGCCCGCGTTGTGCCGATGGACGGGCATTCGCTCGTCCCCGGCTTCATCGACCTGCAGGTCAACGGCGGTGGCGGCGTGCTGCTCAACGAGCGGCCGGACCTCGAAGGCATCCGCACGATCTGCGCCGCCCACGCCCGCTTCGGCACGACGGGCCTCCTGCCGACGCTGATCACCGACAATGTCCAGGTGACGACAGAAACCATTGCCGCGGGCCTTGCAGCAAAGGCGGCAAAGGTGCCGGGCTTCCTCGGTCTCCATCTCGAAGGCCCGCACCTGTCGGTCGCCCGCAAGGGCGCGCATGACCCGAACCTCATCCGTCCGATGGAGCAGGCGGACCTCGAGCGCACCATCGAAGCGCGACACAGCCTCGATGCGCTCCTCATGACGCTGGCGCCGGAAAACGCCACCAACGACCAGATCGCGGCGTTGCGTGCGGCAGGCGTCACCGTCAGCCTCGGCCATTCGGACTGCGGCTACCGGACCGCCGCTGCCGCCGCCGAGGCGGGCGCCAGCATGATGACCCACCTCTTCAACGCCATGAGCCCGCTCGGCCACCGCGAGCCCGGCATGGTCGGCGCGGCGCTCGATCTCGGCCATCTCAATGCCGGCCTCATCGCCGACGGCTTCCATGTCGACCCGGCCTCCATCGGCGTGGCGCTGAGGGCCAAGCGCGGCCCCGGCCGCATCTTCCTCGTCACCGACGCGATGTCGACCATCGGCACCGACATGAGGAGCTTCTTCCTCAACGGCCGCGAGATCTTCCGCGAGGGCGGGCGCCTGACGCTCGCCGACGGCACGCTCGCCGGTGCCGATATCGACATGGCCTCCTGCATCCGCTTCATGCGCGACAAGGTCGGCATCGATCTGGAAGAGGCGCTGCGCATGGCCTCGCTCTACCCGGCGGAAGCGATCGGCATGACCGGCCGCAAGGGGCGCCTCACCCACGGCCACGACGCCGATTTCGCTGTCATCGACGACAATGTCAACGTCGTCTCGACCTGGATTGCCGGCACGCCGGTCTTCGCCGCCTGATGCCTCCACCGCGGTTCTTGCGGGCCGCGGCGGAATCGGCTCTACCCCGTCGGATAATCTGACCTATCGATCCGGGAGCGCCCCATGCAATTGATCTTCGACGGCCACAATGACGTTCTCCTGCGCCTGTGGGAGCACGCCCGGAAGGGTGCCGATCCGGTCGCGGAATTCGTCGGTGGAACGGATCAGGGCCATATCGACGCCCCGCGCGCGAAGAAGGGCGGCCTTGCCGGCGGCTTCTGCGCCATGTTCATCCCGCCGGTTGAGGATTACCCGCCGCGCGAAGTCGATGGGAACGGCCACTACAATATCCCGATGGTCGGGCCGCGCGCCCATGCCGATGCGCTTGAGATCGCGCTCGAGATGGCCGATATCGCCAATCGGCTGGAAGCGGCCGGCGGCCTCGCGATCTGCCGCTCCACCGCGGCGATCCGCGCCGCCATGGAGGCCGGCCGCTTTGCCGCCGTGCTTCATATCGAAGGCTGCGAGCCGATCGCCGAGGACCTGTCGAACCTCGAAACCTTCTATGACAACGGCCTGCGCTCGCTCGGCCCCGTCTGGAGCCGGCACAACCTCTTCGGCCATGGGGTGCCCTTCGCCTATCCCTCCTCGCCCGACACAGGCCCGGGCCTGACGGCCGCAGGGGTCGAGCTTGTGAAGGCGTGCGACCGGCTTGGCATCATGATCGACCTCGCCCATATCACCGAGCAGGGTTTCTGGGATGTCGAACGCGTCAGCACCCAGCCGCTCGTCGCCACCCATTCCAACGCCCATGCTCTGACGCCGATCTCGCGCAACCTCACCGACCGCCAGCTCGACGCAATCCGCGAGCGCAAGGGCATTGCCGGCCTCAACTACGCCACGACCATGCTGCGCGCCGATGGCCTCGAAAGCCCCGAAACGCCGCTCGCCGACATGGTGCGCCACATCGACCACATGGTCGAGCGCATGGGCATCGACTGCGTGGCGCTCGGCTCGGATTTCGACGGAGCGACCATTCCCGGCGCGATCCACGACGCCGCCGGCAGCCAAGCCCTCGTCGAGGCGCTGCGCCAGGCCGGCTACGGCGAGGACGACCTGACAAAGCTCTGCCGGGAAAACTGGCTGCGGCTCCTCAAAACCGTCTGGCACGAAGCCTGACCCGAAGCCCCGGAAGGACACCATGGCCAAGCCCCTCATCGAACTCTGCGTCGAAGGCATCGACGGTTTCCTGGCCGCACAGGATGCAGGCGCCGACCGCGTGGAACTCTGCGCCAGCCTTGTCGAGGGCGGTCTTACGCCGAGCCTTGCGACGATCCGCGCCGCGGTAAAGGCCGCCAAAATCCCCGTCCACGTCATCATCCGCCCGCGTGGCGGCGACTTCCTTTACTCGGAAACGGAATTCGAGACGATGGTGGAGGATATCGCCGCCCTCCGGGGCGAAGGCGTTTCCGGCGTCGTCATCGGCTGCCTGACGCCGGACGGCAGGATCGACGAGGCGCGCACCAAACGGCTGGTCGAGGCCGCGCGGCCGATGTCCGTCACCTGCCACCGCGCCTTCGACATGACGGCCGATGCCGGCGAGGCACTGGAGGCGCTCATCCGCTGCGGCGTCGACCGCGTGCTGACGTCGGGCCAGCGCGACACGGCGCTGGAAGGCCTTGCCATCCTCAAGGCCGCCAACGAGCAGGCTGCCGGCCGCATCGTGATCATGGGCTGCGGCGCGCTCGATGCGGACAACATCCGCGCGGTCCGCGACGGCGCCGGACTTGCCGAGCTGCACTTTGCCGCGCTGAAGACCGTGCCGAGCGGCATGGCTTTCCGCAACCCGCATGTCGGCATGGGCGGCACGGAAAAAGACCGGGAATACGAGGTGACGCTGACCGACAGGGATGCGGTGCGCGCCACCATCGCCGCGGCAAAATCGTAAGGGCAACTTCAGCGAAAGCGAAAATGCGCCGGGCGCCGGCTTGCAAGCGGCCGGCGCCTCCTTACCTTGAAGACGGAACAAGGAGACCTGCCATGTCGCTGACGAAACTTGCCGCACCTCGCCTTCGCACAGCCCTTGCTGCCGGCCTGATGGCGCTCGCCGCCCTGCCCGCTGCCGCCGAGACGGTCGGCAAGGTCGGCGTCGACTGGATCGGCAACGATATCTATATCGATGCGGTGACCGATCCGGAGGTGTCCGGCGTCACCTGCCACGTCACCTACTTCGACCGCAGCGTCATCGATCGGCTGAAGAAGGGCAACTGGTTCGAGGATCCCTCGAACAACGCCATCTCCTGCCAGCAGACCGGCCCGATCACCATCGGCGACATAGAGCTCGACCGCGAGGGCGAAGAGGTCTTCAAGTCCGGCCTGTCGCTGATCTGGAAGTCGCTGATCGTCACGCGCATCTACGACAAGAAGAACGACACGCTGATCTATCTCGCCCATTCGCGCGAGCTGACGGAAGGGTCGGCGAAGATGTCGATCTCCACCGTGCCGCTCTATGGCGAGGCCGTCACCTGGACGAACGGCAAACCCTGAAAACGCAAAACACCCGGCCGTGAACCGGCCGGGTGCAGAAGATGTCGATCGCTCGGCTGCCGCAATCAGGCGGCCTGGGCGAGTTCGTCGGCGATGACGGTGTCGAGGTTGAGGAAGCAGACCATCGACTTCTCGAGCGCGACGATGCCGCGGCAGAAGGCCCGCTGGGCTTCCGGAATGATTTCCGGCGCCGGCTGGAGGGCTTCGCTCTTGATGGTCATCATGTCGGAAACCTGCTCGACGAGCAGGCCGACGAGCTTGCCGGCAATGTCGGTGACGATGATCGCGGAGCGCTCGGACGGCTCGGTCATCTTCATGCCGAGGCGGCAGGCCATGTCGATGACCGGGATCACCGCGCCGCGCAGGTTGATGAGCCCGAGCACGTAGGGCGGCGTGTGCGGCATCGGCGTCACCGGTGCCCAGCCGCGGATTTCGCGGATGGCCATGATGTCGATGCAGAATTCCTGCTCCCCGAGATGGAAGGAGACGATTTCGAGATAGGCGCCGGACTGTTTCAGGGCGTTGGACATGGGTGAGGCTCTTTCCAATCGACGATGGACTTGTTGGAATGCGCTGCACGCCGTCTCCGGCGCGCGGCGGACATCATGTCCAGCGGGTCAGACCGGCCCTTTGCGCGTTATCCGAAAGTGGCAAAGAGAGATTAAACAATGGCTAAGGAAGGGCACCGGGAACTTGCATTTTAGCCGCTTTTGATGAATTCCCGGACGGCGAAACGCCTTCCGCTACGGCAGTCCTGCCCCGTTTGAAATTCCGCGGTTCCGGTCTATACTCGCCCTATGGACAAGACCGCCCGCCGATACACCGCCCTGCCCGCTGCACTCATCGTGCTCGGCCTCGGCGTTATGGCCGCCACAGCCGCCTTTGCCGGCTGGGTAGAGCATGGTTCGGCGATCCTCCTCAGCCTTGCCGAATCCGGCATGGCCTGGTGCTTCTGATCACAATTCCGCGAGCCCCCGATCCTTCCGCGCATTGCGGCAATTGGCCCGTTTGCGCGCGCCGGACCGAAGGACTATGACACGCGCAAACCTCGGACATAGCCTTATCGAAGGACTGCCATGAAGACCCTGCGCCTCGTACTCTGGATCGCCGTCGCCCTCGTCGCCGCCCTGCTCGGCTGGCTGACGCTGGAAATGACCAAGACGAAGGAAGAGGTCGCGGGCGGTCCGTTCGGCGTACCCTTCGAGCTCGTCGCGCAGGATGGCAAGCCGATCACCGAAAAGGCCTTCACCGGCAAGCCGACCGCCCTCTTCTTCGGCTTCACCCACTGCCCGGAAGTCTGCCCGACGACGCTGTTCGAGATGAACGGCTGGCTCACCAAGGTCGATCCCGACGGTTCCAAGCTGCAGGCCTATTTCATTACCGTCGATCCGGAACGCGACACGCCAGAGCTGATCGGCCAGTATGTCGGCAACGTCTCCAAGCGCATCACCGGTATTTCCGGCCCGGCGGACAAGGTGCTGGAGATGGTCAAGGGCTACCGGGTCTACTACCGCAAGGTGCCGCTCGACGAGGCCAAGCCCGACGGCGACTACACGATGGACCACACGGCATCCGTCTTCCTGCTCGACGCGACCGGCCGCTTCGTCGGCACCATCGCCTATGGCGAGAACCCCGAGGTCGCCGAGCAGAAGCTGACGAACCTGATCAAGGGATAATCGTCAGGCCGGGCATACACCTTTGCCCTCGGCTTTCGGACATGCTAGGCGGACCTGAAACAACAGGGACCCCGAGCCGTGAGCGAAATCCGCCTCTATATCACCACGACCGAGAAGCGGGCCGATATCGCCCTCTCGCTGATGACCGACGCCTTCGAGGAAGAAGGTTATGCCATTGCGACGATGGAGATCGACGAAAAGAAGGACATCTGGGAAGCCTCCGTCTACATGTTCCGTGAGGACGAGGCTGAAATCCACGGGCGTTTCGCGGCGCTGCTTGCCGAGGCGTTTCCCGATGCGCCTATCGAGCGCGAGGAACTGCCCGATATCGACTGGATCGCCAAGTCGCTGGAAGGCTTGAAGCCGGTGCGCGCCGCGCGTTTCGTCGTGCACGGCTCGCATGACCGCGGCAAGGTGCGGGCTGGCGAGATCGCCATCGAGATCGACGCCGGCCAGGCCTTCGGAACCGGCCATCACGGCACGACGGCGGGCTGCCTGGAGGTGATCTCCGACGTGATGCGCACGCGCAAGGTCAAGCGCGTTCTCGACCTCGGCACCGGCAGCGGCGTTCTGGCGATTGCCGCGCGCAAGCTCGCCCCGGTCACGGTTCTGGCGACGGACATCGACCCGATCGCCACGCGCGTCGCACGGGAAAACGTCCGCCTCAACGGCATCGCCTCCGGCGTCGCGCTGGAAACAGCGCCGGGCTTCCACTCCACCGCCTTCGGCCGCCACGGCCCCTTCGACCTCATCATCGCCAACATCCTCGCCCGGCCGCTGATGCGTATGGCACCGCAGCTCGCCGCACAACTGGCGCCGCAGGGCGATGTCATCCTGTCCGGCATCCTCGCCTCGCAGCGCTGGAAGGTGCTTGCTGCCTACAATGGCGCAGGCCTGCGTCATGTGCGCACGATCTGGCGCGAAGGCTGGGTGACGATCCACCTCGACAACCGGCGGTGACGGCACCGTCCGGAAGCGGGGTGGCAACATCCCGCTTCAACGCAAGGGAAATACAGGCAAAATAAAAGGCGGTGCCAGAGGCACCGCCTATGGGCCGGCGAACCGACCTGCCCGCGAGCTTGAGGAGGAGGAGTGCTCAAGCGGGCCTATGTGTTCCGAGCGCCTTCCCGGAGGAGGGAGGAGGAGTGACCGGCAAGACGCCTGATCGGAACACCTAGTCTTTTGCCTTTCGGCAGTTCATTTTGCGATCCGAAGGACTGGAGGAGCTTTCACTTCGTTTCGCTTGAAGCGCGTTTTGTTTCGCTTCGTTGGCGCTGCTTATACAAGATTCGAAAATTTGCGACAGGGCCTTTGGGACATGGGTGCCATGCACACAATGCATAAGTCCAATTACAGACCTCTTGGCACGATCCGGGAGCTTTCCTGATCATGGCCGCCACCATCATTCCGCTCATCACCCTTGCGATTATTGTCTTCGTGCTGTGGATCGCGATCCGCGCCAACATCGAGGCGCGCAGGAATCCGCACCGCGTCGAAAGCACCACGCGCACCGAGGCTGAACGCCGTCGTATCGCCCTGTCCCTGCGCGATGCCCTCAGCCGCAAGCCGCTCGGCGCAACGCTGGCCGAACAGCTCTGGCGAAAGCTGGCAAACGAGGTGCCGGGCAACGGCGTGATCTACGACTATCACCGGGATTTCTGCGGCCAGGGCCTCATCCGCACCGATGACGGCGTCATGCTCGCCGACGTGCAGGATGGCGGGGCCTATTTCGGCTCCCCCATCGCGGCGTGGAAGACCGAGGAAGACTTCGTCGCCTTCCTCGCCCGCCAGTCGGATTTTTCGATGAGCGGCTGGGATGCCGGCGAACCCGCCTTCTTCACCGAGGACGACTGGTATCGCAACAACCAGCGCCTGACCCGCGCCGTGCTGGAGCGCTATCTCTCCCGCCTTTGACGCGGCCGGCCGATAGGCCAAAGCGCGTTGCAATCCGCCAGATTCGCTCTCTGCGCTTCAATGCTTTGGTTTTTCGCATGCCGGCAGCGCAAAACCGCCGCGCACTTTTGCGCGACATGCTTTAGATTGCCGGCACGATTCATCGCCATACCGGAAGTCTCCCATGTTCCAGAGTTTCGACGTCACCTCCACGCCCCAGTTCGGCCGCGAACGCGCCGATGCGCTGCGCGCCAGCTTCGATGCACTCGGCATCGACGGCTTCCTCGTGCCGCGCGCCGACGAGTACCAGGGCGAATACGTGCCGGCCTCGGCCGAGCGCCTTTCCTGGCTGACGGGCTTCACCGGTTCGGCCGGCGTTGCGCTCGTCATGCGCGGTGCGGCCGTGGTCTTCGTCGATGGCCGCTATGTCACGCAGCTCGCCGAGCAGGTCGACGGCAGCGTCTACACCGGTGGCGACCTTGTCGGCGAGCCGCCGCATCTCTGGCTGCAGAACCACGCGCCGAAGGGTTTCCGTCTCGGCATCGACCCGTGGCTGCACACCGGCGCGGAAGTGCGCCGCCTCGAGAAGGCGCTTGCCGGCCTCGGCGGCGCCCTCGTCTTCCTGCCCCACAACCCGCTCGACAAGGCCTGGGCCGACCGCCCGAGCGAACCGCTCGGCCGCGTGACGATCCAGGCGATCGACCAGGCCGGGGAACTGGCCAGGGACAAGCTCGCCAAGATGGCGGAGGCGACCGCCAAGGTCGGCGCGGATGCCCTCGCCGTCACGGACCCGTCCTCCATCGCCTGGATCTTCAACATCCGCGGCAGCGACGTGCCGCACACGCCGCATCCCTTGGCCCGCGCCATCATTCCGGCAGAGGGTCGCCCGCAGCTCTTCCTCGACAAGCGCAAGACCGGCATCGAGCCCGAGGCCTACCTCACCCAGCTCGCCGACCTCTTACCGCCGTCGCAGTTCGACGAGCGCATCGCGGCGCTCGCTGCCGAGGGCAAGCGCATCCTGATCGACCCTGAGCAGGCTCCCTTCGCGCTTGCCGAGATCGTACGCCGTAAGGGCGGCACGCTGGTCGAAGCCGCCGACCCGGCCCGCCTGCCCCGTGCCTGCAAGAATGCCGTCGAGCTGCAGGGTTCCGCGCGTGCCCACCTTCAGGACGGCGCGGCCATGGTAGAGTTCCTCGCCTGGCTCGACGGCACGACGCCCGGCACGCAGACCGAAATGGCCGTCACGAAGAAACTGGAGGCCGTGCGTGCCAGCGTCGGCGAGCGCCATCAGAACCCGCTGAAGGACGTGTCCTTCGACACCATTGCGGGCGCCGGCGCCCATGCCGCCATCATGCATTACCGCGTGACGACCGCATCGGACACGCTCATCGAGCCGGGCACGCTCTTCCTCATCGATTCCGGCGCGCAGTATATCAACGGCACGACGGACATCACCCGCACGGTGGCGATCGGCGCGGTGCCGGAAGAGCAGAAGCGCTTCTTCACCCTGGTGCTGAAGGGCATGATCGCGATCAGCACGGCACGCTTCCCGAAAGGCTCGCGCGGCTGCGACCTCGATCCGCTCGCCCGCATCGCGCTGTGGAAGGCCGGTGCCGATTTCGCCCATGGCACAGGCCACGGCGTCGGCTCCTATCTCTCCGTGCATGAGGGTCCGCAGCGCATTTCCCGGCTTTCGACGCAGGAGCTTCTGGCCGGAATGATCCTGTCCAACGAGCCCGGCTACTACCGCCCCGGCGCCTTCGGCATCCGCATCGAGAACCTGATCCACGTCCTGCCGGCCGCCCCGGTCGACGGCGGCGACATGGACATGCTCGGCTTCGAGACGCTGACCTTCTGCCCGATCGACCGCCGGCTCGTCGTCGCCGCCCTGATGACGGACGACGAGCTTGCCTGGCTGAACGCCTACCACGCGGATGTGCGCGAAAAGATCACGCCGCTGCTGTCGGACGAAGCAACGAAGAGCTGGCTGGAAAAGGCGACGGCGCCGGTCAGCCGATGAACTGACGCAGCACCATCACGACGACCCAGCCGATGGCCAGCACCGGCAGGAGCGAGAGACGCAGGCCAAGCAGGAAGGCGATGGCCATCGTCACGCTGACGTCGAAACCGCCCGTCACGGCTGCCGGCGCCACCAGCGTGGTGAGCACGGCGGCCGGAACGGCGTTCAGCGCCGCTTCGGCGCGCGGTGGGATGCGCTTCATGCGCGTGATGAAGACATAGCCGCCGACGCGCGTCAGGTAGGTCGCGATGGCGCCAGCGGCGATGATCAGCAGCGTCTGCGTGTGGAACAGCGTGTCCATGCTCATGCCTCCCCACGTGCAGCGTCGCCGACCGGCTCGGCCGGTGCCTTGTCATCGAGCGGCATGACCGCCGCGACGAGTACCCCCGCAAGCGCGCCAAGGCTGACATGCCAGGGCGAGCCGACGAAATGCAGCGCCAGGATCGAGCCTGCCGAGGAGGCCAGCACCACCGGAAGCCAGTTCGCCCGGCTGCGGAAGCCGAGCACCAGGCCCATGAAGTAGATCGGCAGCAGCACATCGATGCCGATCTCCTTGGGATCGCCGATCAGGTTGCCGAGCAGTCCCCCGACAACCGTCAGGCAGAGCCAGGGCACATAGACGCTGAGGCCGAGCACCATCGACCAGATATAGCTGACGCGGATACCCGCATCCGCACGACGCTCGGTTTCGGCGAACTGAGGGTCGGTGAGGAAGAACAGCGACGTCGCCTTCTGCCAGAAGGTGAGATGCCGGATATGGGCGGCGATCGCCGCCGAATAGAGCACGTGCCGGAAGTTCACGGCGAAGATCGACAGCACCACCAGCCAGGGCGCGACATTGTGATCGAAGAGCTCGACGCCGACGAGCTGGCTGGCGCCGGCATAAAGCGTCGCGCTCATCAGCGCCGCTTCCGCGATCGTCAGGCCGTTGTCCACGGCGACGGCACCGAACAGCACGGCAAATGGCGCCGCGGCGATCGCGACGGCGCTGCCACGCCGGAAGGCGTCGCGGATTTCTTCTTTCGTGGCGGGGGTCATGGGTCTGCTCAAGATCTGTCGCAAATCCGGGAGGAGCGCACGGCGGTCTTCCGGCCGGACTTGCAGGAAACGATCCGCCACCCATAGAACAGGCGCGATCCACCCGCAAACCAATATGGCTGATGGACCGTTCAGCGTCGTTGATCAATCAGCGCTGTTTTTCTTCCGGCGCTGATCGATTATCAGCTCTTCTTGAGCTGGAACGTGTGCTCGGGTGCCGGAAAGCTGCGTGCCTTCACCTCTTCGGCGTAGGTCGCGAAAGCCTCGCTCATGACGGGGGCGAGATTGGCGAAGTGCTTGACGAAGCGCGGCTTGAAATCCGTGAAGATGCCGAGCACGTCGTCGACGACCAGCACCTGTCCGTCGCAGGCCGGCGAGGCTCCGATGCCGATGGTCGGCGCCTTGACCGTGCCGGTGATCTCGCGCGCCAGCGGCTCGACCGTGCCCTCGATGACGATGGCGAAGGCGCCGGCATCGTCGATGGCCGCAGCGTCGCGACGGATCTTCTCGACTTCCTTGTCGTTGCGACCGAGCGAGCGGTAGCCGCCGGTCGTGTTGATGAGCTGCGGCATCAGGCCGACATGGCCGAGCACCGGAATGCCGCGCTGGGTGAGGAAATGCACCGTCTCGGCCATTTCCGCCCCGCCCTCCAGCTTGATCGCCGAACAGCCGGTTTCCTTGAGAACCCTGGCAGCCGTCGCAAAGGCCTGTTCCTTCGACTGCTGGTAGGAGCCGAAGGGCAGATCGACGACGACGCAGGCGCTGGACGAGCCGCGCATGACGGCCTGGCCATGGGCGATCATCATCTCGATCGTCACGCCGACGGTGGAATCGAGACCGTAGAGCACCATGCCGAGGCTGTCGCCGACCAGCATGAAATCGACATGGGGATCCATGAGCTTGGCGACCGGGGTCGTATAGGCGGTGAGGCTGACGATCGGACGCTCGCCCTTGAGGGCCCGGATGTCGGCGGGCGCCAGACGGCGCTTGGCGGTATGTACGCTCATGTCACGCTACCTTTTTCATGTTTTTCGGGCCAAAAACCCGATTATCGAGGAGTTTCGTGCTCCCAAAGCGCACGAAAAGCAACAAAAGAACCGGTCGATCGCCGACCGTGTCGATCTCGGCAAGCGTCTGCGGATCGCGGATCGCGACCACTTCGGGCTTGGCGAGCGGCTCGCTGGCAAGAAAGGCGGTAACGCCCGCCTCCAGGCGCCTTGCATCCGTCTCGCCCGCCATGATCAGCCGCTCGGCTTCCTCCAGCGCGCGCGGTACGATGGCGGCAGCGGCGCGCTCCCCGGCCGAGAGGTAGACGTTGCGCGAGGAACAGGCGAGCCCGTCCGCCTCGCGCACCGTCGGCACGCCGATCACCTCGACCGGCTGTGCCAGGTCCTCGGCCATGCGGCGGATGATGGTGAGCTGCTGGAAGTCCTTCTCGCCGAAATAGGCGCGGTCCGGCTGGGCGATATTGAAGAGCTTGGTGACGACCGTCGCGACCCCCGCGAAATGCCCGGGGCGGACGGACCCTTCGAGCTCCGAGCCGAGCTTCGGCACATCAACGACAGTCTCCATCGGCCGCGGATACATGTCGGAAACGCCGGGTGCGAAGAGATAGTGCACGCCTTCGGCCTCCAGCATCGCCTGGTCGCGGGCAAGGTCGCGCGGATAGCGCGCAAGATCCTCGTTTGCTCCGAACTGCAGCGGATTGACGAAGATAGTGGCGACGACGATGTCGTTGTCGGCGCAGGCCCGCCGGGCAAGCTCCATATGGCCGACATGAAGGTAGCCCATGGTGGGCACGAGACCGATGGTGCGACCGTCCAGCCGGTGCGGCGCCAGCGCCGCGCGCAAATCCGCGATGGTTGTAAAGGTCTGCATCGACGGTTCCTCCTTGCTCTCGCCCTCTCCCGCGGGCGATGCCGCCTGCACGATCTCTGCGGATCGGTTCCAGGAGGCGCCGTTTTCTATCTTGTGCAGCGCAAAAAGACAATCGGCAAACACCTTGGGCGGCGATAGGCCCCGCCGCTGGGCAGCATTGCATTTTGCGCACTGTACATTTCGCTCAATGCCCAGTAGAGAGCGCGTTGACACGCCCGTCGCATACGAGCGCAGAGTGCGACGCCAGATCGTCGCGGAACCCGAATTCCGAAAGACCCTACATGACGAGTTTTGAAAGCCTCGCTCCGGCGATGGCAAAGGCGTTGGAAAAACGCGGCTACACCACCTTGACGCCGGTGCAGATCGCCGTCTCCGACCCCAAGATCGGCGATTCCGATGCGCTGGTCTCCGCCCAGACCGGCTCCGGCAAGACCGTCGCCTTCGGCCTCGCGCTCGCCCCGACGCTGCTTGAGGGCGAAGAGCGCTTCGCCCGCGCCGAGAGCCCGCTTGCCCTCGTCATCGCGCCGACGCGCGAGCTTGCCATGCAGGTCAAGCGCGAGCTGGAATGGCTCTACGAGATGACCGGTGCCGTCATCGCCTCCTGCGTCGGCGGCATGGACGTGCGCAACGAGCGGCGCGCGCTGGAGCGCGGCGCCCATATCATCGTCGGCACCCCGGGACGCCTGCGCGACCACATCACCCGCGGCAACCTCGATCTCTCCGCCATCCGCGCAGTCGTGCTCGACGAAGCCGACGAGATGCTCGACCTCGGTTTCCGCGAAGACCTCGAATTCATCCTCGAAGCCGCGCCGGAAGACCGCCGCACGCTGATGTTCTCGGCCACCGTGCCGAAGGAAATCGCCGCGCTCGCTAAGAACTACCAGCGCGACGCGCTCCGCATCTCGACCGCGTCCGAGCGGGAGCAGCATGTCGACATCGACTATCGCGCCCTGCTGGCCGTGCCCGCCGACCGCGAGAACGCCATCATCAACGTTCTGCGCTACTACGATGCGCAGAACGCCATCGTCTTCTGTTCGACGCGCGCAGCGGTGAACCACCTGACGGCCCGCTTCAACAATCGCGGCTTCTCGGTCGTGGCACTCTCCGGCGAACTCAGCCAGAACGAGCGCACCCACGCGCTGCAGGCCATGCGCGATGGCCGCGCCCGCGTCTGCATCGCCACCGACGTCGCCGCCCGTGGCATTGACCTGCCCAATCTCGAGCTCGTCGTGCATGCCGACCTGCCGACCAACCCCGAAACGCTGCTGCACCGCTCGGGCCGCACCGGCCGTGCCGGCCGCAAGGGCGTCAGCGCGCTCATCGTGCCGCTCAGCGCCCGCCGCAAGGCCGAGCGCCTGCTGCAGGCCGCCAACCTCAAGGCGAACTGGGCGACCCCGCCGTCCGCCGAGGACATCCTGCGCCGCGACGACGAGCGTCTGCTCGCCGACCCCATGCTGACCGACACGATCGGAGAAGACGAGGTCGAGACGATCGACGCGCTCGCCGCACGCTTCGACGCCCGCCAGCTGGCCGCCGCCGTCGCCCGTTTCTTCAAGGCTGGCCGCTCGGCGCCGGAAGACCTGGTCGAGGTCTCGCTCGAACAGCGCAAGCCGCGCGAGCGCGGCAACGACTTCATTCCCGCCGAAACCAAGCGCCCGCGCGACGGTTTCGGGGCGAGCGTCTGGATCTCCGTGTCGGTCGGCCGCAAGCAGCGCGCCGAACCGCGCTGGCTGATCCCGATGCTCTGCCGCAACGGCAGCATCACCAAGAACGAGATCGGCGCGATCAAGATGCAGCCGGAAGAGACCTATATCGAGCTCTCCGCCGCTTCCGCCGACGGCTTCCTCGGCCATCTCGGCCCAAGCAGCATGCTGGAGCGCGGCATCCGCGTTACCGTGCTGGAAGGCCAGCCCGACCTGACGCCGCAGCCCTATACGCGTGCGCCCGGCGAGAAGACGCAGCGCTACGACAAGCCGGAACGCCGCGCCGACTGGAAGCCGAAGGGCGAATTCGAGAAGAAGCCGCGTTTCGAGAAGAAGCGCGATTTCGACAAGCCGGAAGGTGCCGCCGCCAAGCCGCACTGGAAGGACCGCGAAGACGGCGGCAAGAAGCCCGCCAAGCCCTTCGCCGGTGCCAAGCCCTTCAAGGGAAAGCGCGACGAGAAGTTCGCCAAGCCCGACGGCGCGCCGCGCAAGCCGAAGGCCAAGAAGCCGGATCGCTTCTAAACAATGACACCTGACCGGCGCGGAACCATCCGGTCCGCGCCGCGTTACCCCCGTGCTTTTGCGAGGGGGTTTTCATGGCCGGAAACGACGCGCAGACGGCGGCGGACAAGGACGAACTCAACCGGTTCGTGACCGGCCTCGGCCGCGGTGTCGCCGGCGCCCTGTTCCTGGCGCTGCCCATGCTGATGACCATGGAAATGTGGCATCTCGGCTTCTCCATGGCGCGCGAGCGCCTGTTCCTGCTGCTCCTCCTCGACATTCCCCTGTTGATCCTGCTCGCCCATCGCATCGGTTTCGAGGAGACATTCGGCTGGCGCGAGGCAATCCGTGACGCGGCGATCGCCTACGGCATCGGCATCCTGACCAGCTTGGTGGTGCTGACGGCGCTCGGCCTGCTGCGTGGCGGCATGCCGGCAAGCGAACTTTCCGGCAAGGTCGCCCTGCAATCCGTCCCCGCCAGCATCGGCGCCATGCTCGGCCGCAGCCAGCTCGGCCATGATGACGATGACACCGGAACGAAGGAGACGAGTTATGCCGGCGAGCTGCTGCTGATGGCGGCCGGGGCCCTCTTTCTCTCGCTCAACATCGCGCCGACCGACGAGATGATGGTGCTCGCCTACAAGATGACCGTCTGGCATGCCCTTGCCGTCGCCCTCATCTCCATCGCCCTTATGCACGGCTTCGTCTATGCGGTGTCCTTCACCGGCGGGCACGAGCTTTCCCCGCAGACGCCCTGGTGGCACGCCTTCGTGCGCTTCACCCTGCCCGGCTATGTCATTGCGCTGGCGATCAGCATCTTCGCCCTGTGGATCTTCGAGCGCCTTGGCGGCAGTGCGCCGGTCGAGGTCGCATTGTCCGTCATCGTGCTCGGTTTTCCCGCAGCGCTTGGCGCCGCAGCCGCGCGATTGATCCTGTGAGGCAGCCATGACCCGATCCGAACGGGGCCGCCATCGCGAACGCCACGATCCTCACTGGATCGAATGGCTGACCGGCCTGGTCTCCGCCCTCCTCGTCGCCGGCATGCTCGGCTGGATCGGCTGGGAGGCTTTCACGCGGGAGGCGACGCCACCGGACCTTTCCGTCACGGTGCTGACGACGGAGAAGACCGGCGCCGGACAGCGCGTCACCTTCGACATCGCCAATTCCGGAACCACCACCGCGGCAGCCGTCACCGTCATCGGGCGGCTGATGGAAGGCGAAAAGATCGTCGAGGAGAACCACGTTGTCTTCGACTATGTCGCCGCAGAATCGAAGTCGACAGGCGCCATCCTGTTTGCGGGAGACCCGGCCGGGCGGCGGGTGGATATCCGTGCCGCCGGCTACACCGGTCCATAGCGGCCAACGGCTTGAAAAAGCGGAACCAAATACGCATCTGCGGATTGAACAAAAGACAAGTATCCGTGTCCGCATCGAAATGGGCATTCCAGACCCCGCAAGGCTTCACCATGGCATGGCCCATTCTCATCCTGCTGACCACCCAGGTCCTCCTCCCGGCCTTCTTCTTCTCCTGGCTCTTTCTGCCCCGCCCCATCGACCGGCTCGGCTGGCTGACACGCGTCGCCTACGGGGCGGCCTACTTCGCCTTCGTCACCGTCATCGGGCGCTGGGATTTCCTCGGTTCCGCCCTTGCAATGCTCCTGCCGGCGGCGTTCGTCGTGGCCGCCGCCCTCTCCTATCTGCGCGTTCGCGGCCGGCCCTGGAATGCATCACCTTCGCTCTTGCGCGCGCATGGCTTCACCGCAGCCATGGCCGTGTTCTTCCTGGCGCTGACGGCACGGGCCCTTTCCGGCTACGGCTACAAGGAGACGGCCGTGGAGCTCGCCTTCCCGTTCGCCGCCGGCACCTACTATGTCGGCCAGGGCGGCGGCACGACCTCGATCAACTATCACCATGCCAGCCAGAGCCAGCGCTTCGCGCTCGACATCGTCGCGCTCAACGGTTTCGGCATGCGCGCGAACGGGCTGATGCCAAAGGACCTTGCGGACTACGAGATCTATGACCGGGAGGTGAAGAGCCCCTGCAACGGCGTCGCCATCGCCACCCATGACGGCGTGGACGACAACCGCATCTCCGAGAGCAATACCGAGGCGCCAGCGGGCAACCACATCATCCTCGCCTGCGGCTCGGCGCGCATCCTGCTTGCCCATTTCCGCAAGGGTTCGGTCGCCGTCGCCGATGGCGCGGTCGTCACGAAGGGCGAAACGCTCGGCCGGGTCGGCAATTCCGGCAACTCATCCGAGCCGCACCTGCACATGCATGCCTATCTCGGCGGCACGCGGGACTACAACGAAGGCCAGGGCGTGCCCATGACCTTCGACGGCCGCTTCCTCGTGCGCGGCTCGATCGTCACGGCGCCTTGATCCGCTCGAGCCAGCCGTCCTCGTCGATGACCTCGACGTTGAACTCCCGCGCCTTGTCGAGCTTGGAGCCGGCGCCCGGCCCGGCGACCACGAGATCCGTCTTCTTGGAGACAGAACCCGCCACCTTGGCGCCCAGCCGCTCGGCCATCGCCTTGGCCTCGTCGCGCGTCATCTTCTCCAGCGATCCCGTGAACACCACCGTCTTGCCGGCAACCGGGCTCGCGGTCGCCACCACCGCTTCGGCGGCCTGCGGCTCCACCTCCTTGCGCAGGGCAGCGATGACCTGAAGGTTGCGCGGTTCCTTGTAGAACTCCACGAGAGCCCGGGCGACAACCTCGCCGATCCCGTCGATGCTGTTCAGTTCGGTCCACGCGTCGCCCGAAAACGACGACGCCGCGATCAGCGCCTCCTCGAAGGCCGCGTAGGTGCCATAGGCACGCGCCAGCAGCTTGGCATTGCCTTCCCCCACATGGCGGATACCGAGCGCGTAGATGAAACGGTTGAGCGCGATGGAGCGCCGCGCATCGATGGCATCATAGAGCTTGCGAACGCTCACCTTGCCGAAACCGTCAATATTCTCGAGTTTCGTCAGCTCGGATTCGTCCTGTCGCTTCCGGAGCGTGAAGATGTCAGGCGCGGTGCGGATGTTGAGACTGTCGTCCTGCGCGGTGAAGAAGAAGTCGATCTGCTTGGTCCCCAGGCCTTCGATGTCGAAGGCGTTGCGCGAGACGAAATGCTTGAGATGCTCCACCGCCTGCGCGGGGCAGACGAACCCGCCCGTGCACCGTGTCACCGAATCGAGGCGGCCGGTCTTTTCGTTGCGCTCGCGGACGGCATGGCTGCGGCAGGACGGGCATTCCGTCGGAAATTCGTATGGTTGCGATTCCGGCTTGCGTTTCTCCAGCACGACGTCAAGCACCTGCGGAATGACATCGCCCGCGCGCTGCACGATAACGGTGTCGCCGATGCGAATGTCATGGCCCTCCGGCCGGATGCGGTCGCCGCTGTTGCCGATGCCGGCGATGTAGTCGGCATTGTGCAAGGTTGCATTGGTGACGACCACGCCGCCAACGGTAACGGGTGCAAGGCGGGCGACGGGCGTCAGCGCCCCGGTCCGGCCCACCTGGATGTCGATATCCTCGACGATGGTGAAGGCTTGCTCGGCCGGGAACTTGTGCGCCGTCGCCCAGCGCGGCGAGCGGGAGCGGAAACCGAGGCGTTCCTGCAATGCCAGTTCGTCCACCTTGTAGACGACGCCGTCGATGTCATAGTCGAGATCCGGGCGGTCAAGGCCGATCTCGCGGTAATGCGCGATGATGTCATCGACGCGGGAAAGCCGCTTGGTCATCGGATTAACCGGGAAGCCCCAGGCCTTCAGCACCTCGATCATGCCATATTGCGTATCGGCCGGCATGGCCGACATCTCGCCCCAGGCATAGGCGAAGAAACGCAGCTTTCGGCTCGCCGTCACCGTCGCGTCGAGCTGGCGCAGCGAGCCCGCCGCCGTGTTGCGCGGATTGACATAGGTCTGCTTGCCCTCCGCCGCCATCTTCTCGTTAAGCGCCAGAAAGTCGCTCTTGGCCATATAGACCTCGCCGCGCACCTCAACGACATCAGGCGCACCGGCCGGCAGGCGGTTCGGGATCTCGCCGATGGTCATGACATTGGCGGTGACGTTCTCGCCCGTCGTGCCGTCGCCGCGCGTCGCCGCGCTGACCAGCCGGCCGTTCTCGTAGCGGATCGACATCGAAAGGCCGTCGATCTTCGGCTCGGCGGTAAACGCGATCGAATCGTCCGGCAGGCGGCCAAGGAAGCGGTAGACGGAGGCGACGAAGTCCCGGACGTCCTCGTCGGAGAACGTATTGTCGAGCGAGAGCATCGGGCGCGAATGGGTGATCGGCGCGAAGGTCGGCAGTGGAGCCGAGCCGATGCGGCGCGACGGGCTGTCGTCGCGCACCAGCGCCGGAAACCGCGCCTCGATCGCCTCGTTGCGCCGCTTCAGGGCGTCATAGTCGGCATCCGAAATTTCCGGCGCGTCCTGACCGTGGTACAGGTCGTCGTTGCGCGCAATTTCGGCCGCCAGAAAGGCGAGTTCTGCCGCAGCCTCTTCTTCATTGAGATTCTCGACGGGGGTTTTCACATTCGCCATGGCCTGCTCCGGGATTCTGCCACCGTTCTAGAGGAAATGAGGTGAAAGAAAAGATGGGAGCACGATGAGGGGCCGTCGCCGGCTATACCCCACCCGAAAGCAACCGCGCCGCCGCCGCCCTCGCCTCGTCGGTCACCGAAGCGCCGGCGAGCATGCGGGCGATTTCTTCCGTGCGCGCGCCATCGTCCATGCGGGCTACGCGGGTGGCGACGGTCTCGCTGCCTTCGACTGGTCCCTTGGAGATGAGAAGGTGCGTCGCCGCACGGGCCGCGACCTGCGGGGCGTGGGTGACGGAGAGCACCTGCACGGTGGAGGACAGCCGCTTCAGCCGCTGGCCGATGGCATCGGCCACCGCGCCGCCGACGCCGGTGTCGATTTCGTCGAAGACGAGGGTCGGCGCGGAGCCGCGGTCGGCGAGCGCCACCTTCAGCGCCAGCAGGAAACGCGAGAGTTCCCCGCCGGAGGCGACCTTCATGATCGGACCGGGACGCGTTCCGGGATTGGTCTGGACGTGGAATTCGACCGTGTCGATCCCCTCTTCCGCACCGCCCTCCAGGTCGGTGGTGATCTCGACGGTGAAGCGCGCGCGCTCCAGCTTCAGCGCCGGCAGCTCCGCCATGACGGCGGCGGCAAGCGCCTCGGCCGCATGGTGGCGCTTGTCGGAGAGCGAACGGGCGGCCTGGTCAAATGCGGCACGCGTCTCGGCAAGATGCGCCTGAAGCCGCACCAGCTTCTCCTCGCCGGCATCGAGATCGGCAAGATCGGCGATCATCTTGGCGGCAAGGGCCGGAAGGCCGGTGACGGGCACGGAGTATTTGCGGGCAGCCGCGCGCAGGGCGAAGAGGCGCTCTTCCGTGCGCTCCAGCTCCTTCGGATCGTATTCGGTCTTGCGCAGCGCCACCTCGACGGCCATCTGTGCGTCGGAAAGCTGGTTCAATGCCTGATCGAGCAGCTCGACCGTCTCCTCCAGCAGGCCCGGCGCCTCGTGGCTCTTGCGCTCAAGACGGCGCACAAGCGCGGCGATGAGGGGCACGGGCGAGGCATTGCCATTCAGGAATTCGCTCGCCTCGTTGATGTCACCGGCGATACGCTCGGCCTTCATCATGCGGGCGCGGACTTCCGCCAGCGCATCCTCCTCGCCATCCCGCGGCGAGAGGACTTCCAGCTCCTCGACGGAGGAACGCAGGTAATCGGCCTCGCGGGCAGCCGCTTCCACCTTGTCACGGTGACGGCGCAGCGTGCGTTCGGCTTCCTTCCACTGGTGATAGAGCGTGCCGACATCGCCTGCCGCCTCGCCGAGACCGCCGAAGGCATCGAGCAGCAGACGGTGCGCATCGGTATCGACAAGCGCACGATCGTCATGCTGGCCATGAATTTCGACGAGGCGCTGGCCGACCTGCCGCATCAGCTGCACGGAGACCGGCTGATCGTTGACGAAGGCTTTGGTGCGCCCGTCGGCGGATTGCTGGCGCCGGAAGATGAGGTCGCCGTCGTCGTCGATGCCATTGTCGCGCAGGAGCGTCCGGGCGGCGTGACCATGCGGCACGTCGAAGACCGCCGTCACCTGACCGCGATCCACGCCATGGCGCACCAGCGAGCCGTCACCCCGCCCGCCGAGCGCGAGCGACAGACTGTCGAGAAGAATGGATTTTCCGGCGCCCGTCTCGCCCGTCAGCACGGAAAGGCCCGGCTCGAAAGCAAGGTCGAGCCTTTCGATCAGGACGATATCGCGGATCGAAAGCTGCGCCAGCATGGCCCTGCCATATCTCTTGCTTAGACGCCGAGCAGCTTCTTGCCTGCACGAGAAATCCAGGACCCGCTGTTTTCACGCGGTTCGAGGCCCTTCGACTGCAGGAGCTTGTAGCTGTCGGAATACCACTGGCTGTCGGGATAGTTATGGCCGAGCACCGCCGCCGCCGTCTGCGCTTCCGTATCCACGCCCATGGCGTAATAGGTCTCGACGAGACGGGCGAGCGCTTCCTCGATCTGGTTGGTCATCGGATACTTTTCGACGACGACGCGGAAGCGGCTGGCTGCCGCGATATATTCCTTGCGCTCGAGATAATAGCGGCCGACCTGCATTTCCTTGCCGGCGAGCTGGTCACGGGCAAACCGCATCTTGGTCTGCGCGTCCTCGACATATTCCGAATCGGGGTAGTTCTCGACAACGGCCTGCATGGCTTCCAGCGTCTGCGCGGAGGCGCGCTGGTCCTGCGTCACGCTCGGGATCTGCTTCCAATAGGCAAGGCCGACGATGTACTGCGCATAGGCGGCGTCTTCCGAACCCGGATAGAGGTTGAGATAGCGTTTGCCGGCAGTGATCGCTTCCTCGTTGCGGCCCTGGCGGTAATTGGTGAAGGCCGACATGACGAGCGCCTTGCGCGCTTCTTCGGAGAAGGGATGCTGGCGATCGACGGCCTCGAACTTGCGGCTCGCCTCTCCCACCTTGCCGGCGTTCAGGTTGGCAAGGCCCTGGTTGTAGAGCTTGTCGGCAGGCTCAGTCTCGCCGGCCAGCTTGGTGATGTCGATATCGGGATCCGACTGACACGCGGAAAGAACGACAGGCGAAGCCGCCGCAAAAAGCGTAAGATAGACAATGCGCGCCGTCTTCTTCACACCAACAGACCCTGCAACAACCATGTGACAATCCCAGTTCAACGGACGCGATGCGGTAACCCGCCCCGCGCGCCCCGCGTTGTATCTCCAAATACGTGAAGACCGCAACGCCATGCCGATGCATTAACGCATTTTTGTGGCAAGGCTGTCTGGAAAGCAGCGGCCGGAAAAATTCCCCTCAAAGGGACCAGGGCGCAAATTCCGGCGCGTTGACCGCGATCAGCTCGCGCTGGCCCGGCCGCGAGCGCGGCGCGGCGGCTTCGACGACCTCATAGGCCGTACGGTCGCTGAGCAGCGCCTTCAGGGCATGGGCGTTCATCTTGTGGCCGCCGCGATAGGAGCGGTAGCAGCCGATGAACTGTGCACCGGCAAGCGCAAGGTCACCCACGGCATCGAGCGTCTTGTGGCGCACGAACTCGTCCTTGGCGTACCGCAGGCCCTCGACATTGATCACGGTGTTGTCATCGGAAATGACGACGGAATTTTCCAGCGACGAGCCGAGCGCAAAGCCGGCGGCCCAGAGCTTTTCCACGTCGCGCATGAAACCGAAGGTGCGGGCGCGCGACAGTTCGTTGCGGAACGCTGTCGGCGTAAGGTCGCCCTTCCAGGACTGGCGGCCGATCAACGGGCAGTCGAAATCGATCTCGACTTCGAACCGCGTGCCGTCATAGGGCGAGAACTCAGCCCAGGACGCGCCTGCCTCGACGCGCACCGGCTTGACGATGCGGATATAGCGGCGCTTGACGGCAAGCGGGATGAGGCCGACCTGGTCGATCGCGTCGATGAACGGCGCAGAGCTGCCGTCCATGATCGGCATTTCGGCGCCGGTGACTTCGATCAGCACGTTGTCGAGGCCAAGCGCGTACAGCGCAGCCATGACGTGCTCCACGGTGGCGATCATGGTGGCCGGCGAAAAGCCGAGGACCGTGCAGAGGTCCGTGTTGCCGACCTGTGCGGAGACCGCGCGGTATTCGCTGACGGTACCGTCGTCGTGCAGGCGCTGGAAAACGATGCCGCTGTCGGCTTCGGCAGGATTGAAGGTGATCGAAACGGCCGCGCCGGAATGGACGCCCGTGCCCGAAATGGTCACCGGGTTCGCAATCGTCGTCTGGAAACCGAGCATACCGATCGTCATGTGCATTCGCCTCGTCTTACTGTCGGCTCATTCCTCGCCGACATTCTGTCTTTCATGGGCTCGCGGAAGCCCCGGTCTTTCATTGGCCCAAGGAAACCCTTGGCCGGGCGCGCTGCGCCCACCGACAAGTCCGCCTCGACGTCTGGAGTGATTTGATGCTCTCCGGCGTGATGCCGGCATCCGATCCCTGACTGGCCCCTGTGCCTAGCCTGAATGTAGTAGGTCCCTCAGGGCTACACAAATCACTGTTTCTTTCGCTTTGTAACGCTTTATCTCGGCGGCAAGCTCTTGAAATCAGAGGCGAATCAAAAATGCCCGGACCAGGGTCCGGGCATTCTGAAAAACGATCTCCGGGAAGACCTCAGTTCGACTGGCGGCGCAGGAAGGCCGGGATTTCGAGCTGGTCGTCCTCACCGAGCGAACGCGGCTGCGGATTGGCGCGGCCATGGTCGTCGAGCTGGCCGCGGCGCGGAGCATAGAGGCTGGCTTCAGCCGACAGCGGGCGGCGCTGCTGCTGGGCCTGCGGTGCCGGCTCCTGGGCGACCTGCGGCTCCTCGTGACGGCCGAGCGAGGACGTCAGGCGCTTCAGGAGACCCATCGGGCCGCGCTCTTCGCTGTGCGAGGCGACCGGCTGCTGGGCAGCGCGATGGTCGATCTCGGCCTGCACGACCGGCGGGAAGTCCTCGATCTTCGGCATGCGCATCGTCTGCGGCTCCTGCCGGATGATCGGAGCGGACGGTTCGACGCGCTGCTGCATGACCGGAGCCTGGTGCATCGGCTGCTGCTGGACCGGACGCTGCGCCGGCATTTCGGCCGGAGCGGCGAAGAGACGGTTCTGCAGGCGCGGCTCTTCCTGGGTGGAAGCGACCGGCTGCTGCACCGGAGCCGGACGGTTCACCGGAATGGCCAGTTCCCGCTCGAGGCTCTCTTCCGAGGCACGGATGGCTTCGGCGATCGGATCGACGAGCGGCTGCTGGGCAACCGGCTGCTGCATGACGGGCTGCTGCATGACCGGCTGCGGCTGAGGCGCGACGGCCTGGAACTGCGGCTGGACCGGAACGGCGGCGGAGGGACGAACTACCGGCTTGCTGAGGCTGCGAAAGTCAGCATTACGTGCAGCCACCTCCGAGGCCGCGCGGTCGATACCGGTTGCAACAACGGAAACGCGGATCAGGCCTTCGAGCTCTTCATCGAAGGTAGCGCCGAGTATGATGTTTGCGTCCGGATCGACTTCCTCGCGGATGCGGGTTGCGGCTTCGTCGACTTCGAAGAGGGTGAGGTCACGGCCACCCGTGATGGAGATGAGCAGGCCCTGTGCGCCCTTCATCGAGGTTTCGTCGAGCAGCGGGTTGGCGATCGCGGCTTCGGCAGCGGCCATTGCGCGGCCTTCGCCCGAGGCTTCGCCCGTGCCCATCATGGCGCGGCCCATCTCGCGCATCACCGAACGGACGTCGGCGAAGTCGAGGTTGATGAGGCCTTCCTTGACCATCAGGTCGGTGATGCAGGCGACGCCCGAATAGAGCACCTGGTCGGCCATCGCGAAGGCGTCGGCGAAGGTGGTCTTGTCGTTGGCGATGCGGAAGAGGTTCTGGTTCGGGATGACGATCAGGGTGTCGACCGACTTCTGCAGTTCCTGGATGCCTTCTTCGGCAAGGCGCATGCGGCGGCCGCCTTCGAAGTGGAACGGCTTGGTGACGACGCCGACCGTCAGGATGCCCTTGTTGCGGGCGGCCTGGGCGACGACCGGAGCCGCACCCGTGCCCGTGCCGCCGCCCATGCCGGCGGTGACGAAGCACATGTGGGTGCCGTTGAGGTGGTCGATGATCTCGTCGATGCACTCTTCGGCGGCAGCGCGGCCGACTTCCGGCTGCGAGCCGGCGCCAAGACCTTCGGTGACGGCGACACCCATCTGGATGATCCGCGTCGCCTTGGTCATGGTCAGCGCCTGGGCGTCGGTGTTGGCAACGACGAAGTCGACGCCTTCCAGGCCCGCGGTGATCATGTTGTTGACAGCATTGCCACCGCCCCCGCCGACACCGAAGACGGTGATGCGGGGCTTCAGCTCGGTGATGTCCGGCTTCTGGAGCTTGATAGTCATTGCAGTGTTCCTTTCGTTTCCGGCCGCTTCGCCCAGCCGGTCTATTCCCAAAACTCAAATCTCGGTCTTTCCCGGCACTACGCCGCCGGAAAACCCGTCAGAAACTTTCCTTCAGCCACTGGCCCATGCGGGCAATGCGGCCGTTGCCACCCGTGAGCTGCGAGAGCATGCCGCCCTGCACAGCGTGTTCTTCCAGTTCCGCGACCTGCGGATAGATCATCAGGCCGACCGCTGTCGAAAAGGCCGGGCCCTTCGCCGCCGTCGGCAGGCCGGACACGCCGAGCGGGCGGCCGATGCGGACATTGCGGGCGAGGATGCGGCGCGCGACTTCCGGCAGGCCGGTGAGCTGGCTCCCGCCGCCCGTCAGCACGATTCGTTTTCCAACGATCGGCGAGAAGCCGGAGCGCTGGATGCGGTCGCGGATGAGTTCGATGGTCTCTTCGATGCGGGCACGCACGATCCGCGAGAGCAGCGCACGCGGCACATGGGTCGGCTGGTCGCGGTCATCCTCGCCGATCGGCGGGACGGTGACGATGTCGCGCTCGTCGGCCGCGTTCGGCAGCGCCGAACCGTGCACGACCTTCAGGCGTTCGGCATCCTCGATGCGGGTCGAAAGACCGCGTGCAAGGTCCGTCGTGACGTGGTGGCCGCCGAGCGAGACGGCGTCGGAATGCACCAGCTTGCCTTCGGCGAAGACGGAGATCGTCGTCGTGCCGCCGCCCATGTCGATGCAGGCGCAGCCGAGTTCGACTTCATCGTCGACGAGGGCGGAAAGGCCGCTGGCATAGGGCGTCGCGACCATGCCCTCCACGGAGAGGTGTGCGCGGTTGATGCACAGTTCGAGGTTCTTCAGCGCGGCGCGCTCCGCCGTCAGCACATGCATGTCGACGCCGAGCACGTCGCCGAACATGGAGAGCGGATCGCGGATGCCGCGCTCGCCATCGAGCGAGAAGCCCGTCGGCAGCGAGTGGAGGATGGCGCGGTCCTGGCGCAGCGACTGCTGGCCGGCAACGGCAAGCACCTTGCGCAGGTCGTTCGCGTCGACTTCCTGGCCACCAAGATCGATGGTCGCGGTGTAGACGTCGCTCTGGAGACGACCGGCCGAAACGTTGACGATCAGGCTTTCGATGGTGAGGCCAGCCATGCGCTCGGCCGCATCGACGGCAAGGCGTACGACGCTTTCGGCCGCATCGAGATCGGTGATGACGCCGTTCTTCACGCCGCGGGATTTCTGGTGGCCGATGCCAATGACTTCGACATTGTGCGTGCGGCCGGGCAGGATCTCGCTCTCGGCGCGCGGCGTCAGCCGGCCGATCATGCAGACGACCTTGGTGGAGCCGATATCGAGGACCGAAACGACATGTGCCCGCTTGGAGGAAAGCGGCTTCAAGCGCGGCAGGCCAAAATGGGACGAACCGAAAATGCTCATGTGCGCTTCGCTGCCTTCTTCAGGTCCTTCGTTCTCTGCTCGACCGCCGCATTGCGGCGTTCCAGCGCCCCTTCCGTCAAACGAACCGTCGTGCGGTCTTCCAACCGAAGATCAACGGCCGCGATGTCCCGTTCCAGAATGCCCTGCTCCGCTTCAAGCGTTGCCAGCGTATCCATGGCGCGCGGCACGTTGTGCTCCGGCAGCTTGACGACGATGCCGTTGTCGAGCCTCAGGTCCCAGCGCCGGCCGGCGACCCGGATGTAAGCCTTCACGCGCGCCTTGATTTCCGGCCAGTTGTCGAACTCGTCGGCAAAGCCGGCGGCAGCGGTTTCGGCGTCGCGGCCGACGAACAGCGGCAGCGTCGAAAACTTGTTGTCGCGCAGCGGCGCAATCACGCTGCCGTTCTTCTCGATCAGCGAAAGATCGCTGCCGTGCTGCCAGATGCCGAACGCTTCGCGCTCTTTCAGTGCGATCTCGATCGTGCCCGGATAGATCTTGCGAACCGAGACATCCTCGACCCACGGCAGTTCGGTGAGCTGCTTGCGGGCTTCGTTGACGTCGAGCGCGACCAGCGAGGTCGTGCCATCGAGGCCAAGGCGCTCGAGAATGTCGATTTCCGAAGTCTCGCGGTTGCCGGAAACCTTGACGTCCTCGATGGCAAAGCCGATCGCCGTCGTCGAGGCCTGGGCGACATCCTGCGAATGACCGCCGAGCGACATGCCGTAGAGGCCCGTCGCGCCGATGAAAAGCACGGTCGCGATGCTGCCGGTATGGCGCGGAATGTGGATACGACCGGCCGCAAGGCTGACCAGGAACCGGACGATCCGGCGCAGCGGGCGCGGCAGCACACGACCGGCTTCCGTTTCCGGAGGCCCGACGGGGCGTACCCTGCTCCTTTTGACGCTCAACGCAAACACGACGCGTCCTCCACCATCCACCGCAAGAATTCACCAAAGGAATGGCCGGCATGAACAGCCATTTCGGGCACCAGGGAGGTGGGGGTCATGCCGGGCTGAGTGTTGATTTCCAGCCAGACAAGCTCGCCATTCTCGGAGAATCGGTCGTCGTAACGGAAGTCGGAACGGCTGACGCCACGGCACCCGATCGCTTGATGCGCCTTGAGGGAGAGTGTTTGTACTTTTTGGTAAATATTCGGTGAAATTTGTGCCGGGATGACGTGTTTCGAGCCGCCTTTTACGTATTTGGAATCATAGTCGTAGAAGGCGTGGCCCTGGGGCACCACTTCCGTGACGCCAAGCGCCACGTCGCCCATGACGCCGCAGGTCAGTTCGCGGCCGTAGATGTAGCGCTCGACCATGACGCTGTCGCCATAGCGCCACTCGGACGAGGTAATGATCTGCGGGGGATGAGACTGGTCTTCCTTGACCATGACGACGCCGAAGGAGGACCCCTCGCGCACGGGCTTCACCACATAGGGCGGCTTCATCGGATGCGAGGAGGTGAAATCGAAGCGGTTCATCAACCGCTGCTCGGCGATCGGAATGCCCGCCGCCTTGGCGACGATCTTCGCCTGCGCCTTGTCCATGGCAAGCGCCGAGGCGAGCACGCCGGAATGGGTATAGGGGATCTCGAGATATTCGAGCACGCCCTGGATGGTGCCGTCCTCGCCGAAGGGGCCATGCAGCGCATTGAAGGCGACATCGGGCTTCAGTTCGGCAAGCACGCTTGCAACATCGTGACCGACATCGACACGCGTGACCTTGTAGCCCTCGGCCTCAAGCGCGTCGGCGCAGGCGTTGCCCGACGAAAGGCTCACCGGCCGTTCCGACGAAAAACCACCCATCAGCATCGCGACATGCTTTACGCTCATAGAACCCCCAACTGAATTCCGCACACTGCCTCTCGTCCCTTGCGCGGACCTGATTTGCCTCTGCGATCCGACTCGGCGAGCGAGTTGGGACCACTAGAGCGCCATTAAGGTTAATGAAGCGTTTACTTTCGTTAACCGCGGCCGCCCGGAGGCGAATTTTCCTGTCCCGAATCAAGTCACGCTTCGATTCTCTCTCTGGAATCAGAGAGTTGTGACGGACGCAAGAAAAAGAAAAATTTAGCTCTTCCTAAAGCGGCACCGAACGGCCGCCGCCTGCCCGCAAAGGCTTGGTAAATGCGGGATCACCCGAAAGCGTACGAAAAGTACGATTTTTTACCGTTCAGCGTACTTTTATTGTTTCACCGACCGATCGGTTGACGTAATAGAACGGCGCTGCCTCCCAAGACAGCCTCAAAACCAAGAAAAGGCACCCACGATGAGTGATACGCTCGCTTCCGGGTCGCCGACCGCAACGCATTCCAACCGCGCCGGGCTCAACTCCCCGGCGCGCGTTCTCTTTGCAAGCCTGGTCGGAACGACCATCGAATTCTTCGATTTCTACGTCTACGCCACCGCCGCCGTGCTGGTCTTCCCGACGCTGTTCTTCCCGAACAGCGATCCGACGACTGCCCTGCTCGCGTCCTTCGCAACCTTCTCGATCGCCTTCTTCGCCCGTCCGCTCGGTGCGGTCGTCTTCGGGCACTATGGCGACCGCGTCGGCCGCAAGACGACGCTGGTGGCGGCGCTCCTGACCATGGGCGTCTCCACCGTGATCATCGGCCTCCTGCCCTCCTACGAGACGATCGGCGTGCTCGCGCCGCTGCTTCTGGCGCTCTGCCGCTTCGGCCAGGGCTTCGGGCTTGGCGGCGAATGGGGCGGCGCGGTGCTGCTCGCCACCGAAAACGCCCCTCCGGGCAAGCGCAGCTGGTACGGCATGTTCCCGCAGCTCGGCGCCCCCGTCGGCCTTTTCCTCTCCTCCGGTGTCTTCTGGCTTCTGCTGCATGTCATGTCGCAGGAATCGCTGCTCGCCTGGGGCTGGCGCATCCCCTTCGTCGCCTCGATCATCCTGATCGCCGTCGGCCTGTGGGTTCGCCTGTCGATCACCGAGACGCCCGCCTTCCAGAAGGCCATCGACAAGCAGGAGCGCGTGGAGGTGCCGGTCGTGGAGCTCTTCCGCAACCACAAGCGCAGCCTCGTGCTCGGCACCTTCGTGGCGCTCGCCACCTTCGTGCTGTTCTACATCGGCTCGGCCTATCTGCTGTCCTACAACGTCAAGATACTGAAGCTGCCCTTCGTCGAAGCGCTGGAAGTCCAGCTCCTCGGCTCGGTGCTGTTTGGCCTCTTCATTCCTTTGGCCGGGAAGCTTGCCGAAAGGTTCGGCCGCCGGGAGGTGCTGATTCTCACGACCGTGCTGATCGGCGCCTTCTCGTTCCTCCTGCCGGGCCTGATGACGGGCGGCGAGAGCGGCATCTTTGTCTTCGTCATCCTCGCCATGACGCTGATGGGCATGACCTATGGTCTGATCGGCACGGCGCTCGCCGCGCCCTTCCCGACGAAGGTGCGATATACGGGCTCGTCGATCACCTTCAACTTCGCCGGCATCTTCGGCGCGTCGCTTGCGCCCTATATCGCGACGTGGCTCCAGGCGAACTACGGCATGACCTATGTCGGATACTATCTCGGCCTGTCAGCCGTCATCACGCTCGTCTGCATCCTGCTCTCGGGCAAGGAAGAAGTCTGAGCCCTTCGTGGCTTCCTTCAAAAAACCCGCCGCGGCAACGCGGCGGGTTCTTTTTTGTCCGCAATCAGTCGTCCTCGCCGACGATCTTCCAGATCACCGCGCCGACCACGGCGCCGAGGACCGGGGCGAGCCAGAACAGCCAGAGCTGCGAGAGCGCCGCCGTATCGGCAAAGAGCGCCGCGCCGGTCGAGCGGGCCGGGTTGACCGAGGTGTTCGTCACCGGGATCGAAATGAGGTGGATCAGCGTCAGGCCGAGGCCGATGGCGATCGGCGCAAAACCGACGGGCGCACGGCCATGAGTCGATCCGAGGATGATGATGAGGAAGAACGCCGTCAGCACCACTTCGGCAACCAGCGCCGCCGTTAGCGAGTAACCGCCCGGCGACAGGTCGCCATAGCCGTTCGAGGCGAAACCGCCCGCCTGGAAGCCTGTCTTGCCGGACGCGATGAGGTAGAGCACCGCCGCCGCCGCAACCGCCCCGACGACCTGCGCCACGATATAGGGCACGAGGCTGGAAGCCGGGAATTTGCCGGCGACCGTCAGGCCGACAGAGACGGCGGGATTGAAATGCCCGCCGGAAATGCCGCCGACGGTATAGGCCATGGTCAACACCGTGAGGCCGAAGGCGAAGGACACGCCGAGATGGCCGATGCCGACCTCCGGGAATGCGGTAGCCAGCACCGCACTGCCGCAGCCGCCGAAGACAAGCCAGAACGTGCCGAGGAATTCGGCCGAAAGTTTCTTGAACATGAATGCCCCCTGGTCAAAACCCCGCTGGAGCGAGGCTTCATCGCGCAACCATCGCGCGATCCAGCATAGCTTTCGCTAAACCCCTATGAACAGGGGCTGAACAGGAAAAATAAATGTTCGTATTTTCTAATTAAGCACATTATTTCCGCTCGAAACCAGAGCCGGTTTCGCCTGCGCCTCGTCTGCCTCTCCGACATATCTCCAGGCCACGGCACCGATGATGGCGCCGAGAAGAGGGGCGAGCCAGAACAGCCAGAGCTGCGACAGAGCCGCCGTCTCGGCAAAGAACGCGACACCCGTCGAGCGCGCCGGATTGAGGGACGTGTTGGTGACCGGTATCGACACGAGGTTGATCGCCGTCAGGCTGAGACCGATGACGACGGGCGCAAAATCCACCGGCGCACGCCGATGGGTCGAGCCGAGGATGATGAACAGGAAGAGCGCCATCAGCACCACCTCGGTCACAAGACCCGCCGTCAGCGAATAGCCGCCCGGCGAGAGATCGCCGTAACCGTTCGCAGCAAAACTGCCCGCCTGGAAACCGGCGTTGCCGGAAGCGATGAGATAGAGAACGGTGCCCGCCGCCGTCGCACCGGCAACCTGCACCACCGCGTAGGGCAGGATATGGGCAACCGGAAACCGGCCGGCGATGGCAAGGCCCACGGAAACGGCAGGGTTCATATGCCCGCCGGAAATGCCGCCGATCGTGTAGATCATCGCCATCAGCGCGATGCCGGCGGCTAGGGAAATACCGGCAAGACCGACGCCACTCTCCGGAAAGGCCGCAGCCAGGATTCCGCTGCCGCAGCCGCAGAAGACGAGCCAGAACGTGCCGATGAACTCGGCGGCGAGTTTCTTGTTCATGAATATCCCCATCAGGGCCCTGCGCGCAGAGCCGCATCGCGCGCCGGAGGCGCGACGTCACACAGTTTCGTTTCGGTGAACTTGCCTGTGGGGGAGAGGGCGCTTGTCAAAACGCCCCAGCAAGAGTGTTGTCGGATCAGGCCGTTGCGCGGCCCAGGAACTCCTTGACCTCGTAGCCCGGCATGAAATTGCCGAGGCGCTTGATTTCCCATTGCAGCATGATGCCGGAATGCTCCAGCACGCGGCTGCGCACGGTCTCGCCGAGATATTCCAGCTCGTAGCCGGTCGCCTGACCCGTGTTGATCATGAAGTTGCAGTGCATCGGCGACATCTGTGCGCCGCCGATCATCACGCCGCGGCAGCCCGCCTCGTCGATCAGCTTCCAGGCCGAATGCCCCTCGGGATTCTTGAAGGTCGAACCGCCGGTCTTCTCGCGGATCGGCTGCACGGTCTCGCGATGCTGGCGCACCGCATCCATCCTGGCGCGGATATCCGTCTTGTCACCCGCCTCGCCCTGGAAGACGGCGTGGGTGAAGATCAGGTCGGCAGGCGCAGCCGAATGGCGATAGGTATAGCCCATGTCCGCATGGGACAGCACATGCGGGTTGCCCTTGCGGTCAATCGCATGCACCTCCACCACGAGGTCCTTGGTCTCGCCGCCATTCGCGCCGGCGTTCATGCGCAGCGCGCCGCCGATCGAGCCGGGAATGCCGTAGTAGAATTCGAAGCCGGCAATGCCGTGGTCGAGCGCCATGGCGGCGATGTTCTTGTCCGGGCAGATCGCGCCGGCCTTGATCCGGTTCTCGCCAACGAGCTCGACATCACCGAACCCCTTGGCCGAAAGACGAATCACGACGCCGGGAATGCCGCCATCACGCACCAGAAGGTTCGAGCCGACACCGGTCACCGTGACCGGTACTTCCTCCGGAACCAGCTTCAGGAACGTTGCAAGGTCTTCGCCGTCATGCGGATGGAACATCAGCTCGGCAAGGCCGCCGGCCCGGAACCAGGTGACGCGATCCATCGGCGCATCGGGCGTCAGGCGGCCACGGACCTCCTTGATCCCCTCACCCAACGACGCCAGAAGTTTTGCACCATCCACCTGCTTCATGCCACCTGCCCCGAAATGCCTGCCAAGTCCTTCGGCAGCGCCTGCGCCCAATACGTGATGCTGCCAGCCCCCAAGAGAACCACAAAGTCACCGGGCTTTGCAATGCCGGCGACGATCGGCGCCAAAGCTTCCGGCGACGACAGGAAACGCGCGTCCCGGTGGCCGGCGGATTTGATACGGGAAACCATTTCCTCCGCCGTGACGCCCTCGATGGGGTCCTCGCCCGCCGCATAGATCGGCGCGATCATCGCCGTATCGGCATCGTTGAAGCAGCCGGCGAATTCTTCGAACAGGCTCGCGACGCGGCTGTAGCGGTGCGGCTGGTGAACGGCAATGACGCGGCCCGTGCAGGCCTCGCGCGCCGCGCTCAGCACGGCCTTGATCTCGACCGGGTGATGACCATAGTCGTCATAGACGTTCACGCCGTTCCAGCTGCCCGTCAGCGTGAAGCGGCGCTTGACGCCGCCAAAGCTGGCGAGCCCCTTGGCGATCGCCTCCGGCGCGATGCCGAGACGCTGCGCAACGGCAATCGCCGCCGTCGCGTTGGAAACGTTGTGGCGACCCGGCATCGGCAAGCGCAGGTCCTTCAGGGAAATGACCTGGCCGGTGCGGCGGCGGCGGATCTCGACGTCGAAGACCGAGGTCGCGCCGTCCATGCGGATATTGCCGAAGCGCACGTCGGCCTGCGGGTTTTCGCCATAGGTGATGACCTTGCGGTCCTCGATGCGGCTGACCATGGCCTGCACTTCCGGATGGTCGAGGCACATGACGCCAAAGCCGTAGAACGGCACGTTTTCCACGAACTGGCGGAAGGCCGCGCGCACGGCATCGAAATTGCCGTAGTGGTCGAGATGTTCGGGGTCTATATTGGTGACGATAGCGACATCCGCCGGCAGCTTCAGGAAGGTGCCGTCCGATTCGTCGGCTTCCACCACCATCCATTCGCCCTCGCCCATGCGGGCATTGGTGCCATAGGCGTTGATGATGCCGCCATTGATGACGGTCGGGTCAAGGCCGCCGGCCTCGAGCAGCGTAGCGACCATCGAGGTCGTCGTCGTCTTGCCATGTGTGCCGCCGATGGCGATGGCATTGCGGAAGCGCATCAGCTCGGCAAGCATCTCCGCCCGACGCACGACCGGCAGCAGCTTTTCCCGCGCCGCGACGAGTTCCGGATTGCTCTTCTTGATCGCGGTGGAGACGACGACCACTTCGGCGTCGCCCAGGTTTTCCGCCTTGTGGCCGACAAAGACCTCGATGCCCTTTTCGCGCAGGCGCTGCACGTTGGCGCTATCCGCCTGGTCGGAGCCCTGGACCTTGTGGCCGAGATTGTGCAGCACCTCGGCAATGCCGCTCATGCCGATGCCGCCAATGCCGATGAAATGAACGAGCCCTATGCTCTGCGGCATCTTCATGGCCGTTCTCCCTTGAATTGTGCGCCCTTGAACTGTGCAATGGGCTTGCCGCCCGCAATAGCCTCAACCATCAAGGCGAGCAAGCGCGCGGCATCCGGTTTGCCCGCCTTTCTGGCGTTTGCGGCCATCTCCGTCATGCGCGCCGGATCGTGCATCGCCTTCGAAACGATGCTGGCAAGCCGCTCCGTCGAGAGCTCTCCTTGCGCGATCACCTTCGCCCCGCCGCCCGCGGCGAGCGCCGCGGCGTTCGCCGCCTGGTCGTGATCGAGCGCATAGGGATAGGGCACGAGGATGGCAGGGCGGCCGATGACCGAGACCTCCGAGACCGTCGAGGCGCCGGAGCGGCTGATGACGAGGTGGGCGTTGCCGATACGCGCGGCCATGTCGGTGAAGAAGGGCGAGACGTCGGCGGGAATGCCGAGCTCGCCATAGGTGCGCACCACCTCGTCGCGGTCTTCCGGCCGCGCCTGCTGGGTGATCCTGAGCCGCATCCGGTCCGCCGGCTCGAGCGCCGCGATCGCCGAAGGGATGGCCTTGGAGAAGAACTGCGCGCCCTGGCTGCCGCCGAACACCACGAGACGGAATTCGCCATCCGTCGAGGCCTGGTAGGGAATGTTTGCGGCTTCGAGCACAGCCGGGCGGACCGGGTTGCCCGTCGTCACCGTCTTTGCCGCATAGGGACCGTCCGTTTCCGGCAGGAAGCCACCGGCAATCGCCTTGACGCGGTTCGCCAATGCC
The DNA here is from genome assembly GCF_004284735.1 of Shinella sp. JR1-6. Classification (NCBI taxonomy): domain Bacteria; kingdom Pseudomonadati; phylum Pseudomonadota; class Alphaproteobacteria; order Hyphomicrobiales; family Rhizobiaceae; genus Shinella; species Shinella sp. JR1-6. Next base: position 166,359 of record NZ_SHMI01000004.1, on the reverse strand, counting down.
TTGTTGGCGCGGCCCATCACGGCGTTTTGCTCGTGGATCATCGAGGGAATGCCCATGCCCGTCGCGGCGATGAGCGGCGGCACGGTGGGATAGCCGCCGAAGCCGACGACGACCTTCGGCTTCAGCCGCGCCATCAGTTTTCGCGCGACGCGAATACCCTTCCACAGTGTGAACAGCGACTTGACCACACTGACCGGGTTCTTCGAGCCGATCGTCGCCGACGGCACGACATGGATCTCGTCTGCCGGGAACTTGCCGGCAAAACGTTCGGCACGGCTGTCGGTGACGAGATGCACCGACCAGCCGCCGGCCTTCAGCTCATGGGCGAGCGCCTCTGCGGGAAAGAGATGGCCGCCGGTACCCCCGGCGGCGAGAAGAACGATGCCTTTGTTCATGCAAAACCCTTATTCGGCAGGCGCCATGATACCACCACGGAACAGGCTGCGCTCGGAGGCGCGCTTTTCCGGACGGTGGCGGGTCAGCGCCAGAATGAAGCCGGCCGTCACGCAGATCGCGATCATCGACGAGCCGCCATAGGAGATCAGCGGCAGCGTCATGCCCTTGGCCGGCAGGAGTTCGAGGTTCACACCGATATTGATCATCGACTGCGTACCGATCTGCAGCACGAGGCCGGCAACGGCGAACCGCGTGAAATCGTTGCGCTCCTTGAAGGCATGGTTGAGGCCGCGCATCACCACGAAGGCGAAAATCATGACGATGACCATGCAGAAGAGAATGCCGAATTCCTCGGCCGCGACGGAGAAGATGAAGTCGGTGTGGCTATCGGGGATGATGCGCTTGACGGTACCCTCGCCCGGCCCCTGGCCGAACCAGTCGCCGCGGATGATCGCCTCGCGCGCCGTGTCCATCTGAAACGTGTCGCCCTCGCCGGTCAGGAACTTGTCGATACGGCCGGCGACGTGCGGCAGGAAGGTATAGGCCGTCAACAGGCCGCCGACGGCAGCACCGCCAAGCACGATGATCCAGAGCCATGGCATGCCGGCCATGAAGAACATGCCGCCCCAGACGGCGGCGGTCAGGATGGTCTGGCCAAGGTCGGGCTGGGCGACGAGCAGCGCCGCGACGATGCCGAAGAGGATGATGGCGAAGAGGTTGCCGGGGATTTCCGGCTGGCGGGCGTGTTCGGCGAAAAGCCAGGCGCAGATGACGACGAAGGCCGGTTTCATGAATTCCGACGGCTGGATGGAGAAGCTGCCGATGGAAATCCAGCGCCGCGAGCCCTTGACCTCGACGCCGAAGAACAGCGCCAGCACCATGGCGGCGATCGAGATGACGAGAAGGATCATCGCCGCCCGCCGCACCTGCCGGGGCGTCATGAAGGAAATGCCGAACATCACGGCGATGGCCGGGATCAGGAACATGGCGTGGCGCTTGACGAAGTGGAAGCTGTCGAGCCCGAGGCGCTCGGCAACCGGCGGGCTCGCCGCGAAGGACAGCATGAAGCCGAGGCCCATCAACAGGATGAAGGCCGCCAGGAAGAACCGGTCTATCGTCCAGAACCAGTCCGCCAATGCACCACGTTCGGCACGACTAACCATGTTTCAATCCTCTGTTTCCACCATTCCGGACGCAAGCCGCCGCGAGCGCCTGCCGGAATCGCTTCGTCTAAACCTCGACCAGCATGGACACGCCCGGCAGCGCCGCGACATGTTTCACGAAGGCATCGCCTCTCACTTCAAAGTTCTTGTACTGGTCGAAGCTTGCGCAAGCCGGGGAAAGCAGAACGGCAACCGGGCCGTTTCCTTCCCGCTCGGCATCCGCCGCCGCGTCCTGAACCGCCCGCTCCAGCGTACCGGACATGTCGAAGGGTACCGCCTCGCCCAGTGTTGCCGCGAAGGCGGGCGCCGCCTCGCCGATAAGATAGGCCTTGGCGATCTTCGGGAAGAAGGTACCGAGCGAGGAAATCCCGCCCTCCTTCGGCACACCGCCGGCAATCCAGTAGATGCGGTCGAAGCTCGACAGGGCGGGTGCCGCCGCATCGGCATTCGTCGCCTTGGAATCGTTGACGAAGAGCGTGCCGCCCTTGCGCCCAACCGGCTGCATGCGATGTTTGAGGCCCGGGAAGGACGCAAGGCCGGCGCGGATCTCGTCCTCACCGATACCGACGGCAAGGCATGCGGCGACGGCGGCTGCGGCGTTCTGGGCATTGTGGGCGCCGCGCAGGGTCTGGATCAAAGAGAGGTCCGCGATCACACGGGTCGCACCACCTTGCGCGAAGATGAGACGCGGCCCCTCGGCATAGATGCCGTCGGCCAGAACATTGCGCTTGGAGATGCGCACGACCTTCGTGCCGGCCCGCTCGACGCGGTCGGCAATGCGTTCGCAAAAACTGTCGTCGACGCCGACGATAGCGGTCCGGCTGCGGGCGACAAGGCGTTCCTTGACGTCGGCATAGTGCTCCATCGAACCGTGCCGATCGAGATGATCCGGCGTCAGATTGAGCAAAATGCCGGCGGACGGATTCAGCGTCGGCGCCAGATCGATCTGGTAGGAGGAGCACTCGACCACATAGAAGCGGCCGGCCTTCGGCGGGTCGAGCGTCAGCACCGCAGTGCCGATATTGCCGCCGAGTTGGGTATCGCGCCCGCTCGCCTTGAGGATATGGGCGATCAGCGCCGTCGTGGTCGATTTGCCGTTCGTGCCCGTTATGGCGATGAAGGGGCAATCGGGCGCGTGCGCCCGGCGCTCACGCACGAAGAGCTCGACATCGCCGACGATCTCGACGCCGGCGGCGCGGGCAAGCTCCGCGCTCCAATGGGGCTTCGGATGAGTGAGCGGCACACCGGGCGAGAGCACCAGCGCGTCGATGGCCGTCCAGTCGAGATTGTGCAGGTCACCCGTGCGGATACCTGCGGACGACGCGTTCTCGACGCTTGCCGCGCTGTCGTCCCAGGCGGTGACGTCGGCACCGCCGGCGGCAAGCGCCAGCGCCGTCGCAAGACCGGAGCCGCCGAGCCCGAAGAGCGCGACCGTCTTTCCCTTGAAGGTGGTGACGGGGATCATGGCCTCTTCACCGCAGCTTGAGCGTGGAAAGGCCGACCAGCGCCAGGATGACGGCGATGATCCAGAAGCGGATGACGACCTGACTTTCCGTCCAGCCCTTCTTCTCGAAATGGTGGTGGATCGGCGCCATCAGGAAGACGCGCTTGCCCGTCAGCTTGAAGGAAGCGACCTGGATGATGACCGACAGCGTCTCCATGACGAAGAGACCGCCGATGATGGCCATGACGATTTCGTGCTTCGTGGCGACGGCGACGGTACCGATGAGGCCGCCGAGCGCCAGCGAACCCGTGTCGCCCATGAAGATGGCGGCCGGCGGGGCGTTGAACCACAGGAAGCCGAGGCCGGCGCCGATGACCGCACCGAGCACCACGGCAAGCTCACCCGTGCCGGGCACGAAATGGATCTGCAGGTAGTTCGCGAAGACGGCGTTACCGGCAAGATAGGCGATGACGCCGAAGGAGGCGGCGGAGATCATCACGGGGACCGTCGCAAGGCCATCGAGGCCGTCCGTCAGGTTCACCGCATTGCCGGCCGCCACGATGACGAAACCGCCGAACAGCACGAAGAAGATGCCGAGGTTGAGCAGGAAGTCCTTGGCGAAGGGAAAGGCGATGGAGGAACCGAAGGTCGAGCCGGCGGCACCCGTCGCCAGCGACGCCCGCATCATGAAATAGGTCGCAGCCCCGGCGATAAGGAATTCGAGGCCAAGGCGTGCCTTACCGGAAAACCCCTTCTCGGTCTGCTTGGTAACCTTGAGATAATCGTCGTAGAAGCCGATCGCACCGAAGCCGAGGGTGACGAGCAGCGTCGCGACCACGTAGACGTTGGAAAGGTCGGCCCATAGCAGCGCACTGCCGACGATGCCGGCGAGGATCATCAGACCGCCCATCGTGGGCGTGCCGGCCTTCTTGAAATGCGTCTGCGGCCCGTCGGCGCGGATCGGCTGGCCCTTGCCCTGGCGGATGCGCAGGGAGGAGATGATCATCGGTCCGAACAGGAAGACGATGGTGGCCGAGGTGAACAGCGCAGCGCCCGTCCGGAAGGTAATGTAGCGAAACAGGTTGAACACCTGCACGGTGTCAGCCAGTTCGACGAGCCAAAGCAGCATTGTCACCCTTTCCCCAAAAGGTTCCCCAAGTCATCCACGGCGTGACCGACCGCAGACGGAGATGTCGATTCCATAAAAAAGAAGGCCCGGCGGGCGTCTGCCCGGCCGAACCTCCCTCAAAGCTCGCGTTCCCTCTCCGAGAACGCCGGATATTTGTCAAGCAGGGCCGCCACGATACGGCTGAATCCCGTGCCTTTCGACGATTTCACGACCAGAACGTCGCCCGGCTGCACCGCGCCCAGCGCGTGAGCGGCCAATGCATCCGCCGTATCGCGATACTCCGTTGCAACGCCTTCCGGCAGCGCATCGCGCAACGCCGCCATATCAGGCCCGCCGAGCCAGACATCGCCAATGCCCGCCTCGAGAAGCGGTTCGGCAAGGCCGGCATGAACGAGGGGCGAATGTTCGCCCATTTCCAGCATGTCGCCGAGCACGGCGATGCGCCGGCCGCGGCCATGCGGCTCGGCGTCGCGCAAGAGCGCGATCGCCGCGCGCATCGAGGCGGGATTGGCGTTGTAGCTCTCATCGATCAGCGTGAACCAGCCGCCATCCTTGGCAAGCCGGTAGCGGCGTCCCCGCCCCTTCTCCGCCTGCATGGTGGCGAGCCCCGCCATCGCCTTCTCGACATCGCCACCGGCAAGATGCACCGCGCCGAGCACGGCGACGGCATTCTCGGCGATGTGCCGGCCGGGCGCGCCCATCGGCACTTCCAGCGTCTGCCCGCCGACCGCGGCGCGCAGCAGCCCGCCCTCGGCGCTCGGCATGAAGTCGAGCAGGCGGAACTCGGCCGCCGGATCGGCGCCGAAACTGTGGATATGCGAGACGCCGGCCGCTTCGGCCGCCTTTTCGAGGAAGGCGAACTGCTCGTTGTCGCGGTTGAGAAGGGCATGGCCGCCCGGTACGACACCCTCGAAGATCTCGGCCTTGGCAGCGGCGATCTCCTCAAGATCGCGGAAATTGCCGAGATGGGCCGGTGCGATCGTCGTGATCATTGCCACATGCGGGCGCACCATAGCGACCAGCGGGCGAATCTCGTCGGGGTGATTCATGCCAATCTCGAAGACACCATAGTCGGTGGTCTCCGGCATGCGGGCGAGCGTCAGCGGCACGCCCCAGTGGTTGTTGAAGGATGCGACGGAGGCATGCACGCTGCCGGACGGCAAGAGCGCCTGGCGCAGCATCTCCTTCGTCGTCGTCTTGCCGACGGAGCCGGTGACGGCGATGATGCGGGCAGCCGTACGGTCACGCGCCGCGCAGCCAAGATCGACAAGCGCCTGGAGCACGTCCGGCACCACGATCATCGGCGTCACGAGCCGGCCGAGCGCCGGCAGCTTGCCCTCGCTGACAACGAGCAGCGCCGCACCGTTGGCAACGGCGAAGCTCGCGAAGTCATGGCCATCGACGCGGTCGCCCTTGATGGCGAAGAACGCTTCGCCGGGGCCGATGTTGCGGCTGTCGATGGAAATGCCCGTGACGCCCTGCGGCAGGTTGCCGATGGGGCGGCCGTGCAGGGCGGCGACGAGATCAGGCGTGGTCCAGAGCCATTTCAACGGTCGAGTTCCTCCAGGGCCTTGCGCAGTTCCGCGTGGTCGGAGAACGGCAGCGTGGCGGTACCGACGGTCTGCCCCTCCTCGTGGCCCTTGCCGGCGACGATCAGCGTATCGCCGGACTGCAACATGCGGACGGCGCTGCGGATGGCCTCGGCGCGGTCGCCGATCTCGGTTGCCCCCCTCGCTGCAGCCATGATTTCCGAGCGGATGACAGCGGGGACTTCGGAGCGCGGATTGTCGTCGGTGACGATCGTCACGTCAGCAAGGCGCGTCGCGATCTCGCCCATGATCGGCCGCTTGCCCTTGTCACGGTCGCCGCCGCAGCCAAAGACCACGATGACGCGACCCGTCGTGAAGGGGCGCACGGAATTGAGGACGTTTTCCAGCGCATCCGGCTTGTGGGCATAGTCGACATAGGCGAGCGCGCCGTTCCTGGCATGCCCCACCAGTTCGAGGCGGCCAGCGGCGCCGATCAGCTTTTCGAGTGCGGCCATGGCGGTTGCAGCGGAAACGCCGGTCGACATTGCAAGGCCCGCAGCCACAAGGGCGTTCGCCACCTGGAAATCGCCGGCAAGCGGGATGTGCACCTCATAGATGTCGTCGCCGACATGGATTTCGGCGGTCTGCTTGTGGCGGAAATGCTCGACACGCTTCAACGCGAGATAGTCGCCCTTGCGGCCGACCGTGCGCACATCGAGCCCGGCTTTCTTCGCAGCGTCGATTGCCTGGGCCGACCACTCGTCGTCGGCATAGATGACGGCGGGCTGGCCCTTGGCAAGCAGCGTATCGAACAGCCGCATCTTGGAGGCCATGTAGTGCTCGACCGTCGGATGATAATCCATGTGGTCGCGACCAAGATTGGTGAAGGCGGCGGCGGCAAGCTTCACGCCGTCGAGGCGCGCCTGGTCGAGCCCGTGGCTGGACGCTTCCATGGCCGCATGCGTGACGCCGGCAGCGGCAAGTTCGGCGAGCAGTTCGTGCAGCGACACCGGATCGGGGGTCGTCAGCGACCCATAGTCGTTGCGGCCGGGTGCGACGACGCCGGTCGTGCCGATCATCGCGGCGGCGTGGCCGGCATGGGCCCAGATCTGGCGGGTGAAGGACGCGACGGAGGTCTTTCCGGCGGTACCGGTCACTGCGACCATGGTCTCCGGCTGGCGACCGTAGAAGCGGGCGGCGGCAAGCGCCAGGAACCGGCGCGGCTCGGCAACCGCAATGACCGGGACAGAGGCGTCAGCCTTGCTCCCGGCGGCAACGACGACCGCGGCGGCGCCGCGCGAGACGGCATCGGCGATGAAGGCGCTGCCATCGGCCTTGGTGCCCGTAAGCGCGACGAAGAGATCGCCCGGCTTCACCTTCCGGCTGTCGCTGGTTATGCCGCGGATGTCTGTCGCGGCTGCGACGGAAAGGTCGTTGGTTTCGGGTCCGGCAAGGTCACTGATCTTCATTGTCCGCTCTGCTGCTTTCCAGTGGAAACCGTTTCCATTCGAATCGGCTTCCCGTCTTCTCCATTCAATAAGACACGAGCAAGGCAGACCCGTCCTCACCGAATTTCGGCTTTACACCGAGAAGCGCGGCCGAGCGGCGGATGATCTCGCCGACCATCGGCGCGGCGTTGAGGCCGGCGGTGCGCCCCCCGCCCTCGCCCGTCTGCGGCGCGTCGATGAAGGTGAGGACCACATATTTCGGGTCGTCGATCGGGAAGGCCGAGAGGAAGGCGTTGAAGTTCTGGGTGTTGGAATAGCGGCCGCCGACGACCTTGTTGGCCGTACCCGTCTTGCCGCCGACGTTGAAGCCCGGAACGAGCGACCGGCGACCGGAACCGTCATTCGCATTGAGCTTGAAAAGGTAGCGCATCTTGTCGCCGGTCTCCGGCTTGACCACGACCTTCGCCACCTCGTTCGCCTCCTCGGCCGTGCGCGGCAGGAAGGTCGGGTTGATCAGGAGGCCACCGTTCATCAGCGCTGCCGCAGCCACCGCCGTCTGCAGCGGCGTCGTCGAGACGCCGTGGCCGAAGGAAATGGTGATGGAGTTGATCTTCTTCCATTCGCGCGGCTGCGTCGGGGTCTTCACCTCGGGCAACTCGGTCTCGAGCTTCGTCAGCAGGCCGAGCCGCGTCAGAAACTCCTTGTGGCCGGCAATGCCGACGACGTCGGCCATCTTGGCCGTACCGATATTGGAAGAGTACTGGAAGATTTCCGGCACGGTCAGCACGCGGTGCTTGCCGTGGAAGTCCTTGATGGTGAAGCCGCCGATGCGGATCGGCGCGCGGGCATCGAAGCTGTCCGTGATCTTCACCTTGCCCGAATCGAGCGCCATGGCCGTTGTGAAGCTCTTGAAGGTCGAGCCCATCTCGAACGTGCCGTTCGACATGCGGTTCATCCAGCCGTCCTTGGCGCCTTCGGCCGGGTTGTTCGGATCGTAGTCCGGCACCGAGGCCATGGCGAGGATCTCGCCCGTATGTACGTCCATCACGACGGCGCCGGCGGCGATGGCCTTGTATTTCTCCATGCCCGTCGCAACGACCTCGCGCACGATGGCCTGGACGCGCAGGTCGATGGACAGGCGCACCGGTTCCAGTTTGGCATCGCTCGTCATGCCGATCGCGGCAAGGTCGGCAAGACCCTGGCTGTCGATGTAGCGCTCCATGCCGGCAATGCCGCGGTTGTCGATATTGACGTGACCGACGATATGCGAGGCCGTGACGCCACCCGGATAGAAGCGGCGCTTTTCCGGCCGGAAGCCGACACCGGGAATGCCGAGCGCCAGGATGCGGCTCTGCTGCTTGGGCGTCAGCTGGCGCTTCAGCCACTGGAAGCGGGATTTCGAGGTGAGCTTGCGGTAGATGCCGCGCCGATCGAGATCGGGCATGACGGTCGCGAGCATTTCCACCGCCTCGTCCGCATCGACGATCTTGTGCGGCTCGGCATAGAGCGAGACAGTGCGGATGTCGGTGGCGAGGATTTCACCGTTGCGGTCGACGATGTCGGGGCGCGAAGCCATCAGGTGGTCGGCAGGACCGATCGAGGACACGGTTTCGGGCGAGGCCATGCCATATTGCACGAGTCGCCCGCCGATGACGGCATAGACCATGCCGAAGCAGCAGATGATGACGGCGACGCGGCTGCGGGCCTGCGAGCCGGAGCGCTTGCGCGTGCCCTCGAAGGCGTGGCCCCCATTGCCGGTCGCACGGTTGTTGTTGCCGCCGGCACTGAAATGCGCCTTGCTCTTGAGGTCCATGATGCGGGAGAGAAACGACATCAGTTTGCCACCGATCCGGTTTGGATTGCGTCCGTCTCTTTCGCCTTCTTCTTGTTCTTCTTGTCGTTTTGGGCGACCTTGTCGTCCTTCTCCGGCTCCAGCGCCGGCAGCTCGGCCATCGGCATGGGCAGCTCGTTCGGCTGGGCGAGCTGGGTCGATTCGGTCGGAACGAGCTTCAGGTCCGTCTCGAAGGTCTTCACCAGGCGGTTCAGGCGGTTCGGCTGGGTGAGCAGCGCCCAGTCCGCTTTGAGGAGGTCGATCGTGTCCTCTTCCAGCTTGATCTCGGCATCGAGCTTGCGCACCTCTTCCCGCTTGTTCTCCGCCTGGTGCTTGATCGAATAGGTGACGGTGGCTGCTGTGGTCATGACCGCTATCATCACGACATCAAGGGTACGGAACATCACTCAGCTTCCCATCTTCGCAAGGTCGGCAAGGTTCGGCAGGTTGAAAATGGACAGGTCATCCGTCCCGGCAGGAGCGCCCGTGCGCTCGCCCGCCCTCAGCTTCGCGGATCGGGCGCGCGGATTGACCGCGCTCTCCTCGTCGCTGGCCGCCACCATAGGGCGCCCGACTGGTGCGAAGGTTGCGGCCTTGTCGTGAACTTGCGGCAGATGCCGCGACCCTGCCGCCTTTCCGGCGCGATCCTGGAAGAATTTCTTGACGATCCGGTCTTCCAGCGAATGGAAGGAGACGATGACGAGCCGCCCGCCCGGCTTCAGGGCCCGCTCGGCCGCGAACAGGGCCTCGGCGAGCTCGCCGAGCTCGTCGTTGACGAAGACGCGCAGCGCCTGGAAGACGCGTGTCGCGGGATGGATCTTGTCCTTGGCCTTGCGCGGCGTCGTCAGCTCGATGAGGTTGGCGAGCTGGCGCGTCGTGGTGAAGGGCTCCTTCTCGCGCGCCTTCTCGATGGCGCGGGCGATTCGGCCGGCCTGCTTCTCCTCGCCGAGGAAGCCGAAGATGCGGATGAGGTCGGAAACCTTTGCGCGGTTCACCACGTCGGCGGCCGAAACGCCCGATGCGGACATGCGCATGTCGAGCGGGCCGTTCTTCTGGAACGAGAAACCGCGCTCGGCCTCGTCGATCTGCATGGAGGACACGCCGATATCGAGCACGACACCGTCAAGCCCGCCCGCGGGCGCGTGTTCGGCAAGCTCGGAAAAACGCGAATGGATGAGGCTCAGCCGGCCTCCGGAGGCCGCGACAAGCCCCTGGCCGCCGGCAATGGCGTTGGGATCGCGGTCAAGCGCGATAACATCCGCCCCCTCGGCGAGGATTGCGGAGGTGTACCCGCCTGCACCGAACGTGCCATCGAGGATGACCTGGCCGGGTTTCGGCGCAAGCGCCGCAAGAACCTCGGAGAGAAGAACCGGAATGTGACGGACCGATCCGCCATCGGCATCAGAAAAACCTCCGCCAAGATCCGCCGCCATTCCGATTCTCCGTCTTACCCCAAGCCCAGACCTCGCGTCCTGAACTCTTCCCGGGCGGCCGCCTGTGTGGCTAGGAATGTCTGCGGTGCCCAGAGCTGAAAATGATCCGCCCGACCGACAAAGGTCACGTCCGTGGCAATACCCGTATAGTCCCGGATGAAATCCGTGACCGGCAGGCGCCCTTCCGAATCGAGCTTCATGAAGACCCCGCCCCCGTGAACCAGGAGCGACATCCGATTGGCTTGCGGCGAAAGAACATCCTCGCTGGCGATCTGGCGCTCGAAACGATCGAGAAGATCCAGCCCGCCGACGCTGATCGCCGGAAACAAGAAATCCTGGAAGCAGTACAGCTCCCGGATGTCGCGCTGCGACAGCACGGAGCGAAAGGCCGAAGGAACGGAAACCCGCCCCTTGGCATCGATCCTGTTTGTCGCATTCGACAGGAACCGGTTCATGACGCGATACAGCCGCTTCCAGAGCCATGGCGCTGTGCATCCGCCCCGGCTCACCCAACACAACACCGCGCACGCAAGCCAGCCCTGATGCGTCGCCTACGCGCCGCACCGTCCCCAGCCGGTTAGCCTCAAAGCTTTGCGATGATCGGACGCTCATGCGTCCTCGTGCAGTGTGGGTTTGGGATACCATGGGACCATATGGGCGTCAATGGGAAGTGACCTCGTTCCTCGTAGTGAGACCGTCAAATGTTTATAAGGCGTTAAGTTTAACAAATGGTTAGGAACGGCCTGCCAACACCTTGTATTTGCACGGATCGAAACATTGGCCGCGTGCGTTTCGACGCACGGCAAGCCATGCGCGAACCCCAAGGAATTCAGCGCATTAGCACGTCGTGAAAAATCGTCATGCGACGAGAGATTTTTGCCAGTTGGCCTGTAAGCCGGGTTCTGTATGGCTCCGGCTTTCGCCGGAACGTGGCAGCCATTCATCTGGGACCGGACTTGCGCCCGGCCTCTTGCAACCCACCCGGATGACCGGCCCGGAAACAGGCTGAAGCGCTTGCACGCTTCGCGTCATCCCTATTCGGTTTTGCTCCCGGTGGGGTTTACCTTGCCGTCCATGTCGCCATGGCCGCGGTGGGCTCTTACCCCACCCTTTCACCCTTACCTTCCGAGGAAGGCGGTTTGCTTTCTGTGGCACTTTCCCTGGGGTCGCCCCCGCCGGACGTTATCCGGCACCGTGTTTCCGTGGAGCCCGGACTTTCCTCCCCCTGCGGCCTTTCGGCACTTGCAAGGCGCGGCTGCCCGGCCAACTGGCAGGCGCTGACTAACCGATACCGAAGGGAAAGGCCAGTGGCTTAGCGGAAATGAACCGCAAAATCCGTCTTGTAGTCCGGCTCGTCCATCTTTCCGCGAATCACCAGGTCCGCACCGATGCGGCCAATCTCGTCGGAACTCTTCGCCGCCGCACCGTTGCCACCGGTCAGGAGCGCAATGCGGTCCCCCTCCACGAAACCGGCATAGGGATAGCCGTGCACCGTATAGGTCGTGACGCAGGGCACCGAGACAAGACGGACCGGATCGAGATCGGGGATCGACCGTGCAAGCAGGCGCTTCAGATGCACGATCGCCTCCGGACGCCCCTCCCCGCGGAACCAGTCGCGAATCGCCTGCTCGTCCTCGATCTCGACCTCGGTCGGATCACCACCGATCTTGAGATAGGAATGGCCGTCCGGATAGACGATCGGCGGCAGGAAGTAGAAATGGTCGCTCGGATCGGCGCTTTCGTCGATCCAGGACGGCATGGTGCGATAGGCCTCGGCCTGTCCCGGCGAAAGCTGCGCCAGCACGACCGTGCGGGCCTTGATGACGAGCGCCGGCACCTTCGGCAAAAGCCCCGAGGTGCGGGAAAAGCCGCCCGTCGCCACCAGCACGCGCCCGCCGGTGACCGTGCCGCCAGACTTCAGCGCCACCGAAGCGCGCTCGCCGGCATCCGTCACGGACAGGGCATCGTCGAGGATGGAAACGCCGTCGGCCTTTTCAAGGCAAGCGACCTGCGCGGCGACAAGCTTGCGCGGATCGACATAGCCGGCCCCCTTTACCTCGAAGACGCCGGCCGAACTTTCCGGCAGGTCGAACCAGGGGAACCGCGCCCGCAGTGCCGTCCGGTCGAGCAGCGGCGCCTCCAGCGCATAGCGCTTCGCCACCGCCTCCACGGCATTGAGGAAATCGCCACCGGCGGGGCCGCTGATGAGGCAACCCGCCTCGCCGTAAAACTCTATGCCGCTCTCGGCCTCGATGGCGCGGTAGCGGGCGATCGACCGCTTGGCGAGCAGGGCCCAGTCCGGATCCTGGTCGATCGTGCGGGTAATGCGGCCGCTGTCGTAGTGACTGGCGAAGACGCCGTCGTGCTTTTGCCAGTCGGCTGGCTCTCCCCGCCCGACGAGCGCCACGGAAGCGCCCGTTGCGGCAAGGTGGCGCGCGGCCGCCGCCCCCATCATGCCCCTGCCCACGACGACGAAATCGAAATGCCGATCCATGCCCTACCCTCGCTTTTCACCGATGGCATAGCATGGCCGCGGGCCGATTCCAGCCCGCGAAACGTCGCGGCGATCAGTCGATGATGCTCTGCACCTTGCCGCAATAGCGCTTGGAGACCGGGTTCATGCGCTTGGCGCCATGGCCGGCATTGTAGCGCAGGATCGTGCCGCAGGTCGTGCCGCCGGAAAGGTCGTGCGCCATGGCAAGGTACTTCATGCCGAACTTGATGTTGGTCTCGGGATCGTAGAGACCCTTGGCGCCGCCGCGATAGCCCATCATGCGGGCCGTCGCCGGCTTGATCTGCATCAGCCCGATTTCACCGGCACCGCCGCGAGCCCGCGGGTTGAAGTTGCTCTCGACGCGCACCACCGCATGGGCGAGGTCGACAGGCACGCCGTAGGCCTTGGCATAGGTCTGGATCAAGCCGGAATAGCTGGCCGTCTTGAGATCCGCGCTCAGCGGGTTTTCCGCCTTGGGATAGCCGGTCGTGCTCTTGTAGGTCTTCAGCTTGCCGACGACCACGCCGTCCTTGTCGATGACGGTCTTGCGCTTGTTGCTGCGCTTGCTGGAAACCTTGCGCGGCTTTTCCTTGCCGGCGGCCTCCTGTTTTTCGGAAGTCTGGAACAGATACTGTTTCTTGGCCGGGCCCCGGGAGGGTTCGGCATATGCCGTGGCGGCGGAAAAAACGGACACACAAAAGCAGGCCGCGCTGAAGGCAGCAAGAAGTCTTCTCATCTAGTCATCGTCTCCAAAAGGCGCAAAGGCACTGCCTTGGCCGGCGGCATTTCAAGCCGCGCAGCCCGCGCAAACGTCTCGATCCTCATTGATCGCGATCAGGCCCTGACCGCATGCTGCGCTGCAATGAACGCAAGCGGAAAGAACATCCCCAATCAGGTCAGGATGTGGCGAAACGGTAAACTTCTGTTACAGCCTGTAATATTCGAATATTCGGATAGACTGTCAGGCAGCCAGTCGCGGCAACGCGGAAAGCAGCCGGTGCAGCGTGTCGATGGTCGAAAAATCGGCGATGCCATCGACCCGCTCAGGCCGGAAATGGCGCTGGAAAGCAGCCACGGCGCCCTCCATTTTTTCCGAATAAACACCATCGATTTCAGTACCATAGCCGTAGAGTGACAGCATGGTCTGCAGGGCTTCGACGGGCTGGCCCGCATCCCCTTTCTGGAAGAAGCGTCCGCCGGCGATCGGCGACGGTGCCACCCAGTGCCCGACCCCCCCGGCGTGAAGGCGTTCCCAGGGGAACTTTTCACCCGGATCGACCTTGCGAACGGGGGCAACATCGGAGTGCGCAAGCACCCGCTCCGGGGCGATTTGCCATCTCTTGCCACAATCCCGACACAGTTCGACGACCGCTGCGACCTGCGCATCCGGAAAATCCGGCAGCCCGCCGGGGTGTCCGGCATTGGCGATCTCGATGCCGATGGAGGCCGAATTGATGTCGGTCTCGCCCTTCCAGAAGCTCTTTCCCGCGTGCCAGGCACGATCCGCCTCGCGCACGAGCTGCTCGACGCGCCCGTCCTCATGCACGAAGTAGTGACAGGAGACCTGACTTTCCGGCGCGCAGAGCCATTTCAGCGCGCCGTCGGCCGTTTCCATGCCGGTATAATGCAGGAGGATGATGTTAGGCGTGCGCCCGCCCGCCCGCTCGCCGAAATTCGGCGACGGCGCAGCGGTCGCGCCGGCATAGTCACAGATGAATGCGCTCATGCAGCGCAGCGTTCCTTCTCGATCGCCTCATAGGCAGCGTTGAGCGCGGCCATGCGGTCGTTCGCAATCTGATGGAACTCGGCCGGCACGCCACGCGCCACCAGCCTATCAGGATGGTTCTCCGAGGCAAGCACCCGGTACCGCTTGCGGATTTCCGCAAAATCGTCGCTCGGCTTGACGCCCAGCACCTTGTAGGGGTCACGGCCGCTGACATGCACATGCCGCGCCGTGATCTGCTCGAAGCGCTCGTCCGCCATGCCGAAGATTTCGGCGACCCGGCCGAGGAAGGCCATTTCATTCTCGTGAATCAGCCCGTCGGCCTTGGCAATATGGAACAGGCCATCGACGATGTCCTCGAGGATCGGGCAGTTCTTTTCGCAGGAGACGCAGAGCGCCTTCATCTTCTCCGCATAGGCCTCGTAGCCGGCGACGTCCTGGCGCGCGAGATTGTAGAGCCGGGCGACATTGGCCGCCTGATTGTCGGGGTATTTGAAGATGTCCTTAAAGGCGTCGACCTCGGCGGTCGTCACGATACCGTCCGCCTTCGCCATCTTGGCCGAAAGCGCGATCATCGCCACCGAGAAGGCGACCTGCCTGCGGGTTTCCGGATCGCCTTCGAACAGCGTGCGCACGGCCTCGACCACGCCAGACAGCACGTTGCTGGCGGCATCCGAGACCATGCCGACGAGGCGATCCCATACGGCACTGATGAAGCAACTGGGCGAATTCTGGAACATAAGGTGATCTTGAGCAGACAATTGCAGGGAAAGCAAGGCGCGAAATGTCTGAATGACAAAATTTTGATGGCCCTCATCAAGTGGCGGCATGCAAAATCCCCGCTGCAGGATTTCCGCCTGTGGAGCACGAGAGTCAATCCGTCATGGAGTGCGGATAAGTTCGCCGCGCCGTTCCCCTCCCCGGGATTCTGCGCTAGAGCAACTGCACCATCGAGACGGGCTGACGCCGAGGAGGAAACATGGCCAAGCAGAAAGTCGCAATGCTGACCGCGGGCGGGCTCGCACCCTGTCTGTCGTCCGCTGTCGGAGGCCTCATCGAACGCTACAGCGACATCGCGCCCGACATCGAGCTCGTCGCCTATCGCTCGGGCTACCAGGGCCTGCTGCTGGCCGACCGCATCGAAATCACCAAGGACATGCGCGAAAAGGCGCCGCTTCTGCACCGTTACGGCGGCTCGCCGATCGGCAACAGCCGCGTCAAGCTGACGAACGCTGCCGACTGCGTGAAGCGCGGCCTCGTCAAGGAAGGCGAGAACCCGCTGCGCGTAGCGGCCGAGCGCCTCGCCAAGGACGGCATCACCATCCTGCACACGATCGGCGGCGACGATACCAACACGACGGCCGCCGACCTTGCCGCCTATCTCGGCGCCAACGGCTACAACCTCACCGTCGTCGGCCTTCCGAAGACGGTCGACAACGACGTCGTGCCGATCCGCCAGTCGCTCGGCGCCTGGACGGCCGCGGAAGTCGGCGCCGGCTTCTTCGACCATGTCAGCAACGAGCAGAGCGCCGCGCCGAAGACGCTCGTCGTGCATGAAGTGATGGGCCGCCATTGCGGCTGGCTCACCGCCGCGACGGCCCGCGCCTATATCCAGAAGACCAACGGCAACGAGTATGTCGACGGCTTCATGATGAACAAGCAGCTGAAGAACATCGACGGCCTCTACCTGCCGGAGCTGGCCTTCAACCTCGAAGCCGAGGCCGAACGCCTCAGGGGCATCATGGATCGCGCCGGCTTCGTCACGCTCTTCGTTTCGGAAGGCGCCTGCCTCGACGCGATCGTGGCGGAGCGGGAAGCCTCCGGCGAAACCGTCAAGCGCGATGCCTTCGGCCATGTGAAGATCGACACGATCAATGTCGGCAACTGGTTCTCCAAACAGTTCGCCGCCCTGCTCGGCGCCGAACGCGCCATGGTGCAGAAGTCGGGCTACTACGCTCGCTCCGCCCCGGCGAACGGCGACGACCTCCGCCTCATCCAGAGCATGACCGACCTTGCCGTCGAAAGCGCGCTCAACAAGGTCTCGGGCGTTACCGGCCATGACGAAGGCCAGGGCGGCAAGCTGCGCACCATCGAGTTCCCGCGCATCAAGGGCGGCAAGCACTTCGACACCTCGGCGAAATGGTTCGGCGACGTGATGAACGTCATCGGCCAGAAGTGGAAGCCGGCGGCCTGACGCCTGCTCGCGCAAAACGCCGCTTGACGGCGAAAACTTGTGATGGCTTGCTCCCCGGATTGCACTCGATCCGGGGAGTTTTCATGTCTTTCGAACACTGGCTTGCCTTCGCCGCCGCCTCCGCCATCATGCTGGCCATTCCGGGCCCGACGATCCTCCTCGTGATCTCCTATGCGCTCGGCCATGGACGGCGCACGGCGGGCGCCACGGTCGCCGGCGTCGCGCTCGGCGATTTCACCGCCATGACCGCCTCGATGCTCGGCCTCGGCGCCCTCCTCGCCACATCGGCGGCCGTCTTTACCGTCCTCAAATGGGTCGGTGCCGCCTATCTGATCTGGCTCGGCATCAAGCTGTGGCGCGCGCCCGTCTCCAGCGGGGTCGAGGGTGAGGCACCGGCGGAAGAAAAACCCTTCCGCATCTTCGCGCATGCCTATGTGGTGACCGCGCTGAACCCGAAGAGCATCGTCTTCTTCGTCGCCTTCCTGCCGCAGTTCCTCGACCTCACGCAGCCCGTCCTGCCGCAGATGGTGATCTTCGAAATCACCTTCCTCGTGCTCGCGACGCTCAACGCCTTTTCCTATGCCCTGCTCGCCTCCGCCGCGCGCAAAACCATCCGCAAACCCTCGGTTCAGAAGGTCGTCAACCGCACCGGCGGCACCTTGCTGATCGGCGCCGGGTTGCTGACGGCAGGGCTCAAGCGGGCAGGCACCTGAGGCCTCGGCAAGCCTACGGGTTGCCGCTTGCCGCCCGATCGGCTATGGACGGGGCACGGCCACGGCCGATTGATTTGCAAAGACGGGGGCGTTTCGGCGCCCGCGCACCCCCGCAAACCGAGAGCGACGACCATGGCTGATACACCCGTTTCCCGTCCGGCACGCATTGCCACGCTTGCCTGCGCCGGCCTTCTCGTGACGCTCGCCGGCTGCGCCAGCGTCGCCGACGATGCGACCTCGGCCAGGACCGTGACGCCGGCATCCGCGGGAACCACGGATATCGCCGCTGCCGCCGGGACGACGACGGAAGTCTCCTACGCCGCTCTGCCCGCCGCCAAACCCGGTACGGAAAACACGCCCGAAGCCCTGCCGACGCCGATCGCCGTTGCGGGCGGCACGTCGGGCGTTGCCGTTCCGGTTTCGGCTCTTGCCGAGGCCAAGCCAGTGACCGGCGCCGCAGCCGCCACCGCCGCGCTTGCCGGCAACGACGTTGCGGGCGTAGCCACCGCGACGAAGCAGGGTTATGACACTGTCATCGGCGTTTCCGTCATGGAGCCGGGCTTTGACAGTGGCGAGCCGGAAGGTCTCGAACAGCTCGTCGCCAGCCGCAAGATCGTGCCGATGGCGAAACCTGCTTTGGTGAGCAACGCCGTTCTGACGACGCAGACCCGTCTTGTCGTTCAGCAGTCCGAGCAGCCCTTCAAGAAGTCGGGCACGCCGATCGATGCGATCATCACCAAGTATGCCGCGATCTACGGCATCCCGGAATCCCTGCTGCATCGCGTCGTCAAGCGCGAAAGCACCTACAATCCCAGGGCCTACAATCGTGGCCACTACGGCCTGATGCAGATCAAGTATGCGACCGCGAAGAGCATGGGTTATGAAGGCCCGGCCGAAGGCCTGTTCGACGCCGAGACGAACATCAAATACGCGGGCAAGTATCTGCGCGGGGCCTGGATGGTCGCCGACGACAAGAACGACGGCGCGGTACGCCTTTATGCCGCCGGCTATTACTATCACGCCAAGCGCAAGGGCCTGCTCGACGAGACCGGCCTGAGATAAGCCGGCCTCGCGGCAAAGGACGTCAGCGCGCCGGTTTCAGCCAGAACGTCATCGGCTTTTCCGTTTCCACCGCCTCGCCGATATCCTGCCAGGCAAGCATCGTGGTGAGCGCTGCACGGCGCTGGTAACCGCGTTTTCCCCAGAATTCATCGAGCGGCATGTAGTCCGCCGGCCGCAGCGGGTGCTCCTTCGGGCGATCGACGGCGCAGAAGGCGCACCAGTCGAAACGGCCGAGGTGGCGGGCATAGGCTTCGCGCTCCTCGAAGAAGCGCACGCCAAGGCCCCTGCCCCGATAGGTCGGCAGCAGCACGGATTCGCCGAAATAGAAGACCTTTTGGGGATCCATGCCTGCCGCGACGAACGGCGTCCGGAAAACCTCCGAGGCATCCGCCATCGGCACACCCGTCGAGGCCCCGACGATGCGCTCGCCATCGAGCGCCAGCGCGAAAAAACTCTCCGGTGACTGCGCATAGGTCGCGAGATAGGAGACTTCATAGTCCTCGCTGCCCTCGTAAAGATAGGGAAAGGCGCGAAAGACCTCGATGCGCAGGCGTGCAAGGTCGGCGATGTAAGGCGTCACGGCGGTGCCATGGACAATCTTGATCTGCATGATCCGTGAATGTTCCCAACGATTTGAACAATGCTATAAGGCGGACGGGCTTTGCCCGAAAGCATTTCCAGCAAAAGTGCGGAGCAGTTTTGCGTCCGGAAATGCGAGAGGAAAAAGAGATAGAGCGTTTTCGCGATTAGGAGAAAAGCGGAACCGATCTAGAGCAACGATATGAGGGATGACATGCCAGCAAAAGAGACGATCCGCGCCTATTACGATGCTTTCAACAGGCAGGACATGGAGGCCTTCTTCGACCTCCTGCACGAGGACATCATCCACGACATCAACCAGGGCGGCCGCCAGGTCGGCAAGCAGGTCTTCCGCGACTTCATGGCGCATATGAACCGCAGCTACCGCGAGACGCTGACGGACATCGTCATCATGTCCAACGACGACGGCACGCGCGGCGCTGCCGAATTCACCGTCAACGGCCAGTACCTCGCCACCGACGAGGGCCTGCCGGAAGCCAACGGTCAGACCTATGTGCTGCCGGCCGGCGCGTTCTTCGAGATTCGCGAGGGCAAGGTCGCGCGCATCTCCAACACCTACAATCTCAACGACTGGATTGCTCAGGTCGGCGCCTGATCGGTCTGAAGGTCGGGTGCGTCCAGGATATCGAGAACGCTCTTCACCAGCGGCTGGGGCCGATAGCCAAGTTTCGACGGCGTCAGCCCCAGCCGGATCACCGCAAGCCTCTTCGCGGGAATGATGGCGGCCGACTGGCCGTCATGGCCGAGGATCCAGAACGTCTCGTCCGGCAGGCCGTAGCCAGCATCGCTCTTGTCGCCCGGGCCCTTCGCCCAGGTCTGCATATGACTGTAGGCGCCGCCGGACGCTTTCGTCGGCATCGCCATGGCCCCGACGAACCCGGCAGGCAGCAACCGGTTGCCCTTCCACACCCCGTCGTCGAGCAGGAAGAGCGTGAAGCGCGCCCAGTCACGCGCCGTCGCATACATATAGGAAGAGCCGACGAAAATACCGGTCTCGTCCGGCTCCATCACCGCGCTTGCCATGCCGAGCGGCGCAAACAGCGCCCGCACCGGGAAGGAGAGCGCCTGGCTGCGCCCGTTGAGCGCGCCCATCCAGATGCGCGAGAGAAGCACCGCCGTGCCACTCGAATAGGTGAAGCGCTCGCCCGGATTGGCCTCAAGCGGCAGCGACAGCACGAAGCGCGACATATCCGGCTCGAGGAACAGCATGCGCGTGACATCCGCCACGCTGCCATAGCTCTCGTTGAAGGCAAGCCCGCTCTCCATGGCCAGAAGCTGCGCGAGCGTGATCTTCGAGCGCGTATCGCCGCGCCATTCCGGGAAGAGGTTGTTCATGTCCGGCGTCAGGGCGCCGGCCTGCATCAGCCGGCCGATCAGCGCCGTATTGACCGTCTTGGTCATCGACCAGCCGAGCAGCGGCACCGTCTTCGAAAAACCGTCCGCATAGGCTTCCGCGACGATGCGCCCGTCATGCACGATGACGATTGCCCGCATGCCGGGACCGGCAAGCTTGGGGTCGGCAAGCAGGGCCGCGACGCGCGCATCCTCCGTCACCGCCTCGCCATCGGGCCAGGCGACGGCCGGGTCCACGGGCGGGACCTTCGGCAGGGCGACATCGGAGATCGCCTGCCGCGCCGCCTCGAAATCGCCGTCCGGCACGCCGGTACAGCCGAACCCCTCGTGCCAGACGGCATACCCCGGGGCAAAGAGGCCAAGCAGGCGTGTCGTCACCGTCTTTCCGGCAAGATCGACATCCTGCCGCATCAGTTTGAGGAGCGGATGGCCGGGGGCCTGCACGTCCTCGGCGAGTACCTCATCCGGATCTCGGCCGGAGATGAAGGCGCTGGAGCAGACGATCTTGGCGGCATAGCCGGAGCCGACGCTGAGCAGAGCAGGCGGCGATACGATGAGCCAGCTCGCCCCCACCAGCACGACGGCGGCGAGAAGGGAAAGCGTCCAGGCGGCAAGCCTGTAGAATCGTCTCATACCGGCCTCTCCTTCCAGGTGCGAGACAATCAGGATTTGCCTGTCATGAAAAGGCATTTCGCATTCATGCGGAAAGCCGGTCTTCGGTTTGCGCAAGGAAGCGCATCACATCCGGCGCGCCCACCGGCCCGGAGATCAGGTAGCCCTGCGCCTCGGAGGCGCCGCGCTGGCGGATGAAGTCCAGCTGCCCCTCGGATTCGATACCCTCCACCGTCGTCGTCACCTGGAATGTGCGCCCGAGCTTCAGGATGATATCGACCAGGTCGGCGTCCCGCTTGCTTTCCATCATGGCCCGCGCAAAGGAGCGGTCGATCTTCAACTGGTCGATCGGGAAGGCACGCAGGTTGTTGATCGAGGAAAAGCCGATACCGAAATCGTCGAGCGCCACCCGCACCCCGTGGCTGCGCAGCTCCGACAGGCTTTCCCGGATCACCGTCTCGTCGACGGAGAAGACGGATTCCGTCACTTCGATCGTCAGGCGCCCCGGGGCGAGCCCGGTCTCCGCGAGGCACTGCTTGACGTAGCCGACGAAGGCGCGGTCCTTGAACTGATCGCCGACGACATTGATGGCGACACCCGCCGGCGCCGGCCAGGTCGCCGCCTCGCGGCAGGCCTCGCGCACCACCCAGTTGCCGAGCGGCAGGATGAGCCCGGTCTTTTCCGCCGCCGGAATGAAGACGTCAGGCATGATCCGTCCCTTTTCGGGATGCCGCCAGCGCAGCAGCGCCTCGAAGGCGCGCACCGTGCGGCTCTCCACGCCGACGATCGGCTGGTATTCGAGGAAGAACTCGTCGGCGCGGATCGCCCGCGCAAGATCGTGCTCGATGGCCGAACGCGCCTGCACATCCGCAGCCAGCGCCGCGTCGAAGAAGCGGAAACCGCTGCCGGGCATCGTCTTCGCCTCGTAGAGCGCGAGGTCGGCACGCTTCAAGAGTTCGGACATGGACGTGTCGTCCGCATCCATGAAGGTGACCCCGATGCTGCAGCCGCTGGTCACCCGGTTACGCTTTATATCGAAGGGTTCGGCGAAAAGATCGCAGATCGTGCGGCAGACATCCTCGATCTTGCCTATGGAGGGCCGCCCCGCGATCGTGACCACGAACTCATCGCCGCCGAGCCGGTAGACGCCCGTCGTCGCGCAGAGCGCACGTCGCAACCGCCCGGCAATGGCCGCAAGCAGCGCATCGCCCGCATCATGACCAAAGCTGTCGTTGACGAACTTGAAGCGGTCAAGATCGAGCAGCAGGAGCGCCGGCCGGTCCGCCTCCTCGCTCTTCTCGACGATCGCCTGAATGTCACGCTCGAGGCAGAACCGGTTGGCCAGTCCCGTCAGCCGGTCGTGATAGGCGTCATGCGTCAGGCGCTGCTCCGTCTGCCGGCGCTGGCTGAGCTCGGCGATCAGCAGCGCCTTGGAGCGGCCGATCTGGTAGAAGCCGACGCCGAAGAAGACGGGCATGAGCGCGAGCGCCGTGGCGGTCGGTGCGGAAAAGCCGAAGAGACTGGCCTGCGTATTGTCGCGCAGCAGCTGGTCGGCGGCAAGGCAGAGGGTCGGAAGGAAGGCTCCGAAAATCGACCCCGTCAACGCATAGCGCTGCTCGATCCTCGGCAACAAGGTTTTCAACATCATGTAACCCTAAACCGTTGTTATCATGACAACAGGGTGCTTCGGGCCGATACCGACCCCACGGATGTTTCTAGCGAACAAAGAATGACAGAGTGTTAAGGGAGGGTTGGCATCCGCCCCCAAGATTCAAGGGGCCCTCTTTCTTCGGAACCATCGCGCCCGTCAGGCGTTGGGGCTCTTGTTGTCATTCGTGCGTGGGGCTTCGTGCGAGTATCCGAGTGGGAAGGACCATCAGATGAAATCCACGATCTTCGGTGCCGCTGGCATCTTCCTCGCCGCCGGCGCGCTCCCGGCCTTCGCAGCCGACATGACCATTGCCGAGCCGCCGGTGGAAACGCCCATCGTCGAAACGGCAGCCGGCGTCTACGACTGGGGCGGCTTCTATGTCGGCGTGAACGCCGGTTATGCCTGGACCAATGCCAATTCCGGCGGCCCGGCACCCGCCATAGACGAGGGCCTGGACGATTTTGCCCTCGGCGCCTATGCCGGCTACAATTTCTTTAATAACGGCTGGGTCTACGGCGTTGAAGCCGACGTCAAGCACGACTTCAACAATGAACGTTTCTCCTCGGGCGGTACGCGCTACGAGGCGGAAACGAACTGGGGCGGCTCGGTGCGCGCCCGTCTCGGCTATGCCTTCGACCGCACGCTGATCTACGGTACGGGCGGCTGGGCCTTCACCCGGGCGGAGCTTGAAAACCGCGATACGGGCGTGAAGGAGAAGGACACCGCCCATGGCTGGACGATCGGCGCGGGTGTCGAGCAGGCCTTTACGGATACGGTGGCCGGCCGTGTCGAATATCGCTACACCGACTACGGAAGCTCCGACATCTTCGATGCCGCCGGCCGCAGCGGCGACCTCGATTCGCATTCGATCATGCTCGGCGTGAGCATGAAGTTCTGACGGAGCCGACCATCAAACCCCTCCCCGCGTCGAGCGGTGAGGGGCTTTGGCGCACCCGGCCGGCTTAACGCAGCGCTAACCATAATTTTACGGAAATATGCGAGTGGTCTTCGACCCGTCTCGCGCGTCCGCCCTTTACGACCCGCCCCGTTCGAGGCAGGATTGGGAAACGCGCAACAACGGGACCTCCATGCGTCGGCTCATTCTGGCTTTGCTGCCCCTCGCCCTTCTCGCCTCGTCCTGTTCCACCACCGACTACGATTTCGCGTCGACCGCCTCCGTGCCGCCGCGCTTCGACGACAAGGACCCGCAGGATTTTGGTGCGCGCAATCCGCACCGCCACGAGGTCCACGGCATCGACGTCTCCAAGTGGAACGGCGACATCGACTGGCAGGCCGTGAAGCAAGGGGGCGTCTCCTTCGCCTTCCTGAAGGCGACCGAAGGGACGGATCGCCTCGACAGCCGCTTTGCCGAATACTGGCGCGGCGCCCGCGCTGCCGGCGTCGCCCATGCGCCCTACCATTTCTACTATTTCTGCTCGACGGCGGATGCACAGGCCGACTGGTTCATCGCCAACGTGCCGAAGGAGGCCGTGCTGCTGCCGCCCGTGCTGGACGCCGAATGGAACCCCGCCTCCCCGACCTGCAAGACCCGCCCGCCGGCGGACGAGGTGCGCACGGCCCTGCAGCGCTTCATGGATCGCCTCGAAAAGCACTACGGCAAGCGGCCGATCATCTACACGACGGTCGATTTCCACCGGGACAATCTCGTCGGCCATTTCGCGGGCTATCCCTTCTGGCTGCGCGCGGTGGCGGAACACCCGGAAAACATCTATCCGGCGCGCAAATGGGCCTTCTGGCAATACACCTCAACAGGCGTCGTGCCGGGCATAGCGGGCGATACGGACATCAACGTCTTCGCCGGTTCGGCGAAGAACTGGAACAGCTGGGTCAAGACGGTTTCCCGCTGACCCCGGATAGGTTGCAGGCGGCCTCGCATCCCCGAGAGGAGAAGCAAAGGTCGCCCGAAAGGCACAATCGCGTGAAAAGGGTGGCAGCAGGTCGCGGCGGCCTTTTTCTTCTTGCTTCCGTCACATTCATCTGAGACAGCCGGGCCAGCAACGGACCAAGGAGCATTCAAGATGCGGCTAAACCTGAAGACGAAACTTGGCGTGGGCCTGACGGCCTTTCTTCTCGCCGGCAGCGCCTACGCCCAGTCGACGGCAGCCTGCGGCGGCGATTTCAATGCCTTTCTTCAAGGCGTGAAGGCCGAGGCCCTGACGCGCGGCGTTTCCGCCGAAGTTGCCGACCGGGCGCTTGCCGGCGCCGCCATCGACCAGAAGGTGCTGTCGCGAGACCGCGCCCAGGGTGTCTTCCGCCAGACCTTTCTCGAATTCTCCAAGCGCACGGTCAGCCAGTCGCGCCTCGATATCGGCCGCAAGAAGCTGAAGGACCTCGCCCCGGTCTTCCAGCGCGCGGAACAGGAATTCGGCGTACCGGGCCCGATCATCGCCGCCTTCTGGGCGATGGAAACCGACTTCGGCGCCGTGCAGGGCGATTTCAACACCCGCAACGCGCTTGTGACGCTTTCGCATGATTGCCGCCGGCCGGAACTCTTCCGCCCGCAGCTTCTCGCCGCCATCGAGATGGTCGGCCACGGCGACCTCGACCCCAACGGCACGACGGGTGCCTGGGCCGGCGAAGTCGGTCAGGTGCAGATGCTGCCGAAGGACATCATCGAATTCGGTATCGATGGCGACGGCGACAACCACGTCAACGTCAAGCAGTCCTCGCCGGATGCCATCCTGACCGCCGCCAAGTTCATCCAGCATCTCGGCTTCGTGAAGGGCCAGCCCTGGATCCAGGAAGTCTCGGTGCCCGATATGCTGCCCTTCGAGAAGACCGGCCTGCAGCCGGGCATGAAGGCCGCCGACTGGTTCGCCCTCGGGGTCACGCCGCGCGACGGCGACACCTCCTTCGGCAATCTGCAAGCCTCGCTGGTGCTGCCGCAGGGCCGCAAGGGTCCGGCCTTCATCACCTATCCGAACTTCAACATCTACCTCGAGTGGAACCAGTCGTTCATCTACACGACCTCGGCCGCGTACTTCGCGACCCGCCTTGCCGGCGCCCCGCCCTATGAGCGCGGCACGCCGGAGGAAGGCCTTTCCGAAGACACCATGAAGCAGCTGCAGACCAAGCTGCAGGGCCTTGGCCACGACGTCGGCAAGATCGACGGCATCCTCGGCTCTGGCACGCGCGCGGCGATCCAGAAGGAGCAGCTGCGCCTCGGCCTGCCCGCCGACGGCTGGGCGACCCAGTCCCTGCTCTCCGCCCTCTGACGGAAATCGGGTGGCGCCGCATAAACGCGGTGCTATAGGCACGAAGAGACCAAGAGCGGCAGCCCCGGTCGGAACCGGGCTGCCGCTCTGCCTTTTTGCCTCGCCGTTTTCGCGCTACACCAGCGGACGGCAGGATGCCCGGGAGAACGTGCAATGGAACAGCAGGCAGCAACGCGCATGAGCGCACAGACCTGGGGCCTGCTCGCGCTCCTCGGCATGATCTGGGGCGGCTCGTTCTTCTTCGCCCGCGTCGCCGTCGTCCATGTGCCGCCGGCAACGCTTGTGCTGCTGCGCGTCGGCATCGCCGCCCTCGCGCTGCACATCTACATTGCCGGCCGCTTCGACGTCTATGCCACGCTTCGGGCCCGCTGGCGCGAGTTCCTGCTGCTCGGCCTCATCAACAACGCCGTGCCGCACATGCTGATCTTCCTCGGCCAGACGCAGATCGGCGCAGGGCTCGCCTCCATTCTCAACGCGACGACGCCGATCTTCACCGTGCTCATCGCCAACCAGTTCACGCTGGACGAGAAGCTCTCCTCGGAAAAGATCGCCGGCTGCCTGATCGGGCTGGTCGGAACCGCTGTGCTGATCGGCCCGCGGGCGCTCGCCCCCTTCACCGGCGACAGCGGCCCGCCGCTCTGGGCGGTCATCCTGCCGGTGCTCGCCGCCGTCTCCTACGGTTTCGCCGCGACCTATGGCAAACGCTTCCGCGGCACTTCTCCGCCGGTCATCGCCGCCGGCCAGCTCACCGCATCGACGCTGCTGATGCTGCCCGTTTCCTTCGCCCTCGACACGCCCTGGCAGCTCCCCCTGCCCCCGCTCTCGGCCATCCTCGCCGTGCTGGCACTGGCGCTCATCTCGACGGCCTACGGCTACATCCTGTTCTTCCGAATCATGGCGGCAGCCGGTGCAACCAACACCTCGCTCGTCACGCTGCTCGTGCCGCCGAGCGCCATCCTCGCCGGCATGCTCTTCCTCGGTGAAACCCTGACGCCGCTCGGCATGCTCGGCATGGCGCTCGTCCTCTTCGGCCTCGTGGTGCTCGACGGGCGCGTTTTCGCCCGCTTGCGCAGCGCCTGAAGGGTCGGGAACAAAGCGTCTTCCCGGCCGTTTCATGGCAATCCGCCGGATTGCCCGTCCGACGTGCGCCATATTGGTAAATGCACAATGCCGGCATTCGTCATCTGGTAGGGATTGTGAATTTTTTGTGGCGCCCCCAATAGAGGAGGAAATTCAGAAGGTTAACACTGTGAATAAGTATCCGGCGGCAGCCGGATGTTGCAGCGCAGCAACAAAACGTCTTTCCAACACGCTTTTTTCAGTCGTAATATCGATCTGCAAACGCAAGGAGGTAGCCATGGGACTCACACATTCCTTGAATGTTCTGATGATCAGTGCAGCGTTCCTCTTCATCGCAACGATGATCTTCATCTGAGGCGATCAAAGCGCAGTCCGGGAGGCCAGGGACCAAAAACTCAAAAAACACCCTGCCGAAACGAATTCTAGAAAGATGCATGGCCCCGGAGACGGCGCCATGCATTTTCGTTTGGGGGCTGCGGTCTGGCAGCGGCGCTCAGGCCGCCGCACCTGCCGGCTGCCGCTCGCTGCGGGCAAAGCCGACGCGGTCGCACACGGCCGAGACCAGTGTGGCGCGGTTCATCGTGTAGAAGTGGAACTCGCCAATGCCGCGGGCGATGAGATCCTCCACCTGCCGGGCGGCAAGGTCGATCGCCACCGCAGCGCGCTCCTGCGGACGGTCGTCGACGGGTGCCAGCCGGTCGGCCAGCCAATCCGGCACGGAGGCTCCGCACAGGCCGGCGAACTTCTGCACCTGCGACAGATTGTGCACCGGCAGGATGCCCGGCACGACCGGGATCGAGATGCCAGCCTTGCGCACGCGCTCCAGGTAACGCTCGAAATCGTCGTTCTCGAAGAAGAACTGCGTGAGCGCACGTGTCGCGCCGGCGTCCACCTTGCGCTTGAGCATGTCGATGTCGGCGGCGACATCGGGGCTCTGCGGATGCTTCTCCGGATAGGCGGACACCGAGATCTCGAAATCGGCAAGGCCTCGCAGACCGGCGGTCAGCTCCGCCGCATTGGCATAACCACCCGGATACGGCTGGTAGGCCGTGCCGACGCCGCCCGGCGGGTCGCCCCGCAGCGCCACGAAGTGCTTGACGCCGACCGCCTGGAATTCGGCGACGACGGCATGCACCTCCTCCTTCGTCGCTCCGACGCAGGTGAGATGCGAGGCGGCAGGCAGGCCCATCGCAAGAAGCTGGCGGACGGTGGCGAGCGTCGGCGCCTTGGTGGAACCGCCGGCGCCGTAGGTCACCGACATGAAGCCGGGATCATAGGCCGAAAGCGCGGCGGCCGTCTGCCAGAGCTGGCCTTCGGCTTCCGCCGACTTCGGCGGAAAGAACTCGAACGACAGGCGGATGTCCTTGCGGGCTGGGCGTGCGGTCGCCTTGTTCATGTCAACTCCTCCTGCGGATGGCAATGGTGTCGGCGGCCCGTTCACGCTGGTCGCGGGCAAGCCAGATGGTGACGGTCAGCGCATCGGCGGCCGAATGCGCAGGCTTGAGGTCGACGACCTCCTCGACGACAAGCCCCGCCTTCTCCAGCCACTCGGCGAGCGTCTGGTGCGAGAAGCCGAGGCGGATATGGGCATGTTCGTCGCGCAGATGTTCGAGCGCGTGCGGGGCAAGGTCGATAATGGCGAGGCGCCCGCCGGGCGCGAGCATGCGGGCGGCCTCAGCCACCGCCGCGTCCGGCTCGTCGAGAAAGTGCAGCACCTGGTGGATCGTCACGACGTCGAACTCGTCACGCTCCAGCGGCAGGTTGAAGATGTCGCCGTGGCGGATTGAGGCCTTGGTGATGCCGGCGCGGTCGAGATTGGCGCGCGCCACCGCGAGCATGTCGCGGCTGGCATCGACGCCGACGCCGCGCTTGTAGAGCCCCTCGAAGAGCTGAAGGATGCGCCCCGTGCCCGTGCCGAGATCGAGAAAACCGTCCACCGGCTCCGTGCCGATCATCTGGGCCAGCCTCGCCTCCACCTCCGCCTCGCTGACATGCAGCCGGCGCACCGCGTCCCACTCGGCCGCGTTTCGGCTGAAATAGGCCTGCGCCTTGTCGGCGCGGATCTTCTTCAGCACGCGCAGCCGCTCGTCGTCGCGGGCGAATACCGCGTCTGCCGGGTCGGCGCTCTCGAGGAGCTGACGGGCGAGCGTGACGGCAGGTCCCCCCTGGCTCAGCCGGAAGAAGGCCCAGGCACCCTCTTGGTAGCGGTCGACGAGCGCGGCCTCGGCGAGCAGCTTCAGGTGGCGCGAGATGCGCGGCTGGGACTGGCCGAGGATGTCGGTCAGGTCGGTCACGGTCAGATCGCCGTGCGACAGCAGCGCGAGAAGGCGAAGGCGCGTCGGTTCACCCGCCGCCTTCAGGATCTCCACGATGTCGTCCAGTCCGAGTTTCTGCATGTCGCCCATGGCCCATCCAATCAAGACATAAAGATATGTTTATGTGATTAACCCGCGTCGCGCAAGGGCAAATCCGTGTCGCCGATCTTCCCATCAACACGCCAAAAGAAAAACCCCGGCAAGCCGGGGTTTCTCAAAGGGTGTGATGGCACCGTGCCTCAGCGCGTCAGGCGCTTGTAGGCCTGGCTGCCGGGATTGAGGGCATCGGGGCCGAGACGGCGGACCTTGTCCTCTTCGTAGTCCTCGAAGTTGCCTTCGAACCATTCGACATGACCGTCGCCCTCGAACGCCAGGATGTGCGTCGCGAGGCGGTCGAGGAACATGCGATCGTGGCTGATGATGATCGCGCAACCGGCAAAGCTCTCAAGCGCGCTTTCAAGCGCACCGAGCGTTTCCGTGTCGAGGTCGTTGGTCGGTTCGTCGAGCAGCAGCACGTTGCCGCCGGCCTTCAGCATCTTGGCAAGGTGCACGCGGTTGCGCTGGCCGCCCGAAAGATTGCCGACCTTCTGCTGCTGGTCGCCACCCTTGAAATTGAAGGCCCCGCAATAGGCGCGCGAATTCATCTCGAACTTGCCGAGCTTGACGACTTCGGCGCCACCCGAGATTTCCTCCCAGACGGTCTTGTTGCCGTCGAGCGCGTCGCGGCTCTGGTCGACATAGCCGAGGTGCACGGTGTCGCCGATACGGATCGAGCCGCTATCGGGCGTTTCCTGGCCGGTGATCATCTTGAACAGCGTCGATTTGCCGGCGCCGTTCGGGCCGATAATGCCGACGATGCCGCCCGGCGGCAGCTTGATCGACAGGTCGTTGATCAGCGTGCGACCGTCAAAGCCCTTCTTGATGCCTTCCAGCTCGATGACCACGTTGCCGAGACGCTCGGAGACCGGGATGATGATCTGGGCGTCGCCGGGCCGGATGTTTTCCGCCGCATCGACCAGCTGTTCGTAGGCCTTGATACGGGCCTTGGACTTCGCCTGACGCGCCTTCGGGCTGGAGGCGATCCACTCCTGTTCGCGCGACAGCGCCTTCTGGCGGCCGGCTTCCTCGCGGCTCTCCTGCTTCATGCGCTTGGCCTTGGCCTGGAGATAGGCAGAGTAGTTGCCTTCGTAGGGAATGCCGCGGCCGCGGTCGAGCTCGAGGATCCAGCCCGTCACGTTGTCGAGGAAGTAGCGATCGTGGGTGATCATCATCACGGCGCCCGGATAATCGCGCAGGTGCTTTTCCAGCCAGGCGATGGTTTCGGCATCGAGATGGTTGGTCGGTTCGTCGAGCAGCAGGAGGTCCGGCTGCGACAGCAGCAGGCGGCAGAGCGCGATGCGGCGGCGTTCGCCCCCCGACAGCAGCGTGACGTCAGAATCCTTCGGCGGGCAGCGCAGCGCTTCCATCGCCATCTCGACCTGCTGTTCCAGGTCCCAGAGATTCTGGCTGTCGATGATATCCTGGAGCTTGGCGCCCTCGTCCGCCGTCTCGTCGGAATAGTTCATCATCAGCTCGTTGTAGCGGTCGATGATGGCGGTCTTGTCGGCAACGCCGACCATGACGTTCTCGAAGGCGGTCTTGGTCGGGTCGAGATGCGGTTCCTGCTCCAGGTAACCGACGGTCGCACCGTCGGCGAGCCAGGCTTCGCCGGTATATTCCTTGTCCTGGCCGGCAATGATGCGCAGCACCGTCGACTTACCCGCGCCGTTCGGGCCGAGGATGCCGATCTTGGCATCGGGATAGAAAGACAGGTTGACGTTTTCGAGAATTTTCTTGGCGCCGTAGGCCTTGTTGAGCCCCGACATGTGGTAGATGAATTGACGTGCCATGCAAACGCGCTCCGGATCGGACAAATTTGCCCGCTATGTAGGCGAATTCTCCGCCCGCGGCAATGTAAGAAAGCCGCACTGCGCCCCACGGCGAAAACCCCGCCCCGCATCCTGTTGATACCGTCGGCAAGCGACACGGTGCCCAAATCCGACCGGTATCTCGCCAGTCCGGGCTGAAGGACACCCCGCCCGCTCGCGCTGCCCTACCCCGCCTGCCCCGGGCCCGTCACACCCTCGGTGCACCGCGACTTCGTCGGGACGGCGGCGGCGATGCGCTCGGCCAGCGTCGGACCATCGCCGGCAAGGCCGATGGTGAGGCCGGTCACGACGGAGCCGCCCTCCGTCTTGCGGCAGCTGAGCCGCACGCGCTCGCCGGCCCCCTTGCCGAAGGCGGCGTCGAAGGCGGCCCGCACTTCGGCAAGGGTGACCGCCGCCCCCGCCTTCTGTGAAAAGAGCGCACGCACCGGCGAGGCGTTGAGCGTATCGAGCAGGTCGAGCGAGCGGCTGTAGTAGATCTCCGGGGACACCGCGACGCAGCTGCCGCTGCGCAGCCATTGCTGGCGGTCGAGGCCGAGGCGCGCGGCGGGCATGGCCGCCATCAGGCGCTCCTTCGTGACGGAAGCGAGCACGATATCCGGCAACTCCGTCCACTTGCCCTTGCGGGCCCTTTGCTTGAGCGCCGCCTCGATGCCGCAATAGCTCTTGCGCACCTGGAACCGGCTGAGCAGCGAGAACTGCCGGGCCGCCGGCGCATTCGTGGAGAAATCCGCACAGCCGCGGCTCTTCGGCCGGGCGGCGCAGTAGCCTTTCTGCCAGCTGACGGACAGCACCTCGCGGCCCTCTCTGCTCGCCGGTACGGTCTGGGCGGCCGCGGGACTTGCGAGGAAAAGGAGGCACGCAGCAAGGAGGGAAAGGGCGGCTTTGAAAATCAGTGCGGCATTGGTCATCATGACCGGCTCCCGAACAAGAACAAAACAAGATCATATACAACCAAAAATCCATAAAATGCAACCATAAATCGGAAAAATCACGACATGCGGGAGAAAGCGTAAAAATACACGCCGTATCCCGTTGTCTTTCATCGGCAAATCGCGTTGACCTTGCCGAAACGGGAGGACAGACCGGTGTTTTCGCTGGCTTCGATGCTGCAAAGTCCAAGTGGAGCGAGCCTTGCACTGCGGCACGAGGCCGCCCGGGGCGAGGCGCGCGGCATCCTGCTCGTCAGCCACGGCCTCGCCGAGCACAGCGCACGCTACGCGGAATTTGCCGGACGCCTGGCGGCGGAAGGGTTTCATGTCTATGCCCACGACCATCGCGGCCACGGCTTCACCACCGCGCCGGACGCCCCGCGCGGCCAGTTCGCGCCCAAGGACGGCATCGCCCGGGTGATCGCGGACCTGCGCGCCGTGCGCGACCATGCGGCGGCGCGGCATCCGGGCCTGCCGGTCGTGCTCTTCGGCCATTCGATGGGCGGCCTGCTGGCCCTCGCCTTCGCGCAGGCGCATCCTGGCGATATCGACGCGCTCGCGGTGTGGAACTCCAATCTCGAACCGGGGTTTTCCGGACGCGTGGCGCAGGTCGTGCTGGCGGCAGAACGCATGCTGAAGGGATCCGATGTGCCGAGCGGCCTGCTGCCGCGCCTGACCTTCGGCACCTGGGGCCGCGCCATCGCGAACCGCCGTACGGATTTCGACTGGCTGTCGCATAACCCCGCCGAGGTGGACGCCTATATCGCCGACCCGCTCTGCGGCTTCGACGTCAACGTCGCGATGTGGATCGACATCTTCGCCGTCACCTTCGCCAATGCCTCGGCGGAAGGGATTGCACGCCTGCCGAAGCGCTTGCCGATCCATCTCGTCGGCGGCGAGGAGGACCCGGCGACGGATTTCGGCCACGCGGTGCACGCCTTTGCCGGGCGACTGAAAAAATCGCGGCTTGAGGACATCACCACAACAGTCTATCGCGGCATGCGTCACGAAACGCTCAAGGAGAGCCGGCCGCTCCGCGATCCCGCCGTCGACGCCTTTGCCGTCTGGTGCCGGCGGGTGGTGGACGCACGGACCCGCGCCCGGGAACACGCATGACCACATCCGCCACCATCACGCCGCTGCGCAACGAGGTCAGCTTCGGGCTCTCCCTCATGGTGCTCTCGGTTCTCATCGCGCCGATCATCGACATTTTCGCGAAACTGGCGGTCACCGCCGTGCCGGCGACCGAAATCACCTTCGTGCGCCTGCTCTTCCAGATGACCGTTCTGGGGCCGATCTGCCTCCTGCGCGGCACGCTTCTTGATGTCACCTGGCGGAAGATGGGCCTGCATGCCGCCCGCGGCCTTCTGATGGCGATCACCATGATCACCTTCGTCACACCGCTCGCCGTCATGGAACTGGCCGACGCTATCGCCATCTTCTTCGTCGAGCCGATCATCCTGACCATCCTCGGCTCGATCTTCCTCAAGGAGACCATCGGCTGGCGGCGCTACACGGCCTGCGGCGTCGGCTTCTTCGGCTCGCTGCTGGTCATCCAGCCGAGCCTGCAGGAGGTCGGCCCCATCGCGTTGCTGCCCGTCGTGTCGGCGCTCTCGCTCGCGCTGTTCTTCCTCCTGACGCGGCTCGTCGCCCAGAAGGAGGACCCCTGGTCCATGCAGTTCTATGCAGGCCTCTGGGGCGCGCTGTTCTCCGGCCTGCTCCTCCTCGTCGGCGGCAGGCTCGGCATCGCCATGCTGACGCCGGTCGTGCCCGACATGGCGAACACAATCTACATCGCCAGCGCCGCCGTCGCCGCCACCATCGCCGGCGTGCTCGGCGTCTACGCCTATCGCTCGGCCCCCGCCTCGACGCTCGCCCCGCTGCAATATCTCGAGATCGTCTCGGCGACGATCCTCGGCTGGCTCGTGTTCGGCCACCTGCCGGACGCCGTGAAATGGCTCGGCATCGCCATCATCATCGCCTCCGGCCTCTACGTCATCTGGCGCGAGCGCAAGCTCAACAAGACGGCGACGATACCGCCCGTCTCCACGCCGATCTGACCTTGCCCGCCCGCGCGAACGGCGCGGCAGGCATCATGTCAGTCTGAGCCGTCATGATCTCCCGCCGGGCGCCGTCTATCGTGTCCGGCAGCTTTTTGTTATCGAAAGGGAAACGGGCGAAAAGCCCGGCGGCCGGCCGCATTCCGGCACCGCCGAGGAGGGAGTGCACGATGGAGAAGTCGAACCTGCCGCTGTCAGGCATTAGGGTCATCGAGCTGGCGCGGGTTCTCGCCGGACCCTGGGCCGGGCAGATGCTGGCCGATATGGGCGCCGATGTCATCAAGATCGAAAACCCCGACGGCGGCGACGACACGCGCGCCTGGGGCCCGCCCTTCGTGACCGGCAGCGACGGCGAGAACCTGTCCGCCGCCTATTACCACTCCACCAATCGCGGCAAGCGCTCTATCGCAGTCGACCTCAAGACCGAGGAAGGCCGCGCCGTCGTCCACCGCCTTGTCGCGACGGCCGATGTCGTCATCGAGAACTTCAAGGTC
Organism: Shinella sp. JR1-6; assembly: GCF_004284735.1. Lineage (NCBI taxonomy): Bacteria > Pseudomonadati > Pseudomonadota > Alphaproteobacteria > Hyphomicrobiales > Rhizobiaceae > Shinella > Shinella sp. JR1-6. The sequence continues at coordinate 131,542 of NZ_SHMI01000004.1, read as the reverse complement.
GGCGGCCTCGTCAAATACGGGCTCGATTACCAGAGCCTCGCCAAGGTCCATCCCAAACTCGTCTACTGCTCGATCACCGGCTTCGGCCAGGACGGTCCTTATGCCGCCCGCGCCGGCTATGACTATATCGTGCAGGGCATGTCCGGCTTCATGTCGGTGACGGGCGCACCGGACGGCGAGCCGATGAAGGCCGGCGTCGCCATCGCCGACATCTTCACCGGCATCTATGCCGTCGCCGCCATCCAGGGGGCGCTCATCCATGTCATGAAAACCGGTCAGGGCCAGCATGTCGACATGGCGCTGCTCGACGTGCAGTCGGCCGTCATGGCGAACCAGAACATGAACTTCCTCGCCTCCGGCAACGCGCCGACGCGGCTCGGCAATGCGCATCCCAACATCTCGCCCTACGAGGTCGTGCCCACCTCCGACGGGCACATCATCCTCGCCGTCGGCAATGACGGGCAGTTCCGCAAGCTCTGCGGCATCCTGAAGCTCGAGGGCGTCGCCGACGACGAGCGCTTCGCCACCAACCGGGCGCGCGTCGCCCATCGCGACGAGGTGCGCCGCCTCGTCACCGGTGCGACGGCCAGCATCAGCAAGGCCGATCTGCTCGCCGCCTGCGAGCGCGAGGGCGTGCCAGCCGGGCCGATCAACTCCATCGCCGAGACCTTCGAGGATCCGCAGGTGAAGGCGCGGGGCTTGCGCATCGATCTGCCCGATGCCGACGGCAACCGCATTCCCGGCGTGCGCACGCCCATCGTCTATTCGGGCACGCCCCTCGCCTATGACCGGCCGAGCCCGCGGCTCGGCGAACATACCGACGCCGTGATGGCGGAACTTGGCATCCTCGAAGCAGGAAAGAAAAGCGCATGAAGACCGGTGGCCAGTTGATCGTCGATGCCCTCGTTGCCAATGGCGTCAAGCGCGTCGCCTGCGTGCCGGGCGAAAGCTACCTTGCCGTGCTCGATGCGCTGCATGACACCGATGTCGACGTGCTCGTCTGCCGGCAGGAAGGCGGCGCGGCGATGATGGCGGACTGCTGGGGCCGGCTGACGGGCGAGCCCGGTATCTGCATGGTCACGCGCGGCCCGGGCGCCACCAACGCCTCGGCGGGTCTGCACATCGCGCGGCAGGATTCGATCCCGATGATCCTCTTCATCGGCCAGGTACAGCGCGATGCGCGCGAGCGCGAGGCCTTCCAGGAGGTGGAATACCGTCGCGCCTTCACCGAGGTCGCCAAGTGGGTGGCGGAGATCGACGATGCCCGCCGCATCCCCGAATTCATCACGCGCGCCTTTGCCGTCGCCACCTCCGGCCGGCCGGGCCCGGTGGTGCTGGCGCTGCCCGAGGACATGCTGACGGATACGGTCGAGGCCGTCGACGCAAAGGCCTATATGCCGGTCGAGGCACACCCCGGCCGCAAGCAGATGGAAGAGCTGGCGCGGCGTCTCGAAACAGCCGAGCGCCCGCTCGTCATCCTCGGCGGCACACGCTGGTCCGAAGAGAGCGTCGCCGGCTTCACGGCCTTTGCAGAGCGCTGGTCGCTGCCCGTCGCCTGTTCCTTCCGCCGCCAGATGCTGTTCGATCATCAGCACCCGAACTATGCCGGCGACAGCGGCATCGGCATCAGCCCCGCACTCGGCAAGGAGATCCGCGAGGCGGACCTCGTCATCCTGCTCGGCGGCCGCTATTCGGAAATGCCGTCCTCGACCTACAGCCTGCTCAAGGTGCCCTACCCGCAGCAGGCGCTGGTGCATGTCTATCCGGACCCGTCCGAGCTCGGCCGTGTCTACAGGCCGGACCTTGCGATCTGCGCGGCGCCAGAGGATTTCGTCGCCGCGCTCGACGGCCTCGCGCCGAAGACCGCCCCGCGCTGGGCCGCCCGTACCGCCGCCATGCATGAATCCTACCTGAAATGGTCGACCCCGCCGCAAACCGGCCCGGGCGGCGTGCAGATGGGCCCGATCATGGCCTGGCTGGAGGAAAACACGCCCGAGGATACGATCTTCACCAATGGCGCCGGCAACTATGCGACCTGGGTGCATCGCTTCCATCGCTTCCGCCGCTTTGCGACGCAGGCCGCCCCGACATCGGGCTCGATGGGCTATGGCCTGCCCGCCGCGGTCGCCGCCAAGCAGCTCTTCCCGGAGCGTGAGGTTATCTGCTTTGCCGGCGATGGCTGCTTCATGATGCACGGCCAGGAATTCGCCACCGCCGTGCGCTACAACCTTCCGATCATCACCGTCGTCGTCAACAACGGCATCTACGGCACGATCCGCATGCACCAGGAGCGGGAGTATCCCGGCCGTGTCAGCGCCACGGATCTGACCAACCCGGATTTCGCCGCGCTCGCCCGCGCCTATGGCGGCCATGGCGAAACGGTGGAGACGACGGAGGATTTTGCGCCAGCCTTCCTGCGCGCCCGCCAGAGCGGCAAGCCGGCGATCATAGAGGTGAAGCTCGACCCGGAAGCGATCACGCCGACGCGCACGCTCTCGGATATCCGCAGCGGGAAATGACGTTTTGGGGCGTGAACGCCCCTCATCCCGCTACTGCGACCTTCTCCCCGCAAGCGGGGAGAAGGCGGATGGGGCAATGCCTCACCTACCAACATATCGTCGATGCTTTGGGAAGCCGTTGCGGCATTCCCCTTCGCCCCGCCTACGGGGAGAAGGCAACGGCAGGCGGTTGAGGAGCCAGGTCCTCAGCCGCGAAGATGCTGCGCCTGCTCGTAGGTCTTCGTCGAGCGCATGCCGGAACGGCAGTAGCCGAGCATCGGGCGCGGCAACTCGTCGAGCGCGTCAACCATGCCGCTCACCGCTTCCGCAGTCACGCCCATCGGGCCGACGGGCACATGGGCCGTCTCGATACCGAGTTCCTTCGCACGCGCCGCAATGGCCGAGAATTCCGGCTGGCCTGCCTCTTCATGGTCCGGGCGATGGCAGACGATGGATTTGAAGCCCAGGGCGGCGATGGCGTCGAGATCCCCGACGGCGATCTGGCCGGAGACGGAATATTCGTCGTTGATCTCGCGGATATCCATGGGCGGTTCCTTCTAGAAAACAGGGGTGCTCACCGTTTAAGCCCGAGCCGCGGGAGCGTCAATCACGCAAAATCTATAGCAATTCCCGAAAAGAGCTGAAGCGCATCGCTCCGGCAACGAAGGAACATCCCCCTCCGCCCGAAAAATGCGCAGGCATCCTAGCGGACCTCGAAGGCGAGGCCGTAGCTCACGCTTTCGCCGGGCGCGAAATTCGCCGCCTCGCCGGTGGTGATCAACTCGGCGCGCGGCACGAGACGGTGCGAGACGGGCTCGATGCCGAGCACCGCCGAGCCTGGCGACAGGTTTCGCCAGACCTGCAGATGCGGCAGGGTATCCGTGCGGAAACGGATATGGACGCTGCGACCGCCAAGCGCCGCAATCGGGCCGATGGCGATCTCGGCCCAGCCATGCGCCGCCGTTTCGGCCGCCGGCACGCAGAAGATCTCGCGGTCGCCCTCGCCGAAGCGCCACGGCAGGCTGCCGCCGGGCAGCATCGCCCCCGTCAGCCGCGTGTCCGCATCGAAGAGGCCGGTGCCGAAATTGATGTGATACATGCCGAAGGGCGGCCAGGAGGTGCCGCCCGTATTGGTGATACGGTCGTCGAGCGTGATGTGGCCGGTGCTCCGGTCGGCGCGCCAGCGGCGGGCGAGATCGGCCTTGCCGCCATGGGCAAGCGAAACGGCGACGCGCCCCTCGCAGATAACCTCCCCCTCGTCTTCCTCGACCAGCACGTCCCGCGCCGGCGAGGATGAAAACGACCCGTGCAGCGGATAGAGCCGCCCGTCAGCAGCCCCCTCGACCGGCACCGGGTGGCGGATGTGATCCGGCCCGCAGGTGAACAGGAAGCCCGGCAGCGCCTTGTCGATGCGCGGATCGCCGTCCGAAGGCACCGTTGCCCCCGGCGCAAGATCGACGCCGTGAAAAACGGCGCCGGCGACGTCGAGCACCGATTGCGGCGTCAGATCGAGACGAAAGGACTGGTCTTGTGTCTGGGCGGTAAGGGAAAAGGTCATCCGGGTCTCCGGCAAGGGGCAATCAATCGGCGGCATGCTAGAGCAATTCCAGCGAAAGTGCGACGCGGTTTTACGGCCGGAACGGCGGTAAAACAAAAGGATAGCGTGTCTTCCCGATTCGGCGGAAAACCAAAAGGCTGCGTAGCGAGATGGCCGCCGGGGCACGGCCGGCCCCCTTGCCTCGCATCGCGTCACGGGAACCATCACGCCCGGTCACAAGTTTTTGCAATGCGCGTTGACCTTACGTTCACCATCGATTCAGTTTTTTCATATTAAGGTCTGAATTGAAGTGTTCCGTCCGCGCGATATGTGCAAGCAGGCAGGTCAAGAGTCGTGAATTCTATTTTTAAAACAAGCCTTTCGCTCCTTGCCGCGGCATCCGTCCTCGGAATCGCCGTCTTGCCGGCGCACGCGCAGCAGCGTTTCTCCTCGCGCGACACGGTTCTGGTCTCGCCGGAAGGCGATATTCTCGACTATGTTCCCGACGATGGCAGCGTGCGCGTGATGCGCGACAACCGCGGTCGCACCGTCTATGTCGACGGCTGGGGCAACGTCGTCGCAACCGCCATGCAAGCCGACCGCTATTTCGCGCGCGGCGACGACTATCGCCCGCGCCGCGAGGCGCGCGGCTACCCCGAAACGAACCCCGACTATTTCCCCCCGGCGCCGGAAGCCGACTACGGCGACGAGCTGACCACCAGCTCCGTGCCGGAAATGCGCGAGGGCCTGCCGGGCGACATCGAGCGCCAGCCGCTGCCGGACGCCGATTTCGGTGGCTCGCAGCCCCTGCCCGATTTTTCCGGCGACAGCGCGGCACTGCCGGAAAACAGCACCGACCCCAATGCGGAATTCGTGCCCGGCCCGAAGTTCCAGCCGGCGATCGCGATCGGCAAGATGTCCTCCGCCGAGATCACCGCGCTCCAGGTCTTCCTCGACCGCGAGGGCTTTTCGCCCGGCGTGATCGACGGCAGGAAGGGCTCGAACGTCACCAAGGCGATCGAGGCCTGGCAGAATGCGACGGGCGAGACGCTCGATCCGAACAATGCCGACGACATCCTGGAACGGCTGCGCCTGTCGGGCGGCCTCGCCTTTACCACCTACGAAATCAGTGCTGCCGATGCGGCCGGCCCCTATGTCGCCGCCATCCCGGACGACTATGCCCAGAAGGCGGCGCTGCCGCACCTCTCCTTCACTTCGACCACGGAAATGCTGGCCGAAAAATTCCACATGGACGAGGCCTATCTGAAGGAGATCAACCCGGGGGTCGACTTCACCATTCCCGGCACGATCATCAAGGTCGTCGATACCGGCGAGAAGAAGACCGGCAAGGTCGCCAAGATCCTCGCCGACAAGGGCCGCAAGCAGGTGCTCGCCTATGACGCGAACGGCACGCTGATCGCCGCCTATCCGGCCAGCATCGGCTCAGCCGACACGCCCTCGCCGTCGGGCACCGTGACCGTGGAGCGCATCGCGCTCAATCCCGGTTACACCTACAATCCGAAGATCAACTTCCAGCAGGGCAGCAACAACAAGGTGCTGACCCTGCAGCCCGGTCCGAACGGCCCGGTCGGCACGGTCTGGATCGCGCTGTCGAAGCCGACCTACGGTATCCACGGTACGCCGGAGCCTTCGAAGATCGGCAAGACGCAGAGCCACGGCTGCATCCGTCTGACCAACTGGGACGCGACGGAACTCGCCAAGATGACCAGCGCCGGCGTGACGGTCGAGTTCGTCGACTGACGATGACACGATGCCCCGCAAAAGCCGGCCCTCAGGCCGGCTTTTTCATTTGCGCGGAAAAACCGTTGCATGGCGCCGTTCCGTCACGCGGTGGGCCGGAAAATGCCGCCTTTGGCGTCGATACGTCCTTCTGGCAAGCGAGCGGGCAACCATCCTCCCGCACGCCCTTGCTGCAAGTCGCATTCGAAAATCCGGTCTCCCATGCTTGAAAAACTCCGCCCCGCCCTTCTCTGCCTCACGCTTGCCGGCCTCTTGCCGCCCGCCGCCGGCGCTGCCGACCTCATCGGCTTCTGGGACAGCCCGCAAAAGGGCGGCAACAGTTTCAACGCCGCGGTACCGGACCGGGCCTATTTCGACGCACTCGCAGCAACCGGCGCCAGCTGGGTAAGGCTCACCTTCAGCAAATGGCAGGGCGAAGGCAGGGACTTCCTGATCGGCGACGCAGACCGCTACAAGGGCCTGCCGCCCGGCGACCTCGCCAGGCTGCGCGAGACGCTCGACGCCGCCGGGGCCGCCGGTCTCAAGGTCGTGATCACTCCGCTCAGCCTGCCCGGCGCACGCTGGAAGCAGCAGAACGGCGGAAAGTTCGACGACCGGCTATGGTCCGACCCGGCCTATGCCGGCCAGGCGGTCGCGTTCTGGCTCGACCTCGCAGCGGCGCTCAAGGACCATCCGGCCGTCGCCGCCTACAACCTGCTCAACGAACCGGCCCCGGAAAAGACGACCGGGCTTGCGGAAAACGCCGCAATGGCGGAGATCTCCGCCTGGCAGGAGAAGAACACCGGCAGCACCCGCGACCTGCCAAACCTCTACGCGCGCATGATCGCGGCAATCCGCACCGTCGATCCGGTAACGCCCGTGATGGTCGATGGCGGCTACTACGCCAATCCGCGTGCCCTCGCCGCCTGGCCGGAGCGTCTTGCCGATGAGCGGGTGCTCTATGCCTTCCATATGTACGAGCCCTATGACGCCACGAGCGCGCCGAACATGAAGCGCAAAACGCCGCTTTCCTATCCCGGTACCACGACGGGCTATGCCGGCGGCAAGACGGCCTGGGATCGGAAAGCCATCGGCGATCATATCGGCACGGCCTTCGACTGGGCAAAGGCCGCCGGCGTGCCGCCGAGCCGTGTGGTTGCCGCCGAATTCGGCTGCATGCGCCTGTGGACCGACTGCGGCACCTATCTGACCGACGTCATGGACGCCGTGGACGCGCGAGGCGGCCACTGGGCCTTCTATTCCTTCCGCGAGGACGAGTGGGAGGGCATGGACTATGAACTGTCCGCCAAGGTGAAGCCCGGCCGGTTCTACTGGCTGAAGGAACAGGGCAAGGCCGGCACATTGCCGCGCGACGGCAAGCTTATGGAGCTTCTGAAGGCGCGCATGCAGAAATAGAGCATTTCCAGCCGAAGCGGGATCGCTTCGGCGTCGGACAATGCCGGAAAAACAAGGAGACAAGGCATTTCCGATGAACGCGCGTTCAGCGGAAATACCCTGGAAATAGGGCGGAGCAGCCTTCCGTGCCGCTCCGACCCGATGGACCGAAAGACTGCCTCAAGCCGCGCGGCTGTAGCCGGAGCCCTGCGCCGGGCGGGCCTCGCCGCTGGTGCGGAAGGCGCTGAGCTGGGCGGCGATGGAGGCGGCTTCCTGCGTCAAGGCCTGGCTGGCGGCATTCGCCTCCTCGACCATGGCGGCGTTCTGCTGGGTGATCTGGTCCATGGCGTTGATCGCCTGATTGACCGCCAGCAGGCCCGTCGCCTGTTCCGCCGTGCTGGCACGGATCGCATTGAACACGGCACTGACCTCGACGACCTGGGTGACGATCTGTCGCAGCGACTGGGCGACTTCGCCGACCGAACGCACGCCGTCCTCGACCTGGCTATGCGACTTGGCGATGAGGTTCTGGATGTCCTTCGCCGCATCGGCACAGCGCTGGGCAAGCGCCCGCACCTCGGAGGCAACGACGGCAAAGCCGCGCCCCGCCTCGCCCGCCCGCGCCGCCTCGATACCGGCATTGAGCGCAAGCAGGTTGGTCTGGAAGGCGATCTCGTCGATCACCTCGATGATGTTGGCGATGGCCGAGGAGGACGCCTGTATCTCTCCCATGGCAACGATCGCATGCTCCACGATCTCGCCGCCGTGCTGCGCATTGTCACGCGCCGCGATCACGAGGGCGTTCGCCTCATTGGCGCTCTGGGCCGTCTGGCGCACGGTGGTGGTCACCTGCTCGACGGCGGCGGCCGTTTCCTCCAGATTCGCGGCCTGCCGTTCGGTGCGCTTGGCAAGGTCGTCGGACGCAACCGCGATCTCACGAGCGCTGAGATGAATGGAGCCGGCGCCTGCGCCAATACTGCCGATCGCCTGCGAGAGCGTGGAAATGGCGTGGTTGAAGTCATCGCGCAGCGCCTCGTAGGCTTGCGGCAGCGGGCCGGTGATGCGCGCGGTGAGATCGCCGTCGGAGATGCGCTTCAACGCAGCACCGAAACTGTCGCTGACGATCTTGCGCTCCTCGGCGACGACCTGGGCCTGCACCGCCTGCTGCTTGGCGAGATCCGTCATGTCGTTGTAGACGGAGATGGAGAGGTCCATATCGAGGAACATCGCCTTGAGCAGGCTGGAGAAACGCGCCGCGAACTCTTCCGGCCCGATCTCCTGGCGCGCAAACAGGCCCTGCTTCGGCCAGAGAGATTTGACGGCTTCCGTCAGAAGATGCTCGACGATCAGCGCATAGCCACCGATATACCAGCGCGGCTCCAGGCCGATGCGCGCATGCACATGACCGATCGTCTGGACCTTGGTGGCATAGTCGCCCGTGAAATCGCCGGTTGCGATGTTCGCCCAATGACCGAGCTGGGCATTCTTCGCCCGGTTGATATGCGCTTCGTTGGAGAAGAGGTGGTTCACCTCCGGGCTCTTGCGCACGATCGCGTAGAACTTGTCCAGCGCCGGGCCGAGCTCCTTCTCGATGAAGGGCTTCAGCGTACGCAGACGCTTCAGGGCTGCCTCGTCGAGGCCGAGGTAGTCCAGACGGCGCGCGATATCATGGTTCTGGCTGGCGGTCTGCGGGGCTGGCTTCATTCCGAGGGGTATCCTGGCAACTCGAGAAAACGGGGAAAGCGACAAACAATCGGGGCAGCGGTGCCGGGCGACACCGCATCTTGCCCGTAACCCTTCATGGGTCCCCGTGGCGGCGCAAGGCCGATGGGGTGGCTTTCTAACGCGATATCATTAGGTTAAGCGTAGTAAATTGTTCATTACCAGCTTTGCGTTGCGGCACGAAAAACGGCTGCGCCGTTCGTCGCAGCCGTTCTTGGCATTCGTCAATTTGAAGCGGTCAGGCCGCCTGCTGAAGGCTGCGGAAGAAGCCGCGTTCGGTGGCGACACGCTTGCGCACCGGCAGGAGCCGCAGAACCTCGTCGGCAAAGAGGCGCGCATTCTCGCAGGCCTTGTCGAGGTTGCTCACCTTGGCCGCATCCATCGTATAGAGCGTGCCACCACAGTCGAAGATGTCGCGGAAGGCGGTACGTTCACCGATCGGCGTATCGAGCACGGCAACGCCGCGAGCGGCGAGCAGCGCCTTGATGGTGGTCATCGCCCGCGTCGTCACCAGCGCATTCATGCGGGTGAGCACGACGGAGTGGTTGATGCGGATGCCCGCCTTCTCGTCGAGCTGTTTCAGGAGCTCGAGGATATGCGCCGCGCCGCGCGCATCCATCGCACAGCCCTGCACGGGGATCATCACATGGTCGGAGAGACCGATGGCGGTGGCGACCAGCGCATCCCGTGCACCGGCAAGGTCGATGATGAAATAGTCGGTCGTATCCCGGTTCTCGCGGATATGGCCCTGGAGGGAGCCCATCGAAACCTCCGAGATGACGGCGATGTTGCGCTGGCGACCGGAAACCTCGTGCCAGTGGCTGATCCAGCGCTGCGGGTCGGCATCGAGGATGGTGATGCGGTGCCCCCGGCTTGCAAGCTCGGTGGCAAGGATCAGGGCCGCTGTGGTCTTGCCCGCGCCACCCTTGGCATTGGCAAATGTGATGACTGGCATGTCTTTCCTCATGAATGCTGCGAGCTTCGCATCGCTCTCGTCAGGCGGCCCGATGAAAATGGCGCCCGCTCAATCAAACCTTTCAAAACATGGTTAACGAATTGGAAACAACCGGATGGCGAAGATTAACGAGAACGCCACCAACTTTGCGTTTCCTCAAGAAAAAGGCCCGGAAAACGCTGGTTTTCCGGGCCTCTATCATTTGTTAACGGCAAGAATTCAGATGCACTCGACGAAGAGGCGCTTGGCCGCGTCCAGCGTCAGCTCCACCGGATTGCCGCCAGCCGTCGGATCGACGATCGCCATGGCGGCCATTTCGTCGATCCTGTCGGTGCCAACACCAAGCGCGGAGAGCTTGTCCGGCACGCCGAGTTCCTCGCGCAGGCGCAACACGTAGTCGAAGAAGCCGTCGAAACCGCCGGCAATACCGAGGTAAGCGGCGGCGCTGGCGATCTTCGCCTCGATCGCCGGGCGGTTGAAGGTCAGCACCGGCGGCATCACGACGGCATTGGTCATGCCGTGATGCGTGTTGTAGATGGCGCCGACCGGATGCGACAGCGAGTGGATCGCGCCGAGCCCCTTCTGGAAGGCGACGGCGCCCATGGCGGCCGCCGACATCATGTTGGCGCGCGCCTCGATATCCGTGCCGTCCTTGTAGGCGCGCGGCAGGAATTCCTTGACGAGGCGCATGCCCTCGAGCGCGATGCCCTGGCTCATCGGGTGGTAGAACGGCGAGCAATAGGCTTCGAGGCAATGGGCGAAGGCATCCATGCCGGTGCCCGACGTGATGACCTTCGGCATGCCGACCGTCAGCTCCGGATCGCAGATCGTCACCGAAGGCAGGAACTTCGGATGGAAGATCACCTTCTTGGTGTGCGTTTCGGAATTGGTGATGACCGAGGCGCGGCCGACCTCCGAACCGGTGCCGGCCGTCGTCGGCACGGCGACGATGGGCGCGATGCCGTCGGAATTGGCGCGGGTCCACCAGTCGCCGATATCCTCGAAATCCCAGACCGGGCGCGTCTGGCCCGACATGAAGGCGACAGCCTTGCCAAGGTCGAGGCCGGAGCCACCGCCAAAGGCGACGACGCCGTCATGCCCGCCGTCGCGGAACGCCTTGACACCGGCTTCGAGGTTCTTGTCGGTCGGGTTCGGATCGACCTCGGCGAACATCGCCCGGCCAAGACCAGCGGCCTCAAGAATGTCGAGGGCCTCTTTCGTGATCGCCATGGTCGAAAGACCACGATCGGTGACGAGCAGCGGCTTCTTCATGCCGACCGCCTTGCAGTGGTCGGCGAGTTCCTTGATGCGGCCGGCCCCGAACTTGATCGCGGTCGGGTAGCTCCAGTTGGCGGTGATGGTCATTATGCTTTCCTGAAATGGTAGGATTTCGGGCGGGTGAGATTATGGAAGCCGATGACGGAGAGCGAACCGCCGCGGCCCGTTTCCTTGACGCCCGTCCAGCACAAAGCCGGGTCGAGATAGTCGGCGCGGTTCTGGAACACGGTGCCGGTCTCAAGGTCGCGGGCGATCTTGGCAGCACGGTCGGAATCCTTCGTCCAGAGCGAGACGGTAAGGCCGTATTTGCAGTCGTTCATCAGCGCGAGCGCTTCCGCGTCGTTCTTCACCTTCATGATGCCGACGGCCGGGCCGAAGGTTTCTTCCGTCATGAACTCCATCGAATGATCGACATCGACCAGGACCTGCGGAGCGACATAGGCGCCGCCGTCATCGGCCGGGAAGAGTTTGGGATCGACCAGCGCCCTGGCGCCCTTGGAGACGGCGTCGGCGATCTGCGAACGCACGGTCGCGGCGAAACGCTTGTGCGCCATCGGGCCGAGGGTGGTTTCCGGATCGAGCGGGTTGCCGAGCTTGTAGTTGGAGACCCAGGCGACCGACTTTTCGACGAAGGCGTCGTAGAGCTTCTCGTTCACATAGACGCGCTCGATGCCGCAGCAGCACTGGCCGGAATTGTAGGTCGCGCCGTCCATCAGCGTATCGACGGCGGCATCAAGGTCGGCGTCTTCCATGACGTAACCCGGGTCCTTGCCGCCGAGTTCGAGGCCGACCGGCGTGAAGGTGCCGGCCGCCGCGCGCTCGATGGAGCGGCCGCCTTCGACCGAACCGGTGAAGTTGACGAAATCAAAACTGTTGCCGGCGATGAGCGCCGAGGTCGTGTCATGGTCGAGGAAGACGTTCTGGAAGACATCCTCCGGCACGCCCGCCTCGTTGAAGGCGCGCACCAGCCGTTCGCCGACGAGCAGCGTCTGCGCGGCATGCTTGATGATGACGACGTTGCCGGCCATCAGCGCCGGGGCGATCGTGTTGATCGCGGTCATGTAGGGATAGTTCCACGGCGCGATGACGAAGACGACGCCATGCGGCTCGCGCTCGATGCGGCGCTCGAAACGCTCACTGTTCTCGATGACGATCGGCGCCAGCGACGAACCGGCGATCTCGGCGACATAGTTGGAACGCTCGTTGAAACCCTTGAACTCGCCGCCGTAGCGGACCGGGCGGCCCATCTGCCAGGCGATTTCCGGCACGATCTCGTCGGCCATCTCGTTGACGCGCGCGACGCCCTTGAGGACGAGCTGGATACGGTCTTCCAGCGGGCGCTTCGCCCAGGCCTTCTGGGCCTTCTTCGCACGGGCGACGGCCTCCTGCGCGGCGGCCAGCGGCATCGCCTCGCGCTCGGCATAGACCGAGCCGTCCACGGGGGATATGCATTTGATCACAGTCATGATCGACTTCCTGTTTCAGTTTAAACTCTGGCGTGGGACAATATCCGATCCTGCCGGCCGGAAAATATCCCCGAAGGGCTACTTTCCGCCGCAGCCGCCGCCGGTGTGCTGAGCCTTACGCTCTCTCGAAGCCGCGCGCCACCTCCCAGTCGGTGATGCGACGGTCGTATTCTTCCTGCTCCCATTCGGCCGCACGGACATAGTGGTCGACGACGTCGTCGCCGAAGGCCTCGCGCAGCATGTCGGAGTCCTTCAGTGCGGCGGTCGCCCCGCGCAGCGTCTTCGGGATCTCGCGGATGTCCTTGCCACCATAGGCGTCGCCTTCGAAGGGCGCTTCCAGTTCCAGCTTCTGCTCGATGCCGGCAATGCCGGCGGCGAGCAGCGCCGCCATGGCGAGATAGGGGTTGAGGTCGGAACCACCGACGCGGCACTCGATGCGGATGCCCTTGGTGCCCTCGCCGCACAGGCGGTAGCCGGCCGTGCGGTTGTCCTTGCTCCAGATCGCCTTGGTCGGTGCGAAGGTGCCGGCAACGAAGCGCTTGTAGGAATTGATGTAGGGCGCGAGGAAATAGGTGATCTCGCTGGCATGGGCGAGCAGACCCGCCACATACATGCGCATCATCTCCGACATGCCGTATTTGCCGTCCCTGTCGAAGAACTTCGCTTCCTTGCCGTCAAGGCTCCACAGCGACTGGTGGATATGCGAGGAGGAGCCGGCCATGTTGTAGTTCCACTTGGCGAGGAATGTGACGGCCTTGCCGCGCTGCCAGGCGATTTCCTTGGTGGCGTTCTTGATGATCGAATGCCGGTCGGCCATGGTCACGGCTTCGGCGTATCGCACATTGATCTCCTCCTGGCCGGGCGAAGCCTCGCCCTTGGAGTTTTCCACCGGAATGCCGGCGCCCTGCAAGCCGTTGCGCAGCGCCCGCATGACGTCCTCTTCCTTGGTGGTCTGGAAGATGTGGTAATCCTCGTTGTAGCCGGAGGCCGTGCGCAGGTCGCGGTAGCCGCTTTCGCGCGCATCGTCGAAGGTCTGGTCGAACAGGTAGAATTCAAGCTCGCTCGCCATGAAGGGCTTCAACCCCAGCGCCTCGAGCCGCTTGACCTGCTTTTTCAGGACGGCGCGCGGCGAATGCGGAACCTCGGCATGGGTGTGGTGGTCCAGCACGTCGCAGAGAACCAGCGCCGTACCTTCCAGCCAGGGCAATTTGCGCAGCGTCGCAAGGTCCGGCTTCATCGTGTAGTCGCCGTAGCCGGCGGCCCAGCTCGTCGAGCGGTAACCGGGCACGGTCTCCATTTCCATGTCGGTCGCCAGCAGGTAGTTGCAGCTATGCGTCTCCTCATAGGCGCCATCGACGAAATACTGTGCGTGGAAACGTTTGCCCATCAGGCGCCCCTGCATGTCGACGAGACACGCCAGAACGGTATCGATGCGGCCCTCGGCCACATCCTTCTTCAGGTCATCAAAACTATAGGTCATGGTCATCGGGGGTGGTCCTGCGGGTTGGGGCGTCGTGCCGGACCGGGCCTTGCCGGCCCGGTCCGAAGGGTTTGGTTAATCAGCCGTTGACGTAGGGCGGTCCGGCCTTGTTGATGACGGCGTTGTAGTCCTCGAAGATCTTGACGACCTTGGCGGCCGTTTCGCTCTGGCCGGCGATCTCCTTCCAGAACACCTTTGCCGCATCTTCCACGGCCTTCCACTCGGCTGTGGGAATGCTGGTGAGCTTCAGCTTCGTGCCCTCGGCGCGCAGCTTCGCCTCGCCGCCCCAGTACCACTGGTCGCGGTAGTTGTTGCCGGCCTCGATCGCCGTCATGACCAGCTTTTTCAGGTGATCGGGCAGTTCCGCCCACTTCTTCTCGTTGACGAAGAACGAGCCGATCCAGGCACCGGAGATGTTGTTGGTCAGGAAGTGATCCGTCACGTCGGCCCAGCCGACCGTGTAGTCCTCGGTGATACCCGACCAGGCCATGCCGTCGAGCTCACCGGTCTGCACGGCGACCTGCGCGTCTTCGTAGGGAATCGTCACCGGCACGACGCCGAACTGGCTGAGGAAACGACCGGCCGTCGGGAAGGTGTAGAGGCGCAGGCCCTGAAGGTCGGCCAGCGTGTTGATCGCCTTCTTGGTGTTGAAGTGGCACGGATCCTGCCCCGAGGAGGAGAGCCAGACGACGCCGCCAACCTTCTCGTAGGACGAGCGCCAGATGTCGGCGAGGCCGTACTGCTTGAAGAGCACGGGCACGTCGAGGATCTGCTTGGTGGCAAGCGGGAAATAGCCGCCGAAGGTGGCGACATCAGCGGGGGACGCCATGGAATCGTCGTCCGAATGCACGGCGTCGATCGTGCCGGCCTGGAGCGCGCGGAACAGTTCGCCCGTCGGCACGATCTGGTCGGCGAAGTAAAGCTCGATCTCCAGCTCACCCTTGGCGGTGGCATTGATGGCGTCGATGATCGGCTTGGTGACGTGCTCGCCGAGCGCGGCGCCGGCATAGGTCTGGAAGCGCCACTTGATGGCGGTCTGTGCCCGCGCGATGGCGGGTGCCGAAAGCGTCGCTGCGCCGGCCGCACCGATCGTGACTGCCCCAGCCCGTGTCAGAAATTGCCGTCTGTTGGTCATATCTCTATCCCTCTGGTTAAACGTCTCGCTTTTGCCGGGAACGGCCGTTCATCCCGGACGATCAATCGTCTTTTCTTCTATCGGCCTCATTGCGCGTTGGTGCCGGCGGCCTTGCCGCCGGCAAAGTCCTCACTTGGCGTAGTAGTTGTTCGGCAGCCACGTCGCGATTTCCGGGAAGCAGCCGATGATGATCAGGCTCGCCACCATGATGCCGACGAAGGGCCAAATCGACTTGTAGATGTCGGTCATGCCGATGCCGGGCGGCGCCATGGCGCGCATCATGAACAGGTTGTAGCCGAAGGGCGGGGTGATGTAGGCGATCTGGCAGGTGATCGTGTAGAGCACGCCGTACCAGACGAGGTCGAAGCCGAGCTTCTGCACCAGCGGGATATAGAGCGGCGCCACGATGACGAGCATCGCCGTGTCGTCGAGGAACATGCCCATGACGAGGAAGGACAGCTGCATCAGCACCAGCACCTGCCAGGGCTCGAGGCCGAGGTCACCCAGGAAGAAGCGCTCGATCGACTTGACCGCGCCGAGACCGTCGAAAACGGCGCCGAAGCAGAGCGAGGCGATAAGGATCCACATGAACATGCAGGTGATGCCGAGCGTCTTCTGCAGAACGTCGTTCCACAATTTGACACTGAGACGGCCGCGCTGCCAGGCAACGAGCGCCGAGGAGATCGCGCCGACCGCCGAGGCTTCCACGAGGCTGGCGATGCCGCTCAGGAACAGCCACATCATCAGCGTGAAGATGCCGAGCGGCAGGATGCCCGCGGTCAGGAGCTTCAGTTTCTCGGCCATCGGCACGTCGCGCTCTTCCGCCGGCAAGGCCGGGCCGAGCGACGGGTTGATGCGGCATCGCACATAGACGTAGATCGCCATCAGCAACGCCATCAGGAGACCCGGCAACACGCCGGCGAGCCAGAGCTGACCGACCGGAACGCGGGCGATCATGCCGTAGAGCACGAGCACGATGCTCGGCGGGATCAGGATGCCGAGCGTCGAGCCGCCCTGCACCACACCCGTCGTCATCACCTTGTCGTAGCCGCGGCGCAGCAGCTCCGGCAACGCGATCGTGGCGCCGATCGCCATGCCGGCGACCGAAAGGCCGTTCATGGCGGAGATGATGACCATGAGGCCGATCGTACCGAGCGCCAGGCCGCCGTTGATCGATCCCATCCAGACGTGGAACGCCTTGTAGAGGTCCTCGGCGATACCCGATTCCGAGAGCATGTAGCCCATGAAGACGAACATCGGCACCGTCAGCATCGGATACCATTTGACGAGCTTCATGGCCGAGGCGAAGCCCATTTCCGAGCCGCCCGTGCCCCACAGCAGGAAGGCTGCGACG
This sequence comes from Shinella sp. JR1-6, assembly GCF_004284735.1. Lineage (NCBI taxonomy): Bacteria > Pseudomonadati > Pseudomonadota > Alphaproteobacteria > Hyphomicrobiales > Rhizobiaceae > Shinella > Shinella sp. JR1-6. The sequence goes on along the minus strand of NZ_SHMI01000004.1, from coordinate 114,982 downwards.
ACGCCGACGAAGCCGATGACGGCGAAGACCCGCTGCCCGGTGAGCAGCAGCACCATCATGCCGGCGAACATCGTGATTGCGATGAATTCATAGCTCATGCGATCGGCCTTCCCCGCAATTCAGCGATATCCTTGAAGAGCGAAGAGCTGGCCTGTGCGAGCATCATCACGATGCCGAAGGTCATGATGATCTTGATCGGCGCCATATAGGGTGCCCAGGCCGAAAAACTCTTTTCCTTGAACTGGATGGCATAGGTCGTGCTGGTGATGCCACCGTAGAGCATGAAGCCGAGGAAGATGATCAGGGCGACCGCCGTGACCGTATCGAAGACCGCACGTTTGCGGACGGACCAATTGCTGTAGAAAAGGTCCATGCGCACATGGTCGCCGGTCTGCATGGCAAAGGCGCCACCGAGCATATAGTAGGCGGCCATGGTGAATTGCGCCGATTCCAGCGTCCAGCTCGCCGGCAGGTGGAATGCCTTCGAGACAGAGGAATACAACAGGATCGCGAACATCGCGAAAATCAGATACATCGCAAAAAGGCCGACACGCCGGTTGAACGTGTCGACGAAGCGAACATAGCGCTTGATGAAATCAGGCATGGCCCCTGCCTCCGCCGACGGCGGCGGTTTTCTCAACCGGGCCATACCCCTTTTGTAGCAACACAAGCATCCGCTTGGCCTCTCCTGTTCGTGTTCTTCTCCGTCTCCACGGATGTCGTTCCCCGGGTCTTTTTATTGGATCACGGGAAGGCTCTTTTCGAGCAGTCCCGCCAGATAGTCGGCCACGACCCGTTGGCCGGCTTCGTCTTTTATGAGGTCGTTGCGGACCTCGATCATCACGTTGGCAAGGCCGTTGGAAAGGCCGTGCTCCTTGAGCGTATGCGTCACGCCGTCTTCCGGCCCATAGGGCTCGTTGCGGCGGATGTCGTAGGGGCCGGCGCTGCCGGCCGCGTTGAGCATCGCATCGGCAAGGCGCGTGTCGGCGTCGTGCAGGATGCCGATCTCGACCGCACGCGGCTTGCCGAAATAGACCGGCGTGAAACTGTGCATGGTCACGATGACGGGCGCCCTGCCCTCCCCGATCCGGCTCTTCACCAGACCGGCGAGCTTTTCCCGGAATGGCAGGTAGAGCGCTTGCGTTCGGGCATCGCGAGCCGCCTGATCGAGGCCGGCATTGCCGGGAACCGCGAAAACCTCGCTCTTTTCGGGCATGGCGGCCGGCGATTCCGGCGGGCGGTTGCAATCGTAGACGAGGCGGGAGAACCGCTGGAAAACCAGGGCCGCATCGAGACGTTCGGCAATGAGGCGCGACACGGCAAGCGCACCGGGATCCCAGGCGATATGGCTTTCAAGCGCCTCCTCGGGCAGGCCGAGCGTGCCGAGCGCCTTCGGAAGCAGGCGGGAAGCATGCTCGCAGACCAGGATGACCGGGCCGCGGGCAATACTATTCTCCAGGGCGACGGGGTCGCCCTCTTCTCCAGTCAGAATTCCCATTAGCCTGATCCCCTCGACCGGCTCTTATCGTTAATGAAGAGAATTCTTCACAGTTTGGCCGCTGTCAACGGGGTATTGAAAAAATCTCTTCAAAAAAACATTTGACTCGAATTGTGACAGCGCGCTTTATTTCCGAAACTTCGGCAAAGACCGAAGCGCAGGGGAACAATTTGACGCTCAACCAAGCATCCATGACGGTGTCGGATGTGATCAGTGCCCATTTCGACGCGTTGACCCGCGCCGAAAAGCAGCTGGCCACGTCGCTGCTCGACAACTATCCCGTCTCCGGCCTCGGCAGCATCACCACGGTGGCGGAAAACGCCGGCGTGTCGACGCCGACCGTCGCCCGCATGGTGCAGAAGCTCGGTTTCCGGGGCTTCCCGGATTTCCAGGCACGCCTCCACCACGAGCTGGAAGCCACCCTGTCGAACCCGATCAGCAAACACGACCGCTGGGCGACCAAGGCACCGGGCACGCACATCCTCAACCGCTTCGCCGACGCGATCATGACCAACCTGCGCCAGACGCTCTCACAGGTGGAAACCGCCGAATTCGACAGTGCCGCCGCCCTTCTCGCCGATCGCCAGCGCAGCATCTACATCATCGGCGGGCGCATCACGAAGGCGCTCGCCGACTACCTCTTCACCCATCTCCAGGTCATCCGCCCGAACGTCACGCAGATCGCCGCCAATCCCAGTTCCTGGCCGCATTATGTGCTGAACATGAAGGCCGGCGACGTGCTCGTCATCTTCGATATCCGCCGCTACGAGCAGGAGATGGAGACGCTCGGCCGCGCCGCCCGCGAGCGCGGCGTGGAAATCGTTCTCTTCACCGACCAGTGGGCTTCGCCCGTCGCCAAGGTCGCGGCGAAGGTCTTTCGCGTGCATATCGAGGTGCCTTCCGCCTGGGACTCGTCCGTCGTGACGCTGTTCATCGTGGAGGCGCTGATCGAAGCCGTCCAGAGTTCGGGCTGGGAGGAAACCAGCGGCCGAATGAAAACGCTGGAGGGTCTCTTCGAGGCCAGCCGGCTTTTTCGCAAACCCCGGTCGGAGGTTCCCGGCAAGACCTGATAGACATCAGAAAAAAACGAAATAAAACTGTCACATAAGCTTCATCTGCCGCCAGTATCAGCTTCGCCGAAGTTGACTGACTCACAAAAGGAGAACACCCGTGATGTCACATACGAAACGTCTGCTTTCGCTCTCCACCGCGCTGGCAATTGCCATTCCCTCGCTCGCCTTCGCCGAGCCGAGCGCCGAGCTCATCGAAGCGGCGAAGAAGGAAGGCATGCTGACGACGATCGCGCTGCCGCACGACTGGTGCGGTTATGGTGACGTCATCGCCTCCTTCAAGGCAAAGTATCCGGAAATCCAGGTCAACGAACTGAACCCGGATGCCGGTTCGGCTGACGAAATCGAAGCCATCAAGGCCAACAAGGACAACAAGGGCCCGCAGTCGCCCGACGTGATCGACGTCGGTCTCGCCTTCGGTCCGTCCGCCAAGGCCGAAGGCCTGCTGCAGCCCTACAAGGTCTCCACCTGGGACGAAATCCCGGACACCATCAAGGACGCCGAAGGCTACTGGTACGGCGACTATTACGGCGTGATGTCCCTTCTCGTGAACAAGGACCTCGTCGCCAACACGCCGAAGGACTGGGCCGACCTCCTGAAGCCGGAATATGCCGGTCAGGTCGCGCTCGCCGGCGACCCGCGTGCGTCCAACCAGGCTATCCTCGGCGTTCTCGCCGCCGGTCTCGGCAAGGGTGCAAAGTCCGGCAAGGAAGCCGGTGAGGCAGGCCTTGCCTACTTCGCCGAAATGAACAAGGCCGGCAACTTCGTCCCTGTTATCGGCAAGTCCGGCACGCTGGCACAGGGTTCCACCCCGATCGTGATTGCCTGGGACTACAACGCGCTCGGCTGGGCAAAGACCCTCAACGGCAACCCGCCGACCGAAGTCGTCGTTCCCGCGACGGGCGTTCTCGCCGGCGTCTACGTTCAGGGCATCTCGGCCTATGCGCCGCACCCGAACGCCGCCAAGCTGTGGATGGAGCACCTGTACTCCGACGAAGGTCAGCTCGGCTGGCTGAAGGGCTATTGCCATCCGGCACGCTTCAACGCCATGGTCAAGGCCGGCAAGGTTCCGCAGGACCTGATCGACGCCCTGCCGCCGGCAGAATCCTATGAAAAGGCCTACTTCCCGACGCTCGAGGAAGTCGATGCCAACAAGGCTGCCGTGACCGGCGCCTGGGACAGCGTCGTCGGCGCGAACGTGCAGTAAACGACATCCCCCGTCGCCCCGACTGCAAGGCCGGGGCGACGATTGCGGTATGCCAATGACGGCAACCCCTTGAGGCCAACTTAATGTCATCAGACAGCTCAGCCGCACCGCCGCCCGCGCGGGCGCCCTTCCGCCTCCCGCTGCACTGGCTCGGCGCCGTGCCGTTCGCGATCTTCGTCCTGTTGTTCCTGATCATGCCGACGATGCGCATCGTCATCGGCGCCTTTCAGACGCCGGACGGCAGCTTCACCCTGGACAACATCCGGGGCCTGTTCACCACATCCATCCTCTCGGCCTACTGGATCTCGATCAAGATCTCCATCGCCTCCGCCCTGCTCGGCTGCCTGATCGGCTTTTCCGTCGCGGCCGCCGCGGTGCTCGGCGGCCTGCCGAAATGGATCCGCGGCCCGCTGCTGACCTTTTCCGGCGTCGCCTCCAACTTCGCCGGCGTGCCGCTCGCCTTCGCCTTCCTTGCGACGCTCGGCCCCGTCGGTCTCCTGACGGTGTTCCTGAAGACCCAGCTCGGCATCGACCTGCGTGCCCTCGGCTTCAACATCCTGTCCTTCTGGGGTCTCACGGTCACCTATCTCTTCTTCCAGATCCCGCTGATGATCCTCATCATCACGCCTGCGCTCGACGGTCTGAAGCGCGAGTGGCGGGAGGCGGCGCAGATCCTCGGCGCGACGAACGCGCAGTACTGGCGCATGGTCGCCTTCCCGATCCTGCTGCCCTCCTTCCTCGGCACGCTGGCGCTGCTCTTCGCCAACGCCTTCGGGGCCGTGGCCACCGCCATCGCGCTCACGGGCTCCTCGCTCTCCATCGTGCCGATCCTGCTTTTCGCGCAGATCCGCGGCGACGTGCTCGGCAATCCGCATCTCGGTTATGCCCTTGCCTTCGGCATGATCGTCGTGACGGGCATCGCCAACACGATCTACATCTGGCTGCGCGCCCGCAGTGAAAGGTGGCTGAAATGAAGAAGTTCTGGGCCTGGGGCGCCCTCATCTTCGGGCTGCTCTATTTCATCCTGCCGCTCCTCGGCATGACCAACTTCTCGCTGAAGATGCGCCGCGGCGTCTATTCGTTGGATGCCTATGCCGTCGTGCTCGGCGATCCGCGCTTCCAGGAAACCTTCACCTATTCGATCCTGATGGCGCTCGCGACCATCGTCTTCGGCGTGCTGCTGGTGGTACCGACCGCCTACTGGGTGCGCCTGAAGCTGCCGGGCCTTCGTCCCTATATCGAGTTCATCACGCTCTTGCCGCTGGTCATCCCGGCCATCGTCATCGTCTTCGGCTATATCAGGCTCTACAACACCTCGAGCTGGCTGCCGCTGACGGGTTCGATCACCGGCACGAACATCCTCCTGATGTTCGGCTATGCGACGCTGGCGCTGCCCTACATGTATCGCTCCGTCGATACGGGCCTTCGCTCCATCGACATCGCCACGCTGACGGAGGCCGCGCAGAGCCTCGGCGCCGGCTGGACGACGATCCTCGCCAAGATCATCCTGCCGAACGTTCTGGTCGCCGTGCTGTCGGGCGCGTTCCTGACCTTCGCCATCGTCATCGGCGAGTTCACCATGGCCGCCCTGCTCAACCGCCCGGCTTTCGGCCCGTACATGCAGCTTCTCGGCGCCAACCGCGCCTACGAGCCGGCGGCGCTTGCGGTGATGTCCTTCGCGCTGACCTGGGGCTGCCTCGGCCTGATCCAGCTTGTTTCCCGTTTCCAGAAGGGCGCGCAGAGCGCGACTTAAGGATTTTCCATGAGCTTTCTCACTCTTACCAGCCTCCAGAAGTCCTTCGGCCCCGTTCAGGTCGTCAAGGATTTCAACATGTCGATCGAAAAGGGCGAGTTCGTCTCGTTCCTCGGCCCGTCGGGCTGCGGCAAGACCACCGTGCTGCGCATGATCGCCGGCTTCGAGACGCCGTCGGGCGGGGCGATCACCATCGATGGCAAGAGCCAGGTGAACCTGCGTCCCAACCAGCGCAACATCGGCATGGTGTTCCAGGCCTACGCCCTCTTCCCGAACATGAACGTCGCGGAAAACGTCGCCTTCGGCCTCAAGGTCGCCGGCCGGCCCAAGGCGGAGATCGACGCCCGCGTCAAGGAAATGCTCGGGCTGATCAAGCTCGACCATCTCGCCGACCGCTACCCCTACCAGATGTCCGGCGGCCAGCAGCAGCGTGTGGCGCTCGCTCGCGCGCTGGCGCCCAAGCCCCAGGTTCTCCTGCTCGACGAGCCGCTCTCCGCCCTCGACGCCAAGATCCGCGTGTCGCTGCGCGAGGAAATCCGGCAGATCCAGCAGCAGCTCGGCATCACCACGGTCTTCGTCACCCATGACCAGGAAGAAGCCCTGTCGATCTCCGACCGCATCGTCGTGATGAATGCCGGCAAGGCGGACCAGATCGGCAAACCGGCCGATATCTACAACCGGCCGGCCACCCGCTTCGTCGCCAGTTTTGTCGGCACGCTGAACCTCATCGAGGCGAAAGTCGTCGACCCCACCGCCAACCGCGTCTCGATCGGCGATCAGGGCGTGACGCTGCGCGAGCCGCTCGGCAATGCGAAGGCCGGCGACACCGTCTCGCTGGCACTGCGCCCGGAAGCCGGCTCCATCGCGCCCGATGCCAAGGGCGACACGGCGCTGACGGGCGAGGTCGTCTCCTCGAACTTCCTCGGCTCGGTCATTCGCACCCGCATGAAGGTCGGCGGCAGCGTCATCTCCTTCGACATGTTCAACAGCCCGGGCCTCGTGCCGCCGACCGTCGGCGACACGGTCACGCTGCGCTTCACGGCCGGCGATCTCCTGGTCATCCGCGACTGAGCAGTCCGGCGCGGCCGTGAAGCACTTTTCCAAGCTTCGGCCACGCTTTGGAAAAATCTGTCGTGATTTGCGTCTTTTGCGTCGCCCGCGGATTTGATCTGCGGGCGCTCGCCGGTTAGTCTTCACCCGTTCTCAGGGCGGGGCGAAACTCCCCACCGGCGGTATCGGGCGTCAAAACCCGGAGCCCGCAAGCGCCTTCCGCAAAACGGAAGGGTCAGCAGATCCGGTGCGATGCCGGAGCCGACGGTCACAGTCCGGATGGAAGAGAGCAAGCAGGAGAAACCCGCCGTCACTGGTGGGCCGCGTCCTGCGTGTTCGCCCAAGGGGACCGTTGCAAAATGGCTCAACCCTTGAAAGGCCTAGACATGAATGTGAATGCCACCCCCTCCGCCCGCATCGCCGTCATCCGTGCCCGCTGGCACGCCGGCATCGTCGATCAGGCGGTCGATTCCTTCGTCGCCGAATGGACCGCACTCGGCGGCCGCGCCGAAGAGGTCGATATCATCGACGTGCCCGGCGCCCTCGAAATCCCGCTGCATGCCCAGCTTCTCGCCCGCACGGGCCGTTACTCCGCCATTCTCGGCGTCGCCCTCGTCGTCGATGGCGGCATCTACCGCCACGATTTCGTCGCCGGCACCGTGGTGGACGCGATCGTGCGCGTCGGGCTCGACACCAACGTGCCGGTGCTCTCGGCCGTGCTGACGCCGCACAATTTCCAGGAATCGGACGCCCACATCGCCTTCTTCCGCGACCATTTCGTCATAAAGGGCAAGGAAGCCGCCAACGCGGCCCGGCAGATCATCGATGCCCGGGCGCAGGTGGCGCTGGCGACGGTCGCCTGAATCAAAGTTTGAAGGCGCGGAATCGATCTGTCAGGACGGGCCCGCAAACCGTTGAAAAGACTAGACGGGGCCCGGCAGCGATGCCGGGCCTTTTGCGTGGACTACCCCCATCACGCCCTGCATGCCCGTCGCCCCCCTGGAAGCGCCACGGTCAGGCCAGTCACTATGTTTTCCTTCGCACGCCTGCGCCCTTCTCCCTAACCTCTTCGTCATGGTCGGGTTCGAACTGCAATCCACGCCCCACCCGCGGCATGGATCCCCAGGTCAAGCCCGAGGATGACGGAGGGAGGAGAACCGCCTCTGCTCTTTCCAGTCGACATGCCTGCCGCCCCGTCTACCCCTGAAGGTTCTTCAGATAGATCGACAGCAGCTGGATCTGCGAGGAGATGCCGAGTTTGCGGTAGACGTTGCGGCGATGGACTTTCACCGTGCCGGTGGAGATATCGAGCTTCAGGCCGATCGATTCCGACGAGTGCCCCTGCAGGACGAGTTCGATGATCGAGGCCTCGCGATCCGTCAGGTTCAGCTTGCGCCACACCCGGTCGGCCGCGCTCACGGGTTCGCTCCGGCGGCCTCGTCCCTGCCCCGTTTCCGCAAAGCGCTCGCCAAGGCCACTCCAGGCGCGCCGCACGAGAGCGGCGACGAAGGGTTCGGTATCGCTGAGCAGCGCAAATTCCTGCACCGGAAAGACACCGGTCTTCTCCCGCCGCATCAGCGAGACCACAACGGTCACGCCACCTTCCACCGGAACGAAGAAGCCGAGCTCTTCGGCAAGCCGCGTCTGCGAATAATAGGTGCGGAAATACTCGCTCGAGAAGAACCGGTCCGGCGCCAGCTCCCGCATGCGGAAGATGCCGGCGCGGCCGGCCCGCGTCGTGCGGTAGAACGGATCGAGCAGGTAGGGTCCGGCCTGGTAGAGCGTCACGAAGACGTGGTGGTCATCCGCATCGAAGGTACTGAAGAGATCGATCGGCCGCGCCTTCTCGTGATAGGCGAAGATGACGATGTCGTCGAAACGCACCAGGGCCCGCATCATCGCAAGCAGGGTCTCGCCGGTCTGCCGGTCGCTGGTCTGCCGGTCGGCGTTTTCCGGCGCACCGGTCCAGTCCGCAAGCGTGTGAAAAAGTGCAGTGAAATCCACCCGCATGACGCCGCCGCTCCCCCGATCCTCCCGCGGCAACCGAAATGGGCCGCCGCTGGATATACTCCTTCCACAGCCGATTTGCGGATAAAATACCTCTCTCGGGGTATATACCACCCACCGGCCGCTGACTAGCATTCCTCCCGACGGTGGCCAAGGCGACAGAGATCGCCAAGAGACCAACAACCGCAGGGAACAGACGTGACATCCGCCCCAACGAACGACATCGAGTTCCGTTCGGTGACCAAGCGCTATGGCGCGGTGACCGCGGTCTCCGACATTAATCTCTCCGTGCCGAAGGGCGCCTTCGTCGCGCTTCTCGGCCCGTCCGGCTGCGGCAAGACCACGTGCCTCAGGATGATCGGCGGCTTCGAACAGCCGAGCGAGGGCGAGGTGCTGATCGCCGGCAGTATCGCCAACGGCGTTCCGGCCTATCGCCGCCCGGTCAACATGGTTTTCCAGCAATACGCCCTCTTCCCGCATTTCGACGTGGAGAAGAACGTCGCCTACGGGCTGAAACAGCTGCGCCCGAGGCTACCGGCGGCAGAGATCGCCCGCCGCGTCGGCGAGGCGCTGGAGATGGTACGTCTCACCGGCTTTGCCAGGCGCCGCATCCATGAAATGTCCGGCGGCCAGCAGCAGCGCGTGGCGCTCGCCCGCGCGCTCGTCAACAAGCCCTCCGTCCTCCTTCTCGACGAGCCGCTCGCCGCACTCGACAAGAAGCTGCGCACCGCCATGCAGATCGAGTTGCAGACGTTGCAGCGCGATCTCGGCATCACCTTCGTGCTCGTCACGCACGACCAGGAGGAAGCGCTGTCAATGAGCGACCTCGTCTGTGTGATGAGCGCCGGCCGCATCCGTCAGCTCGCGACGCCCCAGGAGGTCTACGACCGGCCTGCCGATCTTTTCGTCGCCGACTTCGTCGGCAAGACGAACCGCTTTTCCGGTACGCTGGAGGCCGGCGGCACCGTGCGCCTCGGCAACGGCTCGGCCCTGCCGGCCCCGCGCGCCGACCTCGTGCCGGGCGCGGTCACGGTCGCGCTCCGCCCGGAGGCGATCCGCCTGTCGCGCGGAGCGGCCGGCACGACCACGCTGGAAGGCACGGTCACGCACCGCATCTTCCTTGGTTCGGCAGCCGAGTACTCCGTCGCCGTCGACGGGCTCGGCGACCTGCTCGTCACCGCCGAACGCCACAGCCAATCACAAAACGACCTCGTCGCGCCGGGCGAACGGGTCGCCATAAGCTTCGACCCCGGCCAGACGCATATCTTTCCGGCCTGAGGGAAACAGGCCCAACAGGGGAACAGTATCATGTCGAAATGGTTCAGAGAGAATGCCCCGATCAGTGCTCGGGATTTAACGGACGAGTTCATGCGGCTGAAGCGTGGATCCGTGTCGCGCCGCCACTTCCTTGCCGTCACCGGCCTTGGCCTTGCCGCCGCCGTATTGGCCCGCCAGCCCGGGCTCTTCACCTCCGAGGCCCATGCGCAGGAGGACCTCGGCTCCACCATGTCGCTGGCCACCTGGCCGAACTACCATGACCCGGCGACCTTCGAGGCCTTCACCGCCGCAACGGGCGTCGCCGTCGAGGTGAATGTCTTCGGCTCCAACGAGGAGATGCTGGCAAAACTCCAGGCCGGCGGCACCGGCTGGGATCTTTTCGTGCCCACCAACTACACGATCTCCACCTATGCCGGCCTCGGCCTGATCGACCCGCTCGACCTTGCCAAGGTGCCGAATTTCGACGCCAAGACCCAGAACACCCGCTTCACCAACGAAGGCACGGTCGGCGGCAAGGTCTATGCGCTGCCGAAGAACTGGGGCACGACGGGCATCGCCGTCAATTCCGACAAGGTGAAATCGAAGGTGACGAGCTGGAAGGAGTTCTTCGAGGTCGCCATGACCGAGGCGGACGGCCGCGCCATGGTGCACGACTACCAGCTCACCACGATCGGCAACGCCCTCGTCTCGCTCGGCTTCTCGTTCAATTCGATCAAGCCCGAGGAACTCGCCAAGGCGGAGGAGCTGCTGATCAAGGTCAAGCCGCACCTCTACGCCATCAACAGCGACTATCAGCCCTCCATGCGCGCCTCCGATGCCTGGATGACCATGTGCTGGACGAATGACGGTGCCCAGCTCAACCGCGACATTCCGGAAATCCGGTTCGTCCTCGGCTCCGACGGCGGCGAGATCTGGTCGGATTTCTACGCGGTGCCGAAGAGCGCCACCAACAAGCCGGCCGGCTATGCCCTGCTCAACTTCCTGATGGACCCGCAAAACGCGGTGAAGGAGCACATCGCCAACGGTGCGCCGACGACGGACAGCCGCGTGCTTTCGCTGCTGCCGGCCGAAATCACCGGCAACAAGATCGTCTATCCCGACGAGGCCGCCCTGACCCCGCTCGAGTTCGGCGCCGCCGTGACGCTGACGGACCCGGCTCGGGCGGAGCTGATGGCACGGTTCAAGTCGGCATAGCCGTCTCGCCCCTCATCCGGCCTGCCGGCCACCTTCTCCCCGCAAGCGGGGAGAAGGAAATGTGTGGCTGCGTGCTGTTTCCTCTCGAACGGAACGACACGGCGCCGCATACCCCCTTCGCCCCGCTTGCGGGGAGAAGGTGGCGGCAGCCGGATGAGGGGCAATCCACCGATACGCAACAGGATCAATCGCATGCCTCTGACGATGACGACGAAAAGACGGCTAGTGACGGCGGCGCTGCTGGCGCCGGCTTCCGCCTGGCTGTTCGTCTTCCTCGTGCTGCCCTTCATCGCCATGATGGTCTTCTCCGTCGGCGAGCGGGGACCGGCGGGCGGCTACCAGGCGGCGTTCACCTTCGCGCAGTATGCCAACCTGCCGGCCCGTTCCGCCGCTTACTGGAACACTCTCCTGCTGGCGCCCGTCGGCGCCTTCCTCTGCCTCATCGTCGCCTATCCGACGGCCTACTACCTCGCCGTCAAGGCGAGCCCGCGCCACCGGCTGCTGCTCGTCTCGCTGGTCGTGGTGCCGTTCTGGACGAGCCTTCTCGTGCGCACATATGCCTGGATGTACATCCTCGGCTCGCGCGGCATTCCCAATCTGCTCGACATGATCGGCATCGAAGACGTGCGCCTGCTCAACACCTCGGGCGCCGTCCTGCTCGGCATCGTCTATGGCTACCTGCCGCTGATGATCATGCCGATCTATGTCAGCCTGGAAAAACTCGACCGGCGCCTGCTCGAAGCCTCCGCCGACCTCGGCGCGAAACCCGTCTCGACCTTCTTCTCCGTGACCCTGCCGCTGTCGCTGCCGGGCGTCATGACGGGCGTCGCGCTCGTCACCATCCTCTTGCTCGGCGAATATCTCATCCCGCAGCTCCTCGGCGGCGGCAAGGTCTTCTTCATCGGCAATGCGCTGGTCGATCTCTTCCTGCAATCGCGCAACTGGCCCTTCGGCTCGGCTATTGCCGTCACCCTCGTCGCCGTCGTCGTCGTGGTGCTGATGGTCGCCATGCGCATCGCCTGGCGGATATCAGGCACAAGACAGGTGGATCTCGTCTGATGCGCGCGCTGATCACCTGCGTCTATCTCTTCCTCTATGCGCCGATCGCGCTCGTCGTGCTGTTCTCCTTCAATGCCGGCCGCAATGCGAGCGAGTTCACCGGTTTCTCCGTCGCATGGTACGGCAAGGCGCTCGCCAATCCGTTCCTCATCACGGCGCTGCAGAACAGCCTGATCATCGCCCTCGTCAGCGCCACGCTCGCCGCCGTCTTCGGCACCATGGCCGCCCTCGGCCTCGAGCGGCTCGGCGCGCGGACGCGCGCGGTCTTCGACGGCCTGCTCGCCGCCGCCATTGTCGTGCCGGGCGTCGTCATCGGCATCGCGACCCTCGTCGCCCTCGTCGCCGTCTTCGGCGCGATCAATCCGGCGATCGCCGCCATCTGGCCCGGCGAAACGCCGCCGCAACTCGGCCTTGGCTACGGCTCGATCATCGCCGCGCACGGCCTCTTCACCATGGCGCTCGTCACCATGATCGTGAAGGCCCGCATCGCGACGCTCGGCCGGGACATCGTCGAGGCCTCGGCCGATCTCTATGCGACACCGCTGACCACCTTCCGCGATATCGTGCTGCCGCAGATCCTGCCCTCGGTGCTCGCCGGGTTCCTGCTCGCCTTCACCTTCTCTTTCGACGACTTCATCGTGGCTTTCTTCGTCGCGGGCTCGAAGACGACGCTGCCGATCTACGTCTTCGCCTCGATCCGCCGCGGCGTGACGCCCGAAGTGAACGCCATCGCGACGATGGTGCTCGTCGCCTCGCTCATGCTGATCCTCATCGCCCGCCTTCTGATGCGGGAAAAAACCAGAAAATCGCCTGCCGGGGAGTGAGACCGATGATCCTGAAGAACCGTGTCGCCATCGTCACCGGAGCGGGCTCCGGCATCGGCCGGGCCGGCGCGCGCATCATGGCGCGTGAGGGCGCCACCGTCTGCGTCGCCGATCTCAACGAGACCCGCGCCGCCGAGACGGTGGACTTCATCCGCGCCGACGGCGGCAAGGCTGAAGCCGTCATCGTCGATGTCACCGACGACGTGGAACTGAAGATGGCCGTCGCCGCGGTGCTGTCGCGCCATGGCCGCATCGACATCCTGCACAACCATGCCGGCGCGCAGGTCGCCGGCGACCTCGAAAGCGTGCCGCTCGACGGCCTCGATCTCTCCTGGAACCTCAATGTGCGCGCCCACCTGATGGCCGCCCGGCTCGTCATGCCCGCCATGAAGGCGCAGGGAAAGGGCGTCATCCTCAACACCGCGTCCTCTTCGGGCGTGCTCTACGATCGCGAGATGATCGCCTATACGACGACGAAACACGCCGTCATCGCCATGACCAAGCAGATGGCCGGCGACTATGCCCGCCACGGCATCCGCGTCAACGCGCTCTGCCCCGGCTGGGTGGATACGCCCTTCAACGCCCCCTTCATCTCGCAGATGGGCGGGCGCGAAGCGATCGAAGGCTATATCAAGGAGAAAGTGCCGATGGGCCGGTGGGCCGATGTGGAGGAGATCGCCGAACCGATCCTCTTCCTCGTCTCCGACCGGTCAAGCTACATGACCGGCCAGATTCTCGTGGTCGACGGCGGCGAGACCGTGACCTAGGGCATTCCAGCGAAAACGGCGGAGCCCCTTATACCCCGACGGCTGCGCTCATCGGACCCTGATACACGACGATGCGCGCGTGATAGGGCACGCGCTTGTAGAGGTCGAGCACATCCTGGTTGATCAGCCTGACGCAGCCCGACGACGTCGCCTTGCCGATCGACTTCCAGTCCGGCGAGCCGTGCAGGCGGTAGAGCGTGTCCTTGCCGTTCTGGAAGATATAGAGCGCGCGTGCGCCGAGCGGGTTCTTGATGCCCGGCTCCATGCCGCCGTTCTCGACGGAATATTTGGCAAGGCTCGGCGTGCGGGCGATCATGTCCGCCGGCACCTTCCAGCGCGGCCAGGGCTGGCGCCAGTGGATGATGCCCTCGCCCTGCCACGCGAAGCCCTCGCGGCCGATGCCGACGCCGTAACGCATCGCCGTGCCGCCCTGCTCCACCACATAGAGGAAGCGGCCGGGCGTATCGACGACCACGGTGCCCGGCGCCTCGCCGGTCGGGTCCTTCACGCGCTGGCGGTAGTACTTCGGATCGATTTCCGTATAGGGAATGGCGGGAATGAGATGGCCGCCATCCTCGACGGCGGCATAGCGGGCCGCCAGTTCGTCGTTGGTCGCCGGCACGATCGGATAGCTGACCTTCTGCGGAATCGGGGCGTTCTTGACCGACGTTTCCGTGGTTGCGCATCCCGCAAGCGTCGCGGCGGCGCCCAGGAAAAAGGCTCTGCGCGACAATGTGCACACCGTAGGCATTCTCTTTACGATCTCCTTGGGAAGAAGGGGGAGGTTTATCAGATGGCTAGCCAAACCGCAGGTGGGCTGGCAAGAAACATCAGGATCACTTCTTCGGCATTAGTCCCTGCCCGGCTGCACGGCCAGTGCATGAAGGACACGCTCGCCGGAAAACGGGGGAAACACGATGGCGCCTGTGGAAATCAATCCCGCCCATGTCCGCGAGTTTCCCGGACAGGAGGATTTCTACCGCTGGCTGGCGGAAAACCACGCCACAGCGCCGGAAATCTGGATCAGGATCCACAAGCGCGCCTCCGGTCTTGCCTCCATCAACCCCGAACAGGCGATCGAGGTGGTGCTCTGCTGGGGCTGGATCGACGGCATCCGCAAAAGCCATGACGAGAAGAGCTTCTTCCAGCGCTACTGCCCGCGCGGCAGGAAGAGCGTGTGGAGCAAGAAGAATGTCGAGACCGTCAGCCGGCTGATCGAGGACGGGCGCATGACGGAACACGGTCTGAAACAGGTCGAGGCCGCAAAGGCGGATGGCCGCTGGGACAAGGCCTATGGCAGCGGCAAGGACATGAAGATCCCGCCGGACCTGCAGGCGGCGATCGACGCCGAACCGGCGGCAAAGGCGATGCTCGGCAGACTGACGGAGCAGAACCGCTTCGCGCTCGCCTTCCGCGTCCACACCATGAAGACCGAGGCCGGCCGCAAGCGGAAGATCGAGACCTTCGTGGAGATGCTGGCGCGCGGCGAGACGATCTATCCGCAGAAGCAGAGATAGAGCATTTCCAGCCGAAGCGAGATCGCTTCGGCATCGGACAGTGCAGAAAAACAGAGAGATAGGGCATTTCCGGCGGACACAGGTTCACAGGAAACGCTCTGGATCGCCGCCCCCCTCGCCATCGAGAAGGATCAGTCGCGGCTTGCCGACCGCTGGCCGGAAAGCCAGTTGTGCCAATCGTTCACGCTGCCGTAGAAGACGTTGAGGTCGATCTTGCCGGTGACGCCATGCGACAGGCCCGAACCGGAATACTGCCAGAACACCCAACGGCGGTTCGGATAGCGCTTCGACGGGTGGGCGGCGACCGAACGCAGCCAGAACGGATGGTTCGTCAGCTCGCCGGAGAGGTTGTCCTCATAGAAATCCGGCGCCGTGTAAATGATCGGCCGCTTGCCGTAATGGCGCTCCAGCATTTCCGAGAAGACCCGGATCTTCTCGACATATTGCGCCCGCGTGAGACGCTTCTTGCAGCTCGATTCGCCGTTGTATTCGGCGTCGATGACCGGCGGCAGCGCGTCCGGATCCTTCGGCACGTTGCGGATGAACCATTCGGCCTGCGAGCTTGCGACGCGGCACCAGTAGAAGAAGTGATAGGCGCCGCGCTTGATGCCGGCTTCCTTGGCCTTGCGCCAGTTCTTCTGGAACATCGGGTCGAGGTGATCGCCGCCGTCCGTCGCCTTGATGAAGGCGAAGTTGGCGCCCTGCGTGCGCAGCTTCACCCAGTCGATATCGCCCTGCCAGCGCGACACGTCGACGCCGTGCACCTGGTAATTTCTTGGCGCACGCTTGCCGAAATTGATCGGATGGGCATCGCGGAACTGCTGGCCGTAGACGCGCGAGCGTTTTTTCGAAACGCCTTCCGACGGCTCTTCCGCCGTCACGGCCTCCGCCGGCCGCTCGGCGGGAATGGCCGACTGGTTCGTCACGCTTTCGAAGACGCGGGTTCCCGGTACCGGACCGGCCCAGGCGAGCATATCCGCCCCGTCAGCCGTCACCTTGCTTTCGCCGACAGCGACTTCGGGCACCGGCCCGCTCGCCTTCGAAACAGAGGCTGTCGTCTCCGCGGATGGCTTGATGGCGAGCGCCGACACGGGGTTGGAGCTCGACGCACAACCCGTCATGGCGGCACAGGCAAGGAGGACCGTTGTAAGGACCGAAAGACGCATAGGCACTCGCACGCTAAACAAACCGAAGCCCCGCCCTTTCGACACACGGACGGAATTACTAACGGAAGATTACCGCGAAATGTTAAATGCAAGGTTTACGGCGACCGTGACATTTCAGGCAATTAGCCCGCCCGCCTTACGCTTAACGCCGGTTTGCGTTCACAAAAGCGTGTCCACGCGGCGAAAGCCGGTACCCGACGGCAAGGCTTTCCGTCAGCCCGAGTTCCTTGAGCTGCCGGATCTTTCGCTTGAGCGCCAGCTTCTCCATGCCGAGCCGTTCCGCCATGGTGGCGGCGGTGCGCCCGTCCTCTTCCGCGATCATGGCAAGCACGGTGCGCGTCCACGGCGCGGCACAGTCGAGCGCATCGAGCCGGGCGTTCAGCGTCGCGAAGTCGGCCGCATCGAGCGTCTCATTTTCACGCAGGCCCTTTCGCGGGTCCGCACCCGCGACACGGAATGCGATCCGGTAGAGCACACCCTCCGGCCGAAGGTCCCGGAGCAGTTCGGCACGCAAGGCATAGCCCGCCGCCTGCACATCCGCGTCCGAGACGGTGTCGATATCGACGGCCTCGACGCTCTCGATGGTAAGCACACCCGCGGCAGTGCGCAGCGAACCGCCGGCCCTAACCGTCGGTTTCGACCAGCGGCGAAAGGCGAGCGTCACCTCACCCCTGCCGATCTTCTCCAGCACACCCGCCTTGAACAGCATCGCCCCTCGCCGACATTACCCCACCGTCACATAGCCGATGCCCTTCTTTTCGATCTCGTCAAGCGACTCGTCATAGCCGGCATCGGCATAGCGGATGACACCCAGCGATGTGTCGTTCGTCAAGGCGTGCTCCAGCCGCTCCGCGCCGTCAGCCGTGCCATCGGCGACCAGCGTCACGCCGCAGCTCGTCATGTAGCCCGCATACCCGCCGCCGCCGGAGTGGATGACGACGAGATCGGCCATCGACGACGAGAGCAGCATGGCATCGAGCAGCGGCCAGTCGGCGATGGCGTCCGAGCCGTCCTTCATGCGCTCGGTCATGATGTTCGGATGCGCCATGGCCCCGGCATCGAGATGGTCGCGCGAAAAGGCGATCGGCCCCTTCAACTCCCCTTCGGCGACCAACCGGTTTACCGCCAGCGCCAGTTCCGTGCGCTCGCCATGGCCAAGCCAGGCGATGCGCGCCGGCAGGCCCTCGAACGGCACGTTTTCCCGCGCCAGCCGGATCCAGTTGGTGACGATCTGGTTGTCCGGGAACATTTTCAAAACGAGATCGTCGATCCGCGCGATGTCGCTCTCCTCGCCGGACAGCGCCATCCAGCGGAACGGCCCGATGGCCCGCGCAAAAAGCGGCCTGAGATAGGCTTCGGTGAAAATCGGAATGTCGAAGGCATTGGCGACGCCCCCCTCCCGCGCCTGCGTGCGGATGAGGTTGCCGTTGTCGAACACTTCAGAGCCGCTTTTCTGGAACTCCAGCATGGCCGAGACATGCTCGACGATCGAGGCGCGGCTTGCCGCCATCAACTGCCCCTGCCCGTCGTCGCGCAGGCCCTTGACCTGGTCGAGGTTCATGCCCTTCGGCACATAGCCGTAGACGAGATCGTGCGCCGAGGTCTGGTCGGTGACGATGTCGGGCACGATGCCGCGCCGCGCGATGTCAGGATAAATCTCCGCCGCATTGCCGACGAGGCCGATGGAGGTCGCCCGCTTCTCGCGGACCGCCTCATCAATCATCGCAAGCGCCGTATCGAGATCCGGCGCGACATGTTCGAGATAACCGACGGCCTTGCGCGCCGCCGCGCGCGCCGGGTCGATATCGACGCAGAGGATGGCCGCGCCCGCCATGCGGCCCGCGAGCGGCTGCGCGCCACCCATGCCGCCGAGCCCGGCGGTGAGGATGAAGCGGCCGGCGAGGCTGCCGTCAAAACGCTTTTCCGCGATGCGCATGAAGATTTCATAGGTGCCCTGGATGACGCCCTGGCTGCCGATATATTGCCAGGCCCCGGCCGTCAGGCCACCCCAGCAGATCAGCCCCTTGCGCTGAAGCTCATAGAACACCTCAGCCTTCGCCCATTGCCCGACGATGTTGCAGTTCGCCATGATGACAAGCGGCGCCTTCGCATGGGTCTTCAAGAGCCCGACCGGCTTGCCGGACTGGATGACCAGCGTCTGGTCCTCATCCATCTCCGTCAGCGCCTTGACGATCGCCCGATGCGCCGCCCAGTTGCGCGCCGCCTTGCCGAGCGCGGCATAGACGATGAGATTGTCCGGATCCTCACCAACCGACAGCACGTTTTCGAGGAGCCTGAGCAGCCCCTCCTGCCGCCAGCCCTTGGCGCGCAACACGTCGCCGCCGGGGATCGGGTAGTTCGGATGGCGCGGATTGGGTTTGGGCATGGGTGTCTCCTACTCGTTCATGGGGCACTGCCCCTCATCCGCCTGCCGGCACCTTCTCCCCGCAAGCGGGGCAAAGGGATATGCTGCACCGTTTTCCCCTGAACCCGACACCTCGTATGGCACGTCCCCTCTCCCCGCCTGCGGGGAGAGGGTTAGGGTGAGGGGCAATTCGAGTCAGCCACCCAGCGCATAGCTCACAAGATCGATCCCCATCGCCTTCTCCACCGACGGATAGACCGTCGGATCGAGCACGCTGGAGGCGAGCGGGATGATCGTCTTGGGCACGTGCAACACGAAAACCCTCATGCCGACATCGAGCTGCCCGACGCTGAGCGGTTCGCCCTCCGGCGAAAGCGTGGTGATGACATCGGGGAAGGTGGCGAGGCGTTTGCCTCCGGCCGATTCCACCGCCATGTACTCGTTCATCACATGCAGCACCGACGCGCTGTCGCCCTTGCCGATCGTCACCGTGCCGATGTCGAAGGCTTCCTTGGTATAGACCACCGATTTGTCCGTGATCACCCCTTCGGAAAGGATCGAACCGCCCGTCGTCCTGACGATGGCATCGATGATCGCCGAACCGCCCTTGCCTTCCGCCGCGATGATCGCCTCGCCGAGTTCCAGCGCCAGCGAGATACCGCCGAGTGCCGCATTTTTGCGCACGTAGGAAGCGCGCAGCGGATTGCGGCAGGAGGCGATGAAGCCGCCGGACATGTCGGAGGCGGTGCGCAGGATCGGCGAGACCTTTGCCGTCGCGCCGCGCACGACGAGCTCGATATAGCGGTTCTCGTCGCGGTTGCCGCCGACAGCCGTCTGGATCATCTGTTCGGGCGAGCCCGCCATGCCGATCGAGCCCATGTCACCGGTCGGGTGCGCGCGCATATCACCGACGGCATCCAGCACCTTTGTGCCGAGGATCGCGGAGGGCAGCCAGCCGTTCAGCGTCGAGGACTTGCCGTTCTGCCCGACCATCAGCGCGGAAACCTTTTCGCCGAGCGCCTCCTGCAAAAGCTCCACCGCCTTCACATAGTCGACGCCGCGCATTTCCCAGGGCGTGGTGGAAGCCGGCGCGCCGATGGCGGCCGCCGTCGCCACCCAGTCGTCGTCTGACAATTCGTCGATGGAGACCAGCTCCGGCTTGCCGATCGAGACCGCGGCATAGCCGAGCATGCGGCCATGGTCCGCCCAGCCGCCGCCGCCGGCGGCATAGACCGAGCCGCCCTTGACCGCGGCCTCGACGTCTTTTTCCTTTAGAATCCGGCCCATCAGACGTCCTCCTGACTCAATGTCTTATCCAGATGAATCACTGCGTTAAAAAGCACCGCGGCGCCGAGTGCGATATCGTCCGTCTCAGCGAACTCTTCCGGCGCATGGCTGCGCCCGCCAAGGCACGGCACAAAGATCATCGCCGCGCGCGTAATCTTCGCCATGAAGGCCGTATCATGCCCCGCGCCTGAGGCCATGCGCCGATGGCTTGCCCCCGCCGCCTCGCAGGCCGCGTCGAGAACATCGAGCAGCAGCGGGTCGCCCGGCGTCGGCATGTTGTCGGAGATGCGGCGGGGCGCAGCGATCGTCACGCCCGTCTCCCGCGCGACCTGCTCGGCCAATTGGTCGACGGAGGCGGCAAAAAGATCCATCGCCGTGCGGTGCTCCGCCCGCGCGTCGATCAGGAGGCGCGCGCGGGAGGGCACCACATTGGCGGCGTTCGGCTCGATGGAGAATTCGCCGACCGTCGCCGTGAAATGGCCCGGCCCCGCGGAAAGCGATTTCGCCAACGCCTCGATATCCGTGACCAGCCGCGCGGCCGCGGCCAGCGCATCGGCGCGACTGCCCATCGGCGTGGTGCCGGCGTGATCCGCCCGGCCCTCGACGACGATCTCGATGCGCGTGATGCCGGCGATTGCCGTCACCACGCCGATATCGAGCTTTTCGGTCTCCAGCACCGGCCCCTGCTCGATATGCAGTTCGAGGAAGGCCGCGATATCCTTGCGCGCCTCCGCCTGCAGGCGCGCCGGATCGCCGCCGGCATCGCGAATGCCCTGTTCCAGCGTCAGCCCGCCGCTCTCGCGCGAGAACCAGTCCTGCGGCAGCACGCCGGCCATGCCGCGGCTGCCGATGCAGGAGACGCCGAAGATCGAGACCTCCTCGGCGAGGAAATCGACGACCTCAAGATCATGGTCCAGGTCGATGCCCTGATCGGCGAGCGCCCGCGCCACTTCCAGCGCCACCGCCACGCCGGCAATGCCGTCATAGCGCCCGCCGTCCGGCACCGTGTCCGAATGCGAGCCGAGCATGATCGTACCGAGGCCGGGTTTTCTGCCCGGCCGCCGGGCGATCAGGTTGCCCGCGGCATCGATACGCGTTTCGAGCCCGGCCGCCCGAAACGTTTCGTCAAGAAAATCCCGCCCCGCCGGGAACAGAGCGGTAAAGGCACGCCGCGTATAGGGCCGGCCGGGCTCGGTAAGCCGGGCGAGCCCGTCGATCACATCCGCAATACGGGCGGGATCGACCGGCAGATTGGTGGCGCGGGCCATGGTCAGGCCCTCGCGGAAACGAGCGTCGGCAGCGGCCGCACGAAGGCGCCGGCGCCGGGCTCGGCAAGCACGGCCTTGCCGTCGAAGGCGAGTTTGCCGCGCAGATAGGTTGCGGAGACGCGCCACGGCAGGCGGATGCCGTTATAGGGCGACCAGCCGACGACGTTGTGGCCGCTTGCCGCCGCGTCATAGCTGTAGGGTTCCGGCGTCAGCACGGTGATGTCGGCATCCTTGCCGGCCTCCAGCGCGCCCTTCACATGGTCCAGCCGGAAATGCCGGGCCGGGTTCAGAGTCATCAGTTCGGCCGCGCGCGTCAGCGGAATGCCGCGCTCCAGCGCGCCCTTGACGAAGAGCGGCACCATGACCTCCAGCCCCGGCACGCCCGACGCATTCGCCAGCATATCCGGATTGGTCTTGCGGTCCTCCGACCAGCTCACATGGTCGGTGGAGACCAGTGTGACATTGCCCTCCGCGACATGCCGCCAGAGCTTTTCCACCTCGGCGCGCGGGCGGATCGGCGGGTTGATCTTCGCCTTGCCGCCGAGCCGCGCGACGTCGTTCTCCTCGTCGAGCGTCAGGTAGTGGATGCAGCATTCGATGGTCGCGCGGTGCCCTTGGGCCCGGTAGGCGGCGGCAATCTCGTAGCCGCGGCCGAGCGAGCAATGCACCACATGGGCCGGGCAGCCAGTCTCGGCGCCGGTCTCGTAAATCTGGTTGGAGGCGAGCAGTTCCGTCAGCGGCGGGCGCGACAGGCCGTGGGCGCGGTAATCGGTGATGCCCATGGCCTTCACCTTGGCGATCGCCGCACGCACCGCCTCGTCGTCCTCGTTGTGCACGCCGGCCGTCAGGCCCGTCGGGGCGATGGCGCGGAAACAATCTTCGAGAAGCGCGGCGGGAATGCGCGGAAAACGTTTTGGGTCGGTGCCGAAGGTGGAGAACTTGAAGGCGGCGACACCTGCCTCGACCATTTCGGCGATGCGCGCCGGCCCCTCTTCCGGATCGACCGTGCCGTAAAGCGCGAAATCGACACGCGCCTGCGGTGAGGCATGGTCGATCTTGATCTTCACGGCCTCCGCCGAGCAGACGAGATTGCCCTCGTCATAGGGCATGTCGACGATGGTGGTGACGCCGCCGGCCGCCGCCGAGCGCGTCGACCAGACAAAATCCTCCTGGTTCTTCTGCGAGAGCGAATGCACCTGCGCGTCGATCGCCCCGGGCAGGATCAGCGCGCCGGAGAGATCGTGCCGCTCCTTCGCCGCCGGCATTGCGCCCTGGCCGACATGCGCCACCTTGCCGTCACGCACCGCGACATGGCCGCCCTCGAGGATACGGTCGGCGAGAACGACGGTGCCTTTGAGAACGAGATCGAAATCGGCCATATCAAAAATCTCCGTCAGGGTTTGAGGGCGAAGAAGCCGTCGAACTGCGCCATGGGCGCCGCCTCGACAAAGGCGGCGAGCGCCTCGGGGCTGGCGAGATCGCGGTCGAGCGCCTCGATTTCGGCCGAAAGCGGCCGGTCCTTGCGGTAGAATGGGCTGATCGCCCGCGTGCGCTGATAGGCGATGGCGACGACGCCCTCGACATTGTCGCCGGCAAGGTCGATCGCCTGGGCGGACAGCATGGCTTCGAGCGCAGCGAGCTGGCGCAGATCCCGCACCTGGCTTTCCATGCGCTCGACGATCAGCGGCAGGAAGGTCGCCTCCTCCTCCAGCCCGCCGGCAACGACGATGGACTGCGCCGAGATCGGCACCGCCAGCGACTGAATGCGCATGTAGAGTTCGACGGCGAGTTTCAGGAGCGGCCCGAAGCCGGTCGCGGTCTCCCCGGGCGCCACGAGATTGACCGGCAGGTTGCGCCGAACGCCGTTGGCCAGCAGCACGCAGCGGTTCAGGACGTTGCGGGCGAGATGGGCGAACCCCGTCTGCGCCGCCTCGACATAGAGCGTCGTCGACAGCGGCAGCGAGCCGCCGGAGGCCATCACGACATTGTCGAGCACGACAGGATTGTCGTCGGACTGCGCCGTCGCCTCGACGATGCGCTCGGCAGCGTTCATCAGCGTATCGAGGCAGGCGCCGAACACCTGCGCGGTCATGCGCAAGCTGAGCGGATCGTGGATCGCCGAGGGTTTCGGCCAATGGCCGGAGGAGGCCTGCGCCTCGAACCAGGTGCCGGCCAGCGCCTCGCCGTGGGCGGACAACCGTGCGGCGACCCGCCACGGATCAGCCGAGGCACCGAGCGCCAGCGACGACAGCAGGCCCGTCACCATGAGGTTGCGGATCGCCTTGGCCGCCTCGCGCACCACATTGGCGGCGGCGGCATGCGAAATAGCGTTGACGCTGAGGGCGGCCAGCGCATCGCGCGGCTGCATGCGATAGGGCGTCAGGCCGGCGCGCTTCAAGGCTTCGGCGGCCGGCAGGCGCACGCCGCCATACCAAGCCTCGCCCTCGCCCGTCAGCACCGCCGCGATCTGGCCCATCAGGCCGATATCGGCGCAGCCCATCGAGCCATGCCGGCGCACGACGGGCACGACATCCCGTTCAAGCAGCGAAAGGAAGGCGTCGATCAGCTCCGGGCTGCAACCGGAATAGCCGCCGAGCGCCGTGTTGACGCGGATGCCCATCGCCTTGCGCACGATCGGCAGCGAGAAGGGTTCGCCCGTGCCGAAATGATGGGCTTTTACCAGGTTATTGTTGAACTCGACGAGATCGTCGGCCGTCCACAGCTTGTCCTTCATCGAGCCGACGCCGGTATTGGCGCCGTAGATCGGCAGGCCGGTGGCGAGGCGGTCGGTGACGATGCGGCGGGCGGTGCCGACGCGGCCCATGCCGATCTCGCAGGCGACCGGCCGTCGCGCGCCGGTGCCGATCGCCTCGAGCGTCGCGAAGTCGAGCGGTTGGCCGGTGAGATAGAGCATGTCGGCGGAAGCGAGCATTTTCAAAAAGCCTGTTTCGAAAGCGATTCCAGGAAAAGGGCCTGTCCGGAATGCGGAAAAACTGAATACGGATGTTATGCGGAACGCGGGCCGAACCCATATCCCAAAATCCGTACGGTTCATGCTATAGGTCGAACAGACGGAACAGACTGAAGGACCCGCCCGTGGATCTATCCACCCTTTGCCTTGTGCACAGCATTCTCGAAGAACGCGGCATCCGCAGGGCAGCCGCCGCGATGGGGCGTCCCGCCTCCAGCGCCAGCGCGGCGCTGCGCCGTGTCGAGGCCGTGCTTTCCGTGCCGCTGGTGCGGCGCGACGGGCAGGCGCTGGTGCCGACGCTCGACGCCGAAGCCCGCCTGCCGCGTTTTGCCGAGATTGCCGCCGCCGCCGTAGCGCTCGCCGCCCTCGGCGGCGTGCAGACCACGCCGGCCATCTCGCTTTCCGCCCTCGCCCGCTTCACGGCCACAGCCCGGGCCGGCAGCATCAACGCCGCCGCCAAAAGCCTCGGCCTCGGCCAGCCGCAGCTCACCCGGCAGCTCAGCCATCTCGAAGCCGCGATCGGCTGCAAGCTGCTCGACCGTTCGGCGACGGGCATAAGCTGCACGCCCGCCGGCCTTGAGGCGCTGGCGCTCGCTGAACGCATCGGCGCAGCCTGGGAACTGCTTTTCACCGCCTCGGCCGAACGGTTCCGCCGCAGCGCCGCCACCTGGCGGCTCGGCGCGGTCATTCCCTTCGGCCACGAAAGCGAGATCGCCGCCATGCTCGCCCGCCTCACCGTGGAATGGCGCGGGGCGCGGCCGCGCCAGCCGCTCTTCCTCTCCTCGACGACGGCGGACGAACTGGTCTCGGGCCTGAAAAATCGCCGGTTCGACCTGATCCTGCTCGACACCGACCGCTACCCCGCCGAATTCGAGGGCAGCCTGATCGGCCGCTCGCAACTGGCGCTCGCCGGCCCGCGCGGACTTGATGGTTCCGTGGATTTTTCCACGCTGCTCGGCCGCTACCCCATCGCCGTGCCGAGCCCGCGCAGCGGCCTGCGCCAGATGACGGACCGCTTCCTCGAAGCGACGCTCTCCCCGGCCGAACGCGCCCGCCTGACGCTGGTCGAGGTGGATTCGATCCCCGTCATCATCAACCTCGTGCTCGACCACGGCCATCTCTCCGTGCTGCCGGAACATTCGGTCGCCAACATCAACCCGCCGCCGGTGCTGCTGCCGCTCGATGCCGCCTACCAGCAATCGCTGAGCCTCGTCTGGCCGCGCGACGCCCTCTCCCGCAAGGCCGCGGAGACGATGCTGGGACTTCTGACGAAACCCTAACCTTTCGCCCCGGCCCTGAGCCGCCGCCGCGTCTCCGTCGGGCTTTCATGGTAGTGCGCGCGGTAGCTGCGCGAGAAGGCGGAGGAAGAGTTGAAGCCGGTGAGCGCCGCGATGTCGGCGAACTCGGTTTTCGTTTCGATGACCTTGCGCCGGGCGGCATTGAGGCGCAGCGCCAGATAGTGCTGGTGCGGCGCGACGCCCATGGTTTCCTGAAAAAGATCCTGCAGATGGCGGGCGCTGATGCCGACGCGTTTTGCCAGCCGTGCCAGCGTCAGCGGCGCCTCCACCGTCTCCTCCATCAGCCGCACCGCCTGGCTGACGCGCTGGTCGGCGACGCGCATGTTGCCGAGCGCCGGCACCTGCAGCAGGCCGCCGGTGCGCTCGTGCTCGTAGATGAACTGCCGGGACACTTCCAGCGCCAGCGAATAGCCCTGCCGGCGGCGGATGATCTCCAGCATCAGGTCGAGTGTCGGCAGTGAGCCGCCGGTCGTGATGCGCTTTCCGTCGATGACGTAGCGCTCGCGCACCACGCCGATCTGCGGATAGGCCGAGGCGAAATCCTCCATGTCCTCCCAGTGGGCGGTGGCGGAATGACCGTCGAGGAGGCTCGCCTCGGCAAGCAGCCAGCTCCCCGATTCGATGCCGGCCATCATGCTGCGATGGCGCGCCGTCTGCGAAAGCTGGCGCCGCAACAGAGGCGTCGCACTCATCTGCCATTGATAGGAGGACAGCACGAAGAGCGGATGCGTCTCCTTCTCCGGCCGGAACAGGCCGTCGACCGGCACGGGAATGCGGCTGCGCGTCTCGACCGGCGCCCCGTCAGGCGAAAAAATCCGCCAGCGGTAGAGCGCCTGGCCGGAAATGCGGTTGGCGGCGCGCAGCGGCTCGATGACCGAGGCGACGAGGATGAGGTTTGTCTCGGGCAGAACGAGGATATCGATGTCGAGTGTGTCGGCGGAGGAATCGAGCATGGCGGAAGCTTGTCCGTTGATCTCTCAAATTGTCAAGGATGGATCCGAAAAGTGAAAGCGTTGCGCCTGCTTTTGGCTCGTAATGGCCCCAACGAGAATACTGGGAGAACGACAATGCCCCTTACGATGAACCGCGACGTCTTCATCACCTGCGCCGTCACCGGCTCCGGCGACACCGCCGGCAAATCCCCCCATGTGCCGCGCTCGCCGAAACAAATCGCCGAATCGGCGATCGAGGCCGCCAAGGCCGGCGCCGCCGTCGTGCACTGCCATGTGCGCGATCCGGAAACCGGCGCGCCGAGCCGCCGCAACGACCTCTACCGCGAAGTAACCGAGCGCATCCGCGACGCGGAAGTCGACGTCGTCCTAAACCTCACCGCCGGCATGGGCGGCGACATGATCTTCGGTAACACCGAGCAGCCGCTGCCGCTTAACCCCAACGGCACCGACATGGTCGGCGCCACCGAGCGCGTGTCCCACGTCGCCGAATGCCTGCCGGAAATCTGCACGCTCGATTGCGGCACGATGAACTTTTCGCTCGGCGACTACGTGATGACCAACACGCCGTCCATGCTGCGCGCCATGGGCAAAATGATGACCGATCTCGGCGTGCGCCCGGAGATCGAGGCCTTCGACACCGGCCACCTCTGGTTCGCCAAGCAACTCGTCGAGGAAGGCGTCATCGAGGACCCGGTGCTCATCCAGCTCTGCATGGGCATTCCGTGGGGCGCGCCCGACGACCTCAACACCTTCATGGCGATGGTCAACAACGTGCCGCCGTCCTGGACCTTCTCCGCCTTCTCGATCGGCCGCAACGCTATGGCCTATCCGGCTGCAGCCGTGCTTGCCGGCGGCAATGTCCGCGTCGGCCTTGAAGACAATCTCTATGTCGGCAAGGGCCAGCTCGCCACCAATGCGCAGCTCGTCGACAAGGCGGTCAACATCATCGAAAGCATGGGCGCACGGGTCATCGGCCCGGCGGAAGTGCGCGAGAAGCTGAAACTAACGAAGCGGGCGCCTCGGGGCTGACGGACCGGGCTGCCCCTCACCCTAGCCCTCTCCCCGCAAGCGGGGAGAGGGACCTGCCAAACCGAACGGTCGGGATGGAGGAACGCGGCGCGGCATTTCCCTTCTCCCCGCTTGCGGGGAGAAGGTGGCGGCAGCCGGATGAGGGGCAAGCAAACCGTGCACACGGAAAAGAACATGAGGGAACGGACAGCATGACCACCATCAACAAGGCAGCCTGCATCGGCGGCGGTGTCATCGGCGGCGCCTGGGTCGCGCGTTTCGCGCTCGCCGGCATCGATGTGAAGATTTTCGATCCGCATCCGGAGGCCGAGCGCATCATCGGCGAAGTCATGGCCAATGCCGAGCGCGCCTACGGCATGCTCACCATGGCGCCGCTGCCGCCGAAGGGCAAAATCACCTTCTGCAAGAGCTTGGAAGAAGCCGTGGAAGACGCTGACTGGATTCAGGAAAGCGTGCCCGAGCGGCTGGAGCTGAAGCGCGGCGTGCTGACGAAGATCGACGCGGCGGCAAAACCCGACGCGCTGATCGGCTCCTCCACATCCGGCCTGATGCCGACCGATCTCCAGCGCGACATGAAGCACCCCGAACGCCTGTTCGTGGCGCATCCCTACAATCCCGTCTACCTGCTGCCCCTCGCCGAGCTGGTCGGCGGCGAGAAGACCTCGCGCGCCGTGCTCGAAGACGCCAAGGCCAAGCTTGCGCCGATCGGTATGAAGGGCGTCATCATCAACAAGGAGATCGAGGCTTTCGTCGGCGACCGTCTGCTGGAAGCCGTCTGGCGCGAGGGCCTCTGGCTGATCAAGGACGACATCTGCGACACGGAAACGCTCGATGACGTGATCCGCTATTCGTTCGGCATGCGCTGGGCGCAGATGGGCATGTTCGAGACCTATCGCATCGCCGGCGGCGAGGCGGGCATGCGCCACTTCCTCGCCCAGTTCGGCCCCTGCCTCTCCTGGCCCTGGACGAAACTCACCGACGTCGTCGACCTCGACGACGCGCTGGTCGAAAAGATCGCCGACCAGTCCGATGCACAATCCGGCGCCCGCGGCATCCGCGAACTGGAGCGCATCCGCGACCAGAACCTCGTCGGCATCATGCACGCCCTGAAGGCCGGCGACGACGGCCGCGGCTGGGGTTCGGGCAAGTTGCTCGCCGAGTTCGAAAAGCATCTCTGGGCCAAGGCCGGCAAGGCCAAGGTCGAGGTT
Organism: Shinella sp. JR1-6; assembly: GCF_004284735.1. Classification (NCBI taxonomy): domain Bacteria; kingdom Pseudomonadati; phylum Pseudomonadota; class Alphaproteobacteria; order Hyphomicrobiales; family Rhizobiaceae; genus Shinella; species Shinella sp. JR1-6. The sequence continues at coordinate 86,213 of NZ_SHMI01000004.1, read as the reverse complement.
TCCACGAGCGAACCGCTGCGCCTCGTCGATACCAAGGTCAACGCCGCCTGGGTCGATTACAACGGCCACATGACCGAGCACCGCTATCTCCAGCTCTTCGGCGATACGACCGACGCGCTGCTGCGGCTGGTCGGCGTCGATTTCGACTATGTCGAGGCCGGCCACAGCTACTACACGGTGGAGACCCACATCCGCCATCTCGGCGAGGCCAAGCTCGGCCAGGCGCTCTACACGACGCTGCAACTGCTCTCCTTCGACAACAAGCGCATGCACTACTTCACCCGCATCCATGGCGCCGCGACCGGCGACGTCATCGCGACCGCCGAGCAGATGGTGCTGCATGTCGATAGCAAGGCCGGCAAGAGCATCGACGCGCCGGCCGAAGTGCTGGCGAAGATCGCGCCGATCATGGAAGCGCATGCCGGGCTGCCGGCGCCGGAAGGGGTTGGACGGCACGTCGGGCAGAAGAAAGCGCAGTAAAGCTGCCCCTCACCCTAGCCCTCTCCCCGCAAGCGGGGAGAGGGGACCTGCCACAAGCAGGCTTGGGAACGGAGGAGAACGGCGCGGCATATCCTTCTCCCCGCGTGCGGGGAGAAGGTGGCGGCAGCCGGATGAGGGGCAAACCAAGAAGAACGAGGGAACACCATGAATTTCGCACTCACCGACGAACAGCAGATGATCGTGGACACGGTCCGCGCCTTCGTCGAAACGGAAATCTATCCGCACGAAAACGAGGTAGAGCGCACCGGCCATGTGCCGCCGGAACTCGGCCAGGAGATCGCGCGCAAGTGCAAGGAAATCGGCTTCTTCGGCTGCAACATGCCCGAAGAGGTCGGCGGCGCCGGCCTCGACCACACCTCCTTCACCCTCGTCGAGCGCGAACTCGGCCGCGGCTCGATGGCACTGACCGTCTTCTTCGGCCGCCCCTCCGGCATCCTGATGGCCTGCAACGACGAGCAGCGCGAAAAATACCTGCTGCCCGCCGTCAGCGGCGAAAAATTCGACGCGCTGGCCATGACCGAACCGGACGCCGGCTCGGACGTGCGCGGCATGAAATGTTTCGCCCGCAAGGACGGCGACGACTGGGTCGTCAACGGCACGAAACATTTCATCAGCCATGCCAACATCGCCGATTTCGTCATCGTCTTCATCGCGACGGGCGAGGAGGACACGCCGCGCGGCAAGAAGAAGCTGATCACCTGCTTCCTCGTCGACCGCGGCACGCCGGGTTTCGAGATCCGCGACGGCTACACGTCCGTCTCGCACCGCGGCTACAAGAACTGCATCCTCAATTTCGACGAATGCCGCCTGCCCTCCGCCCAGATCCTCGGCGAAGTGCACAAGGGGTTCGATATCGCCAACGACTGGCTCTACGCGACACGCCTGACGGTCGCCGCCACCTCCGTCGGCCGCGCCCGCCGCGCCTTCGACTACGCCCTCAACTACGCCGCCGAGCGCAAGCAGTTCGGCAAGCCGATCGGCGCCAACCAGGGCGTTTCCTTCAAGCTCGCCGACATGATCACCGAGATCGACGCCGCCGACCTCCTGACGCTGTCGGCCGCCTGGCGGCTCGACCAGGGCCTGCCGTCCAACCGCGAGATCGCCTCGGCAAAGGTCTACGCCACGGAAATGCTCGCCCGCGTCACCGACGAGGCGATCCAGATCTTTGGCGGCATGGGCCTGATGGACGACCTGCCCCTCGCCCGCTTCTGGCGCGATGCCCGCGTGGAACGCATCTGGGACGGCACCTCGGAAATCCAGCGGCACATCATCAGCCGCGACCTGCTGCGGCCGCTGGGGGCGTGAGCATGGCAGGCATTGCCCGCAACACCCCCCTCGACCGCCTCATCCGCCCGAAATCCATCGCCGTCTTCGGCGGCAAGGAGGCGCGGCGGGTCATCTTCCAGTGCGACAAGATGGGCTTTTCCGGCGATATCTGGCCGGTGCACCCGCGCGAGGACGAAATTTTAGGCCGCAAATGCTACCGCTCCGTCGCCGACCTGCCTGGCGCGCCGGACGCCTCCTTCGTCGGCGTCAACCGGGAACTCACCATCGGCATCATCCGCGATCTTTCGGCGCGCGGCGCCGGCGGGGCCGTCTGCTACGCCTCCGGCTTCCGCGAGGCCGTCAGCGAGCTTTCCGATGGCGATGACCTCCAGAAGGCGCTGGTGGCGGCCGCCGGCGACATGCCGGTCCTCGGGCCGAACTGCTACGGTTTCATCAACATGCTGGATGGCGCCCTGCTCTGGCCCGACCAGCACGGCATGCTGCGGGCCGAAAAGGGCGTCGCCGTCCTCACGCAATCCTCCAACATCGCCTGCAACATTTCCATGCAGCAGCGCGGCCTGCCGCTCGCCTATATCCTGACCGCCGGCAACCAGGCGCAGACCGGTCTTGCCGATCTCGCCTCAGCGGTGCTCGAAGACCCGCGCGTCACCGCCGTCGGCCTGCATATCGAAGGTTTCGACAGCCTCGAAGCGCTGGAACGCCTCGGCCAGCGCGCACGCGACTTGAAAAAGCCCGTCGTCACACTGAAGGTCGGCAAGTCGGAACAGGCGCAGCTTGCCACCGTCTCGCACACCGCCTCGCTTGCCGGCAACGACGCCGTCTCCTCGGCCCTGCTCGCCCGCCTCGGCATCGGGCGCGTCGAGACGCTGCCGGAACTCCTGGAAACGCTGAAGCTGCTGCATGTCGCCGGTCCGCTGCCGAACTTCGACATCTCCTCGATGAGCTGCTCGGGCGGCGAAGCCTCGCTGATGGCTGACGCCGGCGTGAAGCGGAAGGTCAATTACCGTGCGCTGAAGGATGTCCAGCGCCAGCCGCTGCGCGAAACGCTCGGCCAGATGGTGACAATCTCCAACCCGCTCGACTACCACACCTTCGTCTGGGGCAACCGCGAAAAACAGACTGCTGCCTTCACCACCATGATGGAGGGGGGTTACGGCCTCAACCTCGTCGTTCTCGATTTCCCGCGTCTCGACCGCTGCGACGCGAGCGACTGGATCACCACCTGCCACGCCGTCATCGACGCCGCCAAGGCCACGGGCGCCCATGCCGGCATCGTCGCCAGCATGGCCGAGAACATGCCGGAGGAAACCGCCGAAATGCTGATGCAGAACGGCGTCGTGCCCTTCTACGGCATCGAAGAGGCGCTTGCCGCCGCCGACGCCGCCGCCGGCATCGGCGAAGCCTGGGCGCGGCCGCAATCCGCGCCGCTGCTCAAGACCGTAGGCGGCGAAGGAGAAACCGCCACGCTCACCGAACACGAGGCCAAGCAGGCGCTCGCCGCCCATGGCCTTGCCGTTCCAAAGGGCCTTACCGCAGAAACGGCAGAGGCCGCCGCCGATGCCGCGGAAAAACTCGGCTTCCCGGTCGTGTTGAAGGGCCTCGGCGTCGCGCACAAGACCGAGGCCGGCGCCGTCAAGCTGAACCTTGCGGACCGCGCAGCCGTTTTGGCCGCGGCAAAAACCATGGCGGACGTCGCCTCCGGTTTCCTCGTGGAAAAGATGGTGGGAAAACCCGTCGCCGAACTCATCGTCGGAGCGATGCGCGATCCGGTCGCCGGGCCTGTCCTCACCATCGGCGCCGGCGGTATCCTCGTCGAATTGCTCGAGGATACCGCGATCCTGACCCTGCCGACCGACGAAAAGGCGATCCGGGAGGCGATCGCCAGCCTCAAGATCGCAAAACTGCTCGCCGGCTACCGCGGCGCGCCGAAGGGCGATATCGGCGCCCTCGTCGCGGCCGTCGCATCAGCGGCATCCTATGTCGTTTCAAACGCTTCAATAATCGAAGAACTGGACGTTAATCCCATCATGGTGCTGCCGGAAGGCGACGGTGTCGTCGCAGCCGATGCCCTGATCCGTCTGAGGAAAAATCCATGACCGGACCGATAAGACAGCGCCGCGAGGGCGGCATTCTCGAAGTCACCATCGATCGCCCCAAGGCGAACGCCATCGATCTTGCGACCAGCCGCATCATGGGCAAGATCTTTGCGGATTTCCGCGACGACGAAAGCCTGCGTGTCGCCATCATCACCGGCGCGGGGGAGAAATTCTTCTGTCCAGGATGGGACCTGAAGGCTGCCGCCGACGGCGATGCGGTCGATGGCGATTACGGCGTCGGCGGTTTCGGCGGCATGCAGGAACTGCGTGACCTCAACAAACCGATCATTTCGGCCGTCAACGGCATCTGCTGCGGCGGGGGCCTCGAAATCGCGCTCTCCACCGACCTCATCCTCGCCGCCGAACACGCGACCTTCGCCCTGCCGGAAATCCGCTCCGGCACCGTGGCGGATGCCGCCTCGATCAAACTGCCGAAGCGCATCCCCTACCACATCGCCATGGACATGCTTTTGACCGGCCGATGGCTGGACGTGCAGGAGGCGCATCGCTGGGGGTTCGTCAACGAGATCCTGCCGGCCGACAGGTTGCTCGACCGCGCCTGGGAACTGGCACGCCTGCTCGAAAGCGGCCCGCCGCTCGTCTATGCCGCCATCAAGGAAGTGGTGCGCGCCGCCGAGGGCGAGACCTTCCAGGCGACCATGAACAAGATCACCAAGCGGCAGTTCCGCACGGTCGATATTCTCTATTCCAGCGAAGATCAGCTCGAGGGCGCCCGCGCCTTCGCGGAAAAACGTGATCCCGTCTGGAAGGGACGATGAGGACTGCGCCCCTGCATCGGGCGCAATCCGTATCCTTCCATAAATAAGACTTATGGAAGGAATAGATAATTTAGGGCGTTACACGCGGCTAATGCGTGGGTAAATTTATGGAACGACGAGCCGCATTGCGGCGCAGGGAGGAGGCTTTCGGAGGACGGAAATGCGCTTCTGTCGGCATAAAATGCCGGCCGTAAGGTTGCCTTAGAGGCGAAAAACAGAAATTCTGCCAATCATAACGACAAATGCCCACCTAATGGGCCAGCAAAAGGGAACAGGGGAATGACTGATTACACCAAATATCTCACCAGCCAGGTTTCGCTCGGCAAGATGAACCGCCGCGAGTTCATGGGCCGCGCCGCCGCTTTCGGCGTCACGCTCGCCGTCGCCGGCACGATGTTCGACACCGCGGCACGCGCGCAGGAGCCCAAGCGCGGAGGCAACCTGAAGCTCGGCCTTGAAGGCGCGGCCGCCACCGACTCGAAGGATCCCGCCAAGGCGCTCTCGCAGTTCATGTTCGTCGTCGGTCGCAACTGGGGCGACATGCTCGTCGAATCCGAGCCGCTGACCGGCAAGCCCGTGCCGGCGCTCGCCGAATCCTGGGAGCCGTCCGCCGATGCCTCGACCTGGACGTTCACCATCCGCAAGGGCGTCAAATTCCACGACGGCAAGGAACTGACCGTCGACGACGTCATCAAGACCCTGCAGCGCCACACGGACGAGAAGTCGGAATCGGGCGCGCTCGGCGTCATGAAGTCGATCAAGGAAATCAAGGCCGACGGCGACAAGCTGGTGCTGGTGCTGACCGAAGGCAATGCCGACCTGCCGCTGCTGCTCACCGACTACCACCTCGTCATCCAGCCGAATGGCGGCCTTGACGATCCGAACGCCATGATCGGCACCGGCCCCTACAAGGTGACGAGCTTCGAAGCGGGCGTGCGCGCCACCTTCGAGCGCAACAAGGACGACTGGCGTCAGGACCGCGGCTTCGTCGATACGATCGAAATGATCGCGATGAACGACAAGACGGCCCGCATCGCCGCACTCTCCTCCGGCCAGGTGCACTATATCAACCGCGTCGATCCGAAGACCGTCGACCTCCTGAAGCGCGCACCGACCGTGGAAGTGCTCTCCACCTCCGGCCGCGGCCACTATGTCTTCATCATGCATTGCAACACGGCGCCGTTCGACAACAACGACCTGCGCCTTGCGCTGAAATACGCGATGGACCGCGAGACCATGCTGGAAAAGGTGCTCGGCGGCTATGGCAAGGTCGGCAACGACTTCCCGATCAACGAGACCTATGCCCTCTTCCCGGAGGGCATCGAACAGCGCGCCTACGATCCGGACAAGGCGGCCTTCCACTACAAGAAATCGGGCCACAGCGGCTCCGTCCTGCTGCGCACGTCGGATGTCGCCTTCCCGGGCGCCGTCGACGCAGCCGTGCTCTACCAGGAGAGCGCCAAGAAGGCCGGCATCGAGATCGAGGTGAAGCGCGAGCCCGGCGACGGCTACTGGTCGAACGTCTGGAACGTACAGCCCTTCTCGACCTCCTACTGGGGTGGCCGTCCGACGCAGGACCAGATGTATTCGACAGCCTACCTTTCGAAGGCCGACTGGAACGACACACGCTTCCTTCGCGAAGACTTCGACAAGATGGTGCTCCAGGCCCGCTCGGAACTCGACGAAGCCAAGCGCAAGGAAATGTACCGCGCCATGGCCATGATGGTGCGTGACGAAGGCGGCCTGATCCTGCCGATGTTCAACGACTTCGTGAACGCCTCCTCCAAGCAGGTGAAAGGCTACGTGCACGACATCGGCAACGACATGTCGAACGGCTATGTCGCAACCCGCGTGTGGCTCGACGCCTGATGACCGGCAACGGACCGGCGCACGGTCCGGAGCTGACAGCAACGGCGACTGCGGGCGAAGCCCCGCAGTCTGCCGGCGTTGCCGGGTCGGTTGCGTCCACGGGAGCCCCCATAGACGAAGGCACGCCTTCGTTCTGGGCGAAACTCAGCAAGAGCAGCCCCCTGGTGGCGCTCATCGCGCAACGCTTCGCGCTCAGCGTGGCCTTGCTCTTCGCCGTGTCCCTGATGATCTTCGGGGGCGTGGAAGCCTTGCCGGGCGATTTTGCGACGACCTATCTCGGCCAGTCCGCAACGCCGCAGGCCATCGAGAACATCCGCAAGGATCTCGGTCTCGACCAGCCCGCCACCACACGCTATTTCAACTGGCTCGGTGGCGCCATCCAGGGTGATTTCGGCAATTCCTGGGCCTCGAAAAACTCGGTCGGCGAGCAGATCGGCAAACGCCTTGGCAATTCGCTGTTCCTCGCCTTCTTCGCGGCGATCATCTCGGTGCCGCTCGCGGTCGGCCTCGGCATGCTCGCGGTGCAATACCGAAACCGCATGCCCGACAAGATCATCAACGTCATCTCGCTGGCGGCGATTTCCCTGCCGGAATTCTTCGTCGGCTACCTCCTGATCCTGTTCTTCGCCGTGCAGATGGGTGTCGCGACCTTCCCCGCAACCGTCTATGAATCGATGACGATCGGCGAACGCCTCTCCGCCATCGCCCTACCCACGGCGACGCTCGTCCTCGTCGTGCTCGCCCACATGATGCGCATGACCCGGGCAGCGATCCTCAATGTCATGTCGTCTGCCTATGTCGAAACGGCGGAACTCAAGGGCCTTTCCGGCCTGCGCATCATCGCCAAGCACGCGGCGCCGAACGCCGTCGCGCCCGTCATCAACGTCATCGCGCTGAACCTTGCCTATCTCGTGGTCGGCGTCGTCGTCGTGGAGGTCGTCTTCGTCTATCCCGGCATGGGCCAGTACATGGTCGACGCCGTGACGGTGCGCGACATGCCCGTCGTGCAGGCCTGCGGGCTGATCTTTGCCGCCTTCTACATCTTCCTCAACATGTTCGCCGATATCCTTGCGATCGTTGCGAACCCCAGATTGAGGCATCCGCGATGAGACTTTCCACCATCCCCATCAGCGCCTGGGTCGGCATCATCGGCATCCTGCTCGCCGTCTTCTGCGCTCTCTTCGCCCCCCTCATCGCCCCCTATGGCGAAAGCGAGATCGTCGGCTCCGTCTGGCAGCCGATGGGCGGCGATTTCCTGCTCGGCACCGACAATCTCGGCCGCGACCTCTTCTCGCGACTGATCTTCGGCGCTCGCACCACGATCTTCGTGGCGCTGGCGGCAACGATCCTCTCCTTCTCGCTCGGCATGCTGCTCTCCTTCACGGCGGCGGTGACGGGTGGGCTCGTCGACCAGGCGTTTTCCCGCTTCAACGACCTGATGATGGCGATCCCGACGCTGATCTTCGCGCTCGTCGTGCTCGCGGTTCTGCCGCAGCAGCTCTGGATCCTCATCCTCGTCATGGCGATCCTCGACTCAACCCGCGTCTACCGCATCGGCCGCGCCGTCGCGCTCGATGTGGCGGTCATGGAATTCGTGGAGGCGGCAAGGCTGCGCGGCGAAGGCACCGGCTGGATCATTTTTCGGGAAATCCTGCCCAACACGCTCTCGCCGCTGCTTGCCGAGTTCGGCCTGCGCTTCGCCTTCTCGATCCTGTTCCTCTCCACGCTCTCCTTCCTCGGCCTCGGCATCCAGCCGCCGGCCGCCGACTGGGGCGGCATGGTGAAGGACAACAAGGACGGTATCATCTTCGGCATTTCCGCCGCCCTCATTCCGGGCGGGGCGATTGCCGGGCTCGCCATCTGCGTCAACCTCGTGGTCGACTGGCTGATGAAACGTACCTCCAGCCTCAAGGGGGGCCGCGGCGATGCCTGACCTGCTTTCCGTCAGAAACCTCAAGATCGAGGCGACCAGCTATCCGCCGGGCGAACCGCCAAAAACCGTGACACTCGTCGAAGGCGTGAATTTCGACGTTGAGAAGGGCAAGGTGCTCGGCCTCATCGGCGAATCGGGCGCGGGCAAGTCGACCATCGGCCTCACTGCGCTGGCCTACGGGCGCGGCGGGGTGCGCATCACCGGCGGCGAGGTGAAGCTCAACGGCGAGGACCTCCTGAAACTCTCGCCGTCGGGCATCCGCAAGGTGCGCGGCTGCAAGGTCTGCTACGTCGCGCAATCGGCGGCCGCCGCCTTCAACCCTGCCCACCGGCTCGGCGAACAGGTGATCGAGGCTTCGCTGAAACACGGCATCATGAGCCGGGCGGAGGCGGAAAAGCGCGCGCTCTACCTGTTCAGGGTGCTTGGCCTGCCCAGCCCCGAAACCTTCGGCCAGCGCTATCCGCACCAGGTCTCCGGCGGCCAGCTCCAGCGCGCCATGACCGCCATGGCGCTCTGCCCCAACCCGGAACTCATCGTCTTCGACGAGCCGACCACCGCGCTCGACGTGACGACGCAGATCGACGTGCTCGCCGCCATCAAGCACGCCATCGAGGAGACCCACACCGCTGCGCTCTACATCACCCACGACCTCGCCGTCGTGGCGCAGATCACGGACGACATCCTGGTGCTCCGCCACGGCAAGATGATCGAATACGGCTCGGTGAAGCAGATCATCGAGGCGCCGACGCAGGATTATACCCGCGCGCTGGTCAACGTGCGCGGCACCAAGCGGGACGAAGCGCCCGACCAGTCAGACACGCTTCTGAAGGTCGAAAACGTCACCGCCGGCTATTCCAACGGCTTCAAGGTGCTGCAGAACGTTTCGCTGCACCTGCCGAAGGGCCAGACGCTGGCGGTGGTGGGCGAATCCGGCTCCGGCAAGTCCACCCTCGCCCGCGTCATCACCGGCCTGCTCCCGCCGCAAGAGGGCACGATCAGCTTCGACGGCAAACCCTTGCCCAAGGCGCTGAAAGGCCGATCGAACGACGAGCTTCGCCGCGTCCAGATGATCTACCAGATGGCCGACACCGCGATGAACCCGCGCCAGACAGTGCGCGACATCATCGGCCGGCCGCTCACCTTCTACTACGGCATGCGCGGCCAGCAGAAGACCGAGCGGGTGAAGGAACTGCTGGAACAGATCGAGATGGGCGGCCGCTTCGCCGACCGCTATCCGGCCGAACTCTCCGGCGGCCAGAAGCAGCGCGTCGCCATCGCAAGGGCGCTGGCGGCCCAGCCGGAACTCATCCTCTGCGACGAGCCGACATCCGCCCTCGACCCGCTGGTGGCCGAAGGCATCCTGAAACTGCTGCTGAAACTTCAGGACGAGACCCACGTCTCCTACATGTTCATCACCCACGACATCGCCATCGTGCGCGCCATCGCCGATTCGGTGGCCGTGATGCACCGGGGCAAACTCGTGCGCTTCGGCCCGAAATCGAAGGTGCTTTCTCCGCCCTTCGACGACTATACGGACCTGCTGCTGAAATCCGTTCCCGAAATGGAGATCGGCTGGCTGGAGAAGGTGCTGACCACGCGGCGTATGGAAAGCGCCGGCAACTGACAAAAGCGGGCGGCGGAGGTCGCCCGTTTCCTTTTACGGCAACTCCAAGAGCCGCCCCTCATCCAGCCTGCCGGCCACCTTCTCCCGCAAACGGGGCGAAGGGGATATGCCGCACCGGTTTCCCCAACCAACACCCGTTAACAGGGTAGATCCCCTCTCCCCGCTTTGCGGAGAGAGGGTTGGGGTGAGGGGAAAATCCTCCGAACATTCAATTCTGCGTGCAGGTCACATCCCCGAGACGGCTCGCCGATTCGCCCTCCACCGACACGGTCTCATCGCCCCGCGCGGTGCAATTGCCCTTCTCGCCAACGCCCGAGCGGAATTTCACCATCGGCTGGCCCTCGATCATGATGCTCGGCACGATCTCGTAAAGTTCCGGCGGGCAGTTCACCACGTCGGAAAGCCGAAGCGCCGGCGCGCCGCCGATGAAGACGCTCTTCGAGCCGGAGAGGGCGCAGGACGGAAGGGGCGCCGGCGCATCCTCCGCAAAGGAGACGGACGGCCCCCCCGCCAAAAGACCAAAAGCCAGAACCGCGCTAGCCAGCCGCAAAAATCGCATCACTTGTCTCCCTTTTCACGCGCCGTGCGGGACAGCGCCCGCAGCGTTTCGAGTGCCCGTTCGGCATCCCGCTCCGGCACGAATATATGGTCGTGATGGTAACCGGCAACCACGTTGGCGCTGATCCCTTCCGTCGTCAGCGCCGTCGCGAAGGCCGCCGTCAGTCCCACTGCCTCCAGCGAGGAATGCACCGTGAGCGTGATCATGCGCATCGGAGCGCTGGTGGCCAGCCCGTCCGCCGCCTCGAAAGGCAGGATCAGCGTCATGCCCTCCGCCTCCCGGAAGACGCCGATCGGCGCACGCAGGAGGCACCGGGCGAACTCGTCGCCCGGCACAGAGGCATAGACGAAGCGGCCTTCGGCCAGTGCCGGCTCCATCGTCGCGAGCAGTTCGTCGAGATCGGTAACACCGCTCATGGTTGGGCCATCCGGCGCACGGCATCGCACAGCGCCGCAAAACCGGCCCTCGCCCCCGCGCTCATGAAACGGGCACGCAGCCACGCATGGATCATCTGCTTTTCCTCGCGAAACTCCACCGGCACGCCAGCGAGCGCCAGCCGCGCGGCATAGGCCCGCGCATCGTCGCGCAGCGGATCGAAAAAAGCACCGGTAATGAAGGTGGACGGCAGGGCGGCAAGGTTTTCCGCCCGCAGCGGGAAGGCGTGCGCGGCCTCCTCCGGCGCCTTGTAGACCTCCCGGTAATAGGCGACATCGGCAGTTGAAAGGCCCGGCGCCTCGGCCATTTCCAGATAGGAACCGGAAGCAAGGTCACCGCCGAGACCCGGATAGACCAGCGCCTGCCCGGCAATGCCCTTCAGCCCCTCGTCGCGTGCCTTCAGCACGATGCCGGCCGCAAGGTTTCCCCCCGCGCTGTCGCCGATCACCACGACCGGGTGATTTTCCAGTAGAAGCTCGATCAGCACGGCCCAGCAATCGTCGAAGGCGGCGGGCCAGACATGCTCCGGCGACAGGCGGTAATCCACGGACACAAGCTCGGCGCCCGCGGCCTCGCAAAGCTCGGCGCAGATCGCGTCATGGCTGCCGAGCGAGCCAACGACGAAGCCACCGCCGTGAATGTAGAAAAGCCGTGTCGCGCTCGTCATCGCCGCCGGGCGGTAGCGGCGCACCGGAATGCGCCCCGCAATGACACTGTCCTGCTTGGTCATGCCCACAGGCGGCGGTGCGTCGAAGGCGGCGCAGAGCGCATCGTACCAGCCGCGCTGCTGCCCGATATCCGCATCGACGGCATCGGCGGGATAAAAACCCTCGCAGCGCTTGTGGAAGGCGAGAATGCCCTCCTCGGTCGGCATGGGGCGTTCGGTCATGGCGGCTCCTCGTTGCCGGCACCGTTTCGGCTCGGCGGAACGGCTGCGGGGGCTTGTCCGGTCGCAGCATCAGCCGGCACGACAGTGCCGCCTGGCTGAAGATGCTTGCGGCGGGGATCATAGCAGCGCGCCTCCCGCACGCCTGTCCCATCCGCGGCTTTCCCAAGGAATTTTCGCGGCTTGCTTCGCCCGCGCCGGGCATATTAACTGCCGCCATGGCATTCACCTTCCGGCAACTGCAATATTTCGTCGCCGTCGCGGAACAAGGGTCCGTAACGCGCGCCGCGCAAATCCTCTCGATCTCGCAATCCTCGATCACCGAGGCCATCAAGGAGCTCGAATCCGACCTCGGCGTCGAACTCTTCGAGCGCCATCCGCGCGGGTTGACGACCACGCACAACGGCCACCAGTTCCTGCGTCACGCCACAAAAATCCTGTCGAACGTCTCGGACGCCCGTCGCTCCTTCTCCGACAACCGCACGGCGGAAAAGGGCCAGCTCAATCTCGGCGTCACGTCCCTCGTCGCCGGCTACGTGCTGTCGGACCTGCTCTCGCGCTATCGCCGCGCCTTTCCCGGCATCGAGGTGAGCGCCATCGAGGACAACGGCTCCTATCTCGAGCATCTCCTGGTCGGCGGCGAGCTCGACGTTGCCGTCATGGTCATCTCGAACCTGCGCGACCGCATGGCGTTGCAGGCGGAAATCCTGGAAACCTCGCCCTATCGCCTCTGGCTGCCGATCGGCCACCCGCTCGTCGCGGCCGACATCATCTCGGTCAGCGACATCGCGAAGGAACCGCTGATCATGCTGACGGTCGATGAAATCGAGGAGAACACCGGCAAGCTTCTGACCGCACTCGGCGCCCGCCCGCATGTCGCCTTCCGCACCCGCTCGGTGGAGGCGGTGCGCAGCCTCGTGGCCACCGGGGCAGGCATCGCGCTCCTGCCCGACCTTGTCTACCGTCCCTGGTCGCTGGAAGGCGACCGCATCGAAAGCCGCGACGTCTCCGGCGCGCTACCGGTCGTGCAGGTCGGCATGGTCTGGCGCAAGGGATCCAGCCTGCCGCAGGCGGCGCGGGATTTTGTGGGGCTGGCGGAGGCGCTGAGGAGCGGGCGGGGAAGATAACACCTACGATTTCGGAATTTCCGATAGCGACATTCTGATTAATGAATTTGCGAAAGCGGCGAAATCGCGGCACCTTTTCATCCGGGAACAATACCGCAGCAAAGCGGATCAAACCGGGAGACTGTCATGACGCGACTTCTGCATTCCTGCACCGCGCTTACCCTTTCGCTCGCCTTCACCACCGCCGCCATCGCCCAGGAACCGCTGAAGGCACTTGGCGCCGGCGAAGGCGAAGTCTCCATCGTCGCCTGGGCCGGCTATATCGAGCGCGGCGAGACGGACAAGAACTATGACTGGGTCACCGAGTTCGAGAAGAAGACGAGCTGCAAGGTCACCGTTAAGACTGCCGCCACCTCGGACGAAATGGTGGCGCTGATGAACGAGGGCGGCTTCGACCTCGTCACCGCCTCGGGCGACGCGTCGCTCCGCCTCGTCGCGGGCAAGCGCGTCCAGCCGATCAACACCGATCTCATCCCGAGCTGGAAGACCATCGACGAGCGCCTGCAGAACGCGCCCTGGCATACCGTGAACGGCGTGCACTACGGCACACCCTACCTCTGGGGGCCGAACGTCCTGATGTACAACACCGAGGCCTTCAAGGGCGAAGCCCCGAAAAGCTGGAACGTCGTCTTCGAGGAGATGACGCTGCCGGACGGCAAGTCGAACAAGGGGCGCGTACAGGCCTATGACGGCCCGATCCACATCGCCGACGCCGCGCAATACCTGATGAAGCACAAGCCGGAACTCGGCATCAAGGATCCCTACGAACTCAACGAAGACCAGTACAAGGCCGCGCTCGACCTGCTGCGCGTGCAGCGCACGCTGGTCGGCCGCTACTGGCATGACGCGATGATCCAGATCGACGACTTCAAGAACGAAGGCGTCGTCGCCTCCGGCTCCTGGCCGTTCCAGGTCAACCTGATGCAGGCCGAAAAGCAGCCGATCGCCTCGACCTTCCCGGAAGAGGGTGTGACGGGCTGGTCGGACACGACCATGCTGCATGCCGAAAGCCAGCATCCGAACTGCGCCTATATGTGGATGGAGCACTCGCTGTCCGCCAAGGTGCAAGGCGATGCCGCCGCCTGGTTCGGCGCAGTTCCCTCCGTTCCGGCCGCCTGCAAGGGCAATGCGCTGCTGACCGACGAAGGCTGCAAGACCAACGGGTTCGAGAACTTCGAGAAGATCGCCTTCTGGCGCACGCCGGTGACCAAGTGCGAAAGCCAGGGCGAGTGCGTGCCCTACCACCGCTGGGTCTCCGACTATATCGGCGTGATCGGCGGCCGGTGAGGCCGCAATAGCCCCTCACCCTAACCCTCTCCCCGCAGGCGGGGAGAGGGAACGTGCCCCAAGATACTTCGTTCGCCCCGACGGTTGATCGGTAGCGGGAACGCGTCCTCATGCCTCCTTCGCCCCGCTTGCGGGGAGAAGGTGCCGGCAGGCGGACGAGGGGCAGAACACAAGACACCCGGAGCCCCCATGACCGCCGTCCTGTTTCAGCAAGTCTCCCGCCACTTCGGCGCCGTGCGTGCCGTCGACAGCGTGGACCTCGCAATAACCGAGGGTGAGTTCTTCGCCATGCTGGGCCCGTCCGGTTCCGGCAAGACGACGTGCCTGCGCCTGATGGCCGGTTTCGAGCAGCCGACCTCGGGCCATATCGAGATCTTTGGCGAGACGGCGGAGGGCGTGCCGCCCTACCGGCGCAACGTCAATACGGTCTTTCAGGACTACGCCCTCTTCCCGCATCTCTCGATCCTCGAAAACGTCGCCTACGGGCTGATGGTCAAGGGCGTCGGCAAGGCGGAGCGGCTGAAGGCGGCCGAGGAAGCGCTCGCCATGGTAAAACTGCCGGGCTACGGCACACGCCGACCCGGCCAGCTCTCCGGTGGCCAGCGCCAGCGCGTGGCACTGGCGCGCGCGCTCGTCAATCGCCCTCGCGTGCTCCTTCTCGACGAACCGCTCGGCGCGCTCGATCTCAAGCTGCGCGAGCAGATGCAGGAGGAACTGAAGAGTCTGCAAAAGTCGCTGGGCATCACCTTCGTCTTCGTCACCCACGACCAGGGCGAGGCCCTGTCGATGGCCGACCGCATCGCCGTCTTCAGCGAGGGCAAGATCCAGCAGCTCGGCACGCCGGAAGAGGTCTACAAGCGGCCGAAGACGCGTTTCGTCGCCGATTTCGTCGGTTCCTCCAATGTGCTGCCGCCCGATTTCGTGGCGACGCTCGGCTTCGGCCGGAGCTATGCGAGCCTCAGGCCGGAGGCGATCGCGCTGGGTGACACCGGTCCGGGCCGCAAGCAGTTTTCCGGCCGCGTGACAGCGACGAGCTTCCTCGGCGCGGCAAACCGCGTGACGGTGGAGACCGCCGGCGCCCGCATCGCAGCGATGATCCCAGCATCCCTCACGGTCCCTGCACAGGGCGAGACGGTCACCCTCTCCTTCCTGCCGGAAGACCTGCACGCGATGGACGGTGCCCAATGAGCGTCGCCGCCGACACCTCCATCCTCGCGCGCCGCGAAGGCGCCTCCGGGCGGCTTTCGGATTTCTTCTGGCGCAACCCGAGGATCCTGCTGTTCCTGATGCTGACGCCACCGCTCCTCTGGCTCGGCGTGATCTATCTCGGCGCGCTCTTCGCGCTCCTCTTGCAGAGCTTCTTCTCGATCGACGACTTTTCCGGGCTGATCAACTACGAGTTCACGCTCGCCACCTACAAGCAGCTGCTCATCCCGTCGAATTTCGACATCATCCTGCGCACCGTGCTGATGGCCGTTCTGGTGACGCTCGCCTCCGCCGCCATCGCCTTTCCGATCGCCTATTACGCGGCGCGCTATGCCCGCGGAAAATGGAAGGTCGTCTTCTACCTCGGCGTCATGCTGCCGCTGTGGTCGAGCTATCTCGTGAAAGTCTATGCCTGGAAGCTCATCCTCGCCAAGGAAGGCATCGTCACCTGGGCCTTCGCCAAGCTGCATCTTTCCTGGCTGCTCGATGCCTGGCTGGCGCTGCCCGTCGTCGGCGGTTCGTCGCTGTCGATCAGCTATACCGGCACCTTCATCGTTTTCATCTATGTCTGGATGCCCTTCATGATCCTGCCGATCCAGGCGGCGCTGGAGCGCGTGCCGGGCAACCTGATCGAGGCTTCCGCCGATCTCGGCGGCAACCCGGCGCAGACCTTCCGCCATGTCCTCTTCCCCCTGGCGCTGCCCGGCATCATCGCCGGCTCGATCTTCACCTTCTCACTGACATTGGGCGACTACATCATCCCGCAGATCATCGGCTCGTCGCGGCTCTTCATCGGCCAGGCGGTCTATGCCCAGCAGGGCACGGCCGGCAACATCCCGCTCGCCGCCGCCTTCTCCGTCGTGCCGATCGTCATCATGGGCCTCTATCTCTGGATGGCCAAGCGACAGGGAGCCTTCGATGCGCTCTGACAAAAACACCTCGGCCCCGCTCGGCTTGAAGATCGCCGCTGGCCTCGGCCTTCTCTTCCTGCACCTGCCGATCCTGCTCATCTTCCTTTATGCCTTCACGACGGAGGAGAAGAGCTACCAGTTCCCGCCGCCGGGCTATACGCTGCAATGGTTCGCCGTTACCTGGAACCGGCCGGATGTCTGGGAGGCGATGGGGCTTTCCGTTCGCGTCGCGTCCATCTCGACCGCCGTCGCCCTGGTGCTCGGCACGCTGTGCGCCGCCGCCGTTTCCCGCACGAAATTCTTCGGCCGGGAGACGATCTCGCTGCTCGTCATCCTGCCGATCGCCCTGCCCGGCATCATCACCGGCATCGCACTGCGCTCGGCCTTCTCGTTTGCGGAAATCCCCTTCTCCTTCTGGACGATCGTGCTCGGCCACGCGACCTTCTGCGTCGTGGTCGTCTACAACAATGCCGTCGCCCGCTTCCGCCGCGTCTCGGGCTCGCTGATCGAGGCCTCGATGGACCTCGGCGCTGACAGTTTCCAGACCTTCCGCTACATCATCCTGCCGAACATCGGCACCGCCCTGCTCGCCGGCGGCATGCTCGCCTTCGCCCTCTCCTTTGACGAGGTGATCGTCACCACCTTCACCGCCGGCCAGCAATCGACCCTGCCGATCTGGATGCTGGAGGAACTGGTGCGCCCGCGCCAGCGGCCGGTGACCAACGTCGTCGCCATGGTCGTGGTGCTCGTCACCTTCCTGCCGATCCTCGGCGCCTACTACCTCACCCGCGACGGCGACCAGGTCGCCGGCGCCGGCAAATGAACCAACGATAAGGGAGAACCACGATGGACACCCAGATGCTGATCGGCTCGCGTTTCGAAGCCGGCACCGAGGCCGAGGAGCACATCCTGAACCCGAAGACGGGCGCGAAGATCGTCGACCTGCCGGAAGCCTCCTACGCCCAGATCGACGCTGCCGTCGACGCCGCAGAAAGGGCCTTTGTCTCCTGGGCGACCACCACGCCCGCCGAACGCTCCGGCTATCTCCTGAAGATCGCTGACGCGATCGAGAAGGACGCCGATGCCTTCGCAGCGCTGGAATCGCTCAATTGCGGCAAGCCGATCAATGCCGCGCGCAATGACGAACTGCCCGCCATCGTCGATTGCTGGCGCTTCTTTGCCGGCGCCATCCGCTCGCTGAGCGCCCCGGTCGCCGCCGAATACCTGCCCGGCTTCACCTCCATGGTGCGGCGCGACCCGATCGGCATCGTCGGCTCGATCGCGCCATGGAACTATCCGCTGATGATGATGGCCTGGAAGCTGGCCCCGGCCATTGCCGGCGGCAACACCGTCGTCTTCAAGCCCTCCGAGCAGACGCCGCTGACGGCGCTGAAGATGGCGAAGCTGCTTGCCGACATCCTGCCGGAAGGCGTGGTCAACATCGTGCTCGGCCGCGGCGAGACGGTCGGCAATGCGCTGATCAACCATCCGAAGATCAACATGGTGTCGATCACCGGCGACGTGGCGACCGGCAAGAAGGTGCTCGCCGCCGCCGCCAAGACGGTCAAGCGCACCCATCTGGAACTCGGCGGCAAGGCCCCCGTCGTCGTCTTCGACGATGCGGACCTCGACGCCGTCGTCTCGGGCATCCGCGCCTTCGGCTACTACAATGCCGGCCAGGACTGCACGGCAGCCTGCCGCATCTACGCGCAGGACGGCATCTACGAAAAACTGGTCGCCGACCTCTCGGCCGCCGTCTCGACCATCAAATACAACGACCCCGACGACACGCAGAACGAGATCGGCCCGCTGATCTCCAGGCGCCAGCGCGACCGCGTCGCCAGCTTCGTCGAGCGCGCCGCCGAGGTGAAGCATATCGAGATCACCACGGGAGGCCGGGCCGGCAGCGACGACGGCTACTTCTTCCAGCCGACCGTGGTGGCCGGCGCGACCCAGGACGACGAGATCGTGCGCCGCGAGGTGTTCGGCCCCGTCGTCTCCGTCACCCGCTTCTCCGAGGCGGACCAGGCCGTCGCCTGGGCGAATGACAGCGACTACGGCCTCGCCTCCTCCGTCTGGACCAAGGACATCGGCAAGGCGATGAAAGCCGCCGCCCGCCTGCAATACGGCTGCACCTGGATCAACACCCACTTCATGCTGACCACCGAAATGCCCCATGGCGGCGTCAAGCAGTCGGGCTACGGCAAGGACATGTCGATCTATGCACTGGAGGACTACACCGCCGTGCGCCACGTGATGATCAGTCACGACTAATCCTCCCAGCCGCCCAAGAGCGCGGCCACCTTCCGGGGCGCTCCCGCTGCCCCGGAACTTTTTTGTCCGTCACGCGTCTTTACTCCGACACAATCGGAGGCATCGCCGTGCTGAAATGGGCCCTTATCTTCCTTGTCGTCTCGCTGATCGCAGGCTTTCTGGGCTTCTCCGGCGTGTCGGCCGCCACGGCGACGATTGCCAAGGTGCTCTTCGCCATCGCCCTCATCATCTTCCTGATTTTCCTTGTGCTTGCAGTGATGGCCGGCAGCCTCGCCTTCTGAGTGCAGATCATCCACAACCTGCGTTGCATATCGGCAACATCGGTTAAATCATGAGCACTTAAGTCATATAATTTCTTGCCGCCGGACAAATCCTGATAAAAACGGTCACATTATCGATCCGCTTCGTCAGAAAGTTCCCGCATGCACAAGCCCTCCCGCACGATGTCCCGCCTGGCGCTCGCCGGCACGTCTCTCCTCACGCTCGCCACGGTCGCCCTTGCACAGGACCAGGCGGCCACGGCAGCGGGCGGTGCGACCGTTCTCGAAGACATCGTCGTCAACGGCGGCAGCGGCGGCGTCATCACGGCGGACGGCTATGTGGGCAAAAGCAGCGCGACGGGCGCAAAGGTCGATACGCCCTTCATCCAGACGCCGCAGTCGATCTCCTCGGTCACGCAGCAGCAGCTGGAAGACCGCAACCCGCAGACCCTGCTGGAAACGCTCGCCTACACGCCGGGCACGCGCGTCGGCGGCTACGGTTTCGATCCGCGCTTCGACTCGTTCACCGTGCGCGGCTTCGACGTGACCTATACGGGCGTTTTCCGCGACAACCTGCGCCAGCCGGGCGCGGGCTCCTCGTTGTTCAAGACCGAGCCCTACGGCCTCGAAGGCGTCTCGATCCTGCGTGGCCCCTCTTCCGCACTCTACGGCGCATCCGGCGCCGGCGGCCTCTACAACCTCATCAGCAAGCGCCCGACGGAAGACGCGCTGCGCGAGATCCAGGTGCAGTATGGCAGCCACGACCGCTACCAGGGCCAGTTCGACCTCTCCGGCCCGATCAACGAGGCGGATCCGGTCTACTATCGCCTGACCGGCCTCCTGCGCAGCGCCGACACCGAGCAGGTCGGCGTTCCCGACGACCGCGCCTATATCGCGCCGGCCTTCACCTGGAAGCCGGACGAGGATACCAAGCTGACGATCCTCGGCGAATATTCCCGCACCAAGACGGGCGGCACCGCAGCCTACTATTATGACGCCGCCACCGGCAAGGTCAGCGACATCTTCGCCGGCAACCCGGCCTACAACGACTCGATCCAGAACCAGGGCCGCATCGGCTACGAGTTCGAGCACCGCCTGAACGAGGTCTTCACCTTCCGCCAGAACGCCCGCGCCTCCTGGCTGAACGTCGACGCCGACTGGGCCTTCGCCTACCAGCCGAACGCGGCCGACCCGACGCTGCTCGACAGCAGCGCCGGCACGTACGAAGAGTGGATGAACACCTACACGATCGACAACCAGCTGGAAGCCAAGTTCGACACCGGCGCACTGGAGCACACGCTGCTCACCGGCATCGACTTCACCAAGATCTACTGGAAATCGCTGAACGGCTACGGCGCAACGCCGCCGCTCGACACCAAGAACCCGACACGCGGTCGCCCAACGGACCCGATCGGCTTCCAGACGAAGAGCGTGCAGGACCAGTTCATCACCGGCCTCTACCTGCAGGACCAGATCCGCTACGACGCGCTGACCTTCACGCTCGGCGGCCGCTACGACTGGGTCTCCACCGACACCGACAACACGGACCTCGCCTCCGGCGCCCTCAGCACGATCAACCAGAGCGACCGCGCCTTCACCTGGCGCGCCGGCGTGACCTATGAGACCGAATGGGGCTTCACCCCCTATGCCAGCTACTCGACCGCCTTCTCGCCGAATGCCGGCGTGAACCTTGCCACCGGCAACCCGTTCAAGCCGACCGAGAGCGAGCAGCAGGAAGTCGGCGTGAAGTACCTGCTTCCGGACAGCAACACCCTGCTGACGGCCGCACTTTTCAACATCGACCAGACGAACGGACTTTATTATGAAGTCGTCGACCTGCCGAGCGGTCCGGCCAACATCCAGGTCCAGCGCGGCAAGCTGCGCTCGCGCGGCCTGGAACTGGAAGCCTCAACCAGCCTCGACAACGGCCTCTCGCTGATCGCCTCCTATACCTATACCCAGGCGAAGATCATCGATGGCCCGGCCGGCACCGTGAACAACGACGTCTCCTCCGTACCGCGCCACATGGCATCGCTCTGGGCGCATTACACCATGCCGGAAGACGGCGCGCTGGCCGGCCTCGGCTTCGGCGCAGGCGTTCGCTTCACCGGGGAAAGCTATGGCAACGACGCCAACAGCATAAAGAACAAGGCGCGCGCCTTCGTCGATGCGTCGATCGACTACGATTTCGCCGCCATCGACAAGGACTTCGCCGGCCTGAAGCTGCAGGTTAACGCGACGAACCTCTTCGACCGCCAGGATGCCGTCTGCTCGGCCGGCTTCTGCTACCGCGACCAGGGCCGCACGATCATCGGCAGCCTGAAATACTCCTGGTAAGCGCTTGACGGCGCTTCCCTCCCAGGACGGCGAGACCGCTTTCCGGCCCGAAGGCCTGAAGGCGGTCTTCAGCGGTGAACATGCCTGGTGCGGCGAGAAGATGATGCTCTCGTCGGATCTCGATGGCGCCATGCCGCTCTGCGCGTTCCTGGAGGGAGACGGGTTTTCCCGGACGATCGACCGCTATGCGGAGAGCCATGACAAGGCAGACCGGCGTGCCGCCGCCTCCTTCTGGTCGCTCTACTATTTCTCCGCCCTCACCATCCCCTATGTCGTGGCGCGCCGCGCGGAGCGGACCCTGCCCGTCGCCCTCGATGCGATGACCATCGCCATCGGCGAGGACGGCCTGCCCCGGGCCTTCGGCCTGCCGCATGAAGGCGACTGGAGCGAGGGAGACGATCTCGTCGACTTCGTCACGCCGCTGGTAGACTGCCACCTCTCCCGCGCGGTCGCCCTGTTCAAGGAAAAGACCGGCATTGCCCCAAAGCTCGCCTGGAACAATGCCGCCGTCTACATCGACTATGCCTTCAACGCGACGGACCATGCGCCGCCCGAAGACGGCGACCATTGGCCCTCGCGTCCCCTCTTCGATTGCCCGCTGCTGGCGAACGGCAGCCGCAACCCCTTCCACGGATGCCTGCGCCACGAGATGGAAGCAGGTGTCATCCACTGCCGTCGCAAGGTCTGCTGCCTGCGCTACATGCTGCCCGGCATTCCAGGCTGCGGCGAGCTGTGCGCCCTGCCGGAACTGAGAAAACAATGACCCAACGCCTTTCCGCCCTCATCGCCGTCGTCCTCCTGTTCCTCGCCATCCTGCCGGCCCGTGCCGAGGTGACGTATCCGCTGACGGTCAAGGACGCCTTCGACCGCGAGATCACCATTCCGGCCCAGCCCAAGGCAGTGCTGCTCGGCAGCGGCTTCGATCTCGTCGCGCTCTCGCTGATCCATCCGAACCCGGTCAGCATCCTCGCCGGCTGGTCGAGCGACATGCAGGGCGACAATCCGGAGATCTATGCACGGTTCAAGGAGAAGTTCCCTGAAATCGTCGACGTCCCGGTCATCGGCGCAAACGGAGCGCTCTCCTTCGAGACCATGCTGTCGCTGAAGGCGGACCTTGCCATCCTCGCCAACTGGCAGGCCGATACCGAACTCGGCAAACAGGCGATCGACTACCTGGAAAAGATGGGCGTGCCCGTCGTCGTCGTCGACTTCAACAGCAACGCGCTGAAGAACACCGCCGGGACCATGCGCCTGCTCGGCAAGGTGCTGAACCGCGAGGAACAGGCCAACGCCTTCGCCGACTTCTATGATGCCCGCGTCAAGCGCATCCGCGACCGGGTCGCCCAGCACCCCGAGCCGGGTCCGACCGTGCTGATGGACGCCTTCCCCAACCCGGAAAAATGCTGCTACGCCTATGGCACGGGCGGTCTCGGCGCCTTCATCGCCATCACCGGCAGCCGCAACATCGCCGAAAGCCTGCCGGCGCAGGGCGGCATCGTCAGTTCGGAATTCATCATCGCGGCCAATCCCGACGTCTACATCGCGACCGCGTCGCCGGGCGGCACCTACAGCTCGTTCTCGGTCGGTCCCGGCGTTGCCGCTGAAGAGGCGCGCGAAACGCTCGCCCGCGCCGTCAAGGCGCCGATCCTCTCCGACCTGAAGGCGGTGAAGGACGGCCGCGTGCACGGTCTGTGGAACTTCTTCAACACCGTCCCGCTCAACGTACTCGCCGCCGAGGCCTTCGCGCACTGGCTGCGCCCGGACATCTTTGCCGACATCGACCCGGATGCGACATTGAAGGAAATCAACGAACGCTTCGCCGCCGTGCCTTTCGACGGCGCCTATTGGATCAGCCTCAAGGCAAAGTGAGGGGACCGGCCTTTCGGTCCCTTCTCCCGCAGGCTATATCATGCCCAGGAGGACCTGAATGATCTGGGCATTCGCAGTCGCGGCAGCGGCCATACTCTATCTCGCACTGCGCTTCCGGCGCTTCCAAAGCTGGGTCGAACCCGTCCTCACCATCGTGGTGGCCATCGGCCTAGCAAGCGCGCTCCTCATCTGGTTCGTCGACGAACGCGCGCCCTCCGGCACCCCCGTCACCCCCAACGCAACGACACCGGTGCTTTCGGAAGAGACGGTCGTGCTTGCCGAAATGCAGGCCAGCGCCGGCCAGACGAAGACGAGCTTTCGCGTGACCGGCAGCATCGCCAACAAGGGCCCCGTGCCGATGCAGTCTTTCCGCCTCGACGTGGTTCTCTCCGACTGCCCCGGCGGCACCTGCCGCGAGGTCGGCCGCGACAGCGCGCTGATCGTGCTGCGCGTCCAGCCGGGCGAAAGCGCCGCTTTCTCGACCTTCGCCGTCTTCCCCGGCATCGATCTCAACCCCGTCACCGCCCCCGAATGGGATTTTGGCGTGCGCGACGTCAGGGCCGTGACCCGCTGACACGTTTCCAGCCGAAGCGGTATCGCTTCGGCGTGGGAGAATGCGCCAAAGTCGAGAAATCAGAACGCGGCGACGACATCGGCCGTACTGCGCACCGTCGCAAATTCATGGCGCAGCGTCGCGACATGGGCGCGGTGCACGTCGCGCGCGGCGATCGTCCCGCCTGCGCCGTCCGGCAGGTCGAAGCAGTCGCAGGCATCCTCGACGAGGATCACCCGGTAGCCCATGTTCGCTCCGACGCGCACGCTGGTCGATACGCACATATCCGTGGAAACGCCGAACAGCACGACCGTCTCCGCGCCGAGCCGGCGCAGGCGCAAGTCGAGATCCGTGCCGATGAAGGCGGCGTTGACGCTCTTCGTCACCAGCGGCTCGCCCGCCTGCGGCGCAAAGCCGGGGCGATGCGCGTTGCCCGGCGCCTCCGGGCGCAGCGTGGAGCCCGGCTCCACGCTGTCGTGGCGCACATGGATGATCGGCCGCCCGGCGGCGCGCCAGGCAGCGAGCAGCGCCAGACCGTTGTCGTCCAGCTTCTCGTTCCAGCGCCGCGGCCAGGGCGCGGCGTCGAAGGCTTGCTGCATGTCGATCGGGATCAGGACGGCGTTGTCAGGTAGGGTCGGCATCGGTTTCTCCATGAAGCGATGACCGACGAATAGTTGCTTTTCCGTCCGGTTTCGCGCAGCAAGGAGCCGGAGCGCCGGACGATCGTCCGGCCGGATGGAGGTTTTTCCGGATGAACGAACTGGACGAGAAGGACAGGCTGCTGCTCGCGGCGCTGCGCGCCGACGCGCGCCAAAGCCTCGTGGAGCTTGCGCGCCACACGGGGCTTTCCCGAAGCGCGGTGCACGAGCGCATCCGGCGGCTGGAGGCGAAGGGCGTCATCGCCGGCTATACCGTGAAGCTCGGTATCGACCGGGAACGACCGGGCGTCGAGGCGCTGATCGCCGTCGGCTTCCAGCAGGGCCGCAACTGCGACCATATCGTGCCGCATCTCACCGGCATTCCGAACGTCGTGACCTGCTGGTCGCTCGCCGGACCGACGGACCTGATGCTGCTTGTCGAATGCACTTCGAACGGCGAACTCGACACCGTGCGCCGCCAGATCGCGACGACGCCCGGCATCGCGACCGTGCAGACGCACGTCTCGCTGCGCACCCATTTCGATCGCAGAGTCTAGGCGTTTAATCCCAGCATTTAATGGACTTGCTTCAGAAGTAGATCTTGAACTTCTCCCGCACCGCCTGGTCCGTCGCAAAATCGAAGAGCGGGCCGCCGGCCTCCGAGAGAATGCGGTTCTTGCGCTCGATCGCCTTCTGCACAAGGTCCGGCCGGCCGATCTCGGCCCATTCCTTGGGGCTCGTGCGGTCGGCGACGGCGGGATAGATATATTCCGTCTGCATCAGCGACAGCGTCTGCGGATCGCCGAGATAATGGCCGGGACCTTCGAGGCAGACCGACCGCATCGTCTCCAGCGAGACGGAATCCTCCGTCACGTCGATGCCGCGCACGCAGCGCTGCACCTGGCCCAAAAGGTCGTCGCCGAGCACGAGGCTTTCAAGGCAGAAGCCGAGCAGCGAGGCATGCATGCCGACGGCCTCATAGACCATGTTGAGGCCGGAGAGACCCGCCATGACATTCGAGATCGCCTGTTCCCAGCCCGCCTGCATATCCGGCAGCTTGGAATCGGCAATGCCCGCCGCCGCGCCGCCGGGGAGCCGGTAGAACTGGTGCATCTGCGCGCAGCCGGCCGTCAGCAATGCCTGCTCGCCGGAGCCGCCGGACATGGCGCCGGTGCGCAGGTCCGAAACGAAGGGCCATGTGCCGAAGATCGCCGGGTGGCCGGGGGCCATGGCATTGACGTAGACGACGCCGGCAAGGCATTCGGCGACCGCCTGCACGATGGCGGTGGCGAGCGGAGCGGGGGCCGTCGCGCCGGCCTGCCCGGCCGAGAGCAACAGGATCGGCATGCCGGCCCGGATGCAGGCCTCCATGGTGATGCAGCTCTCTTCCGCGAATTTCATCGGCGGCACGACGAAGCAGTTGGAATTCGACACGAAGGGCCGCGCCCGCCACTTGTCCTCGCCGCCGGCCATCATGTGGATGAGATCGAAGCAGCCGGCAACATGGGAGGGATCGGAGAAGCTGGTGCCGACGTGCTTGGAAGTGCCGGCGCAGCAGCCGTAGAGCGTGTTGATGTCCATCAGGAAATTGTCCGCGACATCGCGGCAGACCATCGCCCGCTGGAAGAAATGCACGTTATCGAGATGATGGACGAGCTGGGCGGCGTTGAAGAGGTCCTTCGCGGTCGATTCGCGGTACTCGCGCTTCTCCACATCGACGATATGCACCGCCGCGCCCGCCGTGCCGTAATAGACGCGGGTGCCCGACAGTTCGAGATCGTATTTCGGATCGCGGCCGTAAAGCGTGATGTCGCGCGCCGCAAGGGCCAGCATGTCCTCCACCAGCGCGCGCGGGAAGCGCAAACGTCCGTCCTCACCGAGAATGGCGCCCGCGCCCGTCATGATCTCGATGCCGGATTTCGGCGCATTGGCGAGACCGATATTTTCGAGCGCATCCAGCGCCGCCTCGTGGATGCGGCGCACGCCCGCCTCCGTCAGCGGCTTGTACTGGCCGCCCGGCAGGCCCGGCCGCACCGGCCGGACGTTTTCCGCAAGGGGTGCCGCGCGCATCGCGACGCGCGCCGCACGCCCACCGGACCGCCGGGACAAAACTGCCTGTTCACTCATGATCCGTCTCCCCCGCACCGGCGGCCAGCATTCTGTTGATGAGGTCCC
The DNA here is from genome assembly GCF_004284735.1 of Shinella sp. JR1-6. Classification (NCBI taxonomy): domain Bacteria; kingdom Pseudomonadati; phylum Pseudomonadota; class Alphaproteobacteria; order Hyphomicrobiales; family Rhizobiaceae; genus Shinella; species Shinella sp. JR1-6. Next base: position 59,607 of record NZ_SHMI01000004.1, on the reverse strand, counting down.
CCGACGCGGCGGCCGACAATTTTGCAAAACTGCCATCCTTGACGATGGCGTCCATCTGCTCGGCGATGGCGGCATGGGTGACGCGGGCGATCATCGAGCCGAGCGAGATGCGGCGCACGCCGATAGCGGCAAGCTGCGGCACGGTGAGCTGGCGCAGCGGCCCGGCGGCGAGCGCATTGACCGGCTTTGAGACGGACTGCACGACACGGCGCAGTTCCGCCTCGCCCGGCGGCACGGGCACGTAGACGAGATCCGCGCCGGCCGTCTCGTAAGCCTGGATGCGGCGGATGGCCTCGTCGAGATCGTAGACGCCGTTCATCACGCCATCGGCCCGGGCGCAGAGGATGAAGGGCCGGCCGAGCGACCGGGCGGCATCCGCCGCGGCGCGGATACGGTCCACGGCGAGATCGAAGGCATAGGCGGGGTTGCCGTCCACCATCTGCGTGTCTTCGATCGAGCAGCCGGAAAGCCCGACCTCTGCGGCAAGCCGGATCGTCTCGGCGACGCCCTCGGGCGCATCGGCAAAGCCGTTCTCGAAATCGCCGGAGACCGGCAGCGGCGTGGCGCGCACCAGGTCTTCCGCGTGCTTCAGCGCTTCCTCGCGCGTCACGCGGCCCATGTCGGGACGCCCGAGCGTGAAGGCGAAGCCGGCCGAGGTGGTCGCGAGCGCCACGGCGCCGGAGGCGGCCATCATGCGGGCGGAGCCCATGTCCCAGGGATTGGGGATGACGAAGCAGCCCGACTGGTGCAGATCGAAAAATCGCTGGTGACGGTCGGCAAGGTTTTTCATGCGCGCACCCTTTCGGCTTTCGGATCGTACAGGGGTTGAAGCGAGGCTTCCGCCTTCACCCTGATACCGGCGATCTCGATCTCGTAGTTCGAGGCGAGCACATCCGCCTCGCTCTCGCCGGCTGAAGGCACATAGCCCATGCCGATCGCGCCGCCGAGGAAGTGGCCGTAATTGCCCGAGGTGATGGTCGAAACGATCTTGCCGTCACGCACCAGCGCTTCGTTGTGGAAGAGCACAGGCTCGGGATCGGTCAGCCTGAACTGCACCATGCGGCGCTTAAGGCCGGACTCCTGCCTGCGCAGCACCGCGTCGCGGCCGATGAAATCACCCTTCTTCGTGCGCACCGCAAAGCCGAGGCCGGCCTCGAGCACATGGTCCTCGTCTGTGATATCATGGCCGAAATGCCGGAACGCCTTTTCGATGCGGCAACTGTCGAGCGTATGCAGCCCGCACAGTTTCAGCCCGACATCCGCCCCCACCGCCTCCAGCGCCTCGAAGACGTGGGCGGTCTGGTCGGTGGAGACGTAGAGCTCCCAGCCGAGTTCGCCGACATAGGTGACGCGATGCGCGCGGGCGAGGCCCATGCCGATCTCGATCTCCCGCGCCGTGGCGAAGGGATGCGCCGCATTGGAAAAGTCGTTCGGGCTGACCTTCCGCATGAGATCGCGCGCCTTCGGCCCCATGACGCAGAGCACGCTTTCGGCCGCCGTCACATCGGTGATGACGACGAACTCGTCCTTCAAGTGCTTGCGAAGCCAGGCGAGATCGCGCTGCAACGTCGCGCCGGGCACGACGAGGAAGAACGCCGTCTCCGAAAGGCGCGTCACCGTCAGGTCGCTCTCGATGCCGCCGCGTTCGTTGAGCATCTGCGTATAGACGATCCTGCCGGGGGCGACGTCCATCTGGTTGGCGCAGAGCTTTTGCAGGAAGGCCAGCGCATCGCGGCCCTCGACGCGGATTTTTCCAAAAGAGGTCATGTCGAAGAGGCCGACGCCGTTGCGCACGGCAAGGTGCTCGTCCTTCTGGTTCTCGAACCAGTTCTGCCGCTTCCATGAATAGCGGTATTCCCGCTCCTGCCCTTCCTTCGCGAACCAGTTGGCGCGCTCCCAACCGGCCACTTCGCCAAACACCGCGCCCCGCGCCTTCAGGTGCTCATGCAGCGGCGAGCGCCGCACGCCGCGGGCCGTCGCCATCTGGCGATAGGGGAAATGGTCGGCATAGAGCAGGCCGAGCGTTTCGGAGACGCGATCCTTCAGATAGGCCCGATTGCGCTGGAAGGGCTGGGCGCGGCGAATATCCACCTCCCAGAGATCGAAAGGCGCTTCGCCGTCGTTCATCCACTGGGCAAGCGCCATGCCCGCCCCGCCGGAGGAGACGATGCCGATGGAATTGTAGCCGGCGGCGACCCAGTAGCCCTTCAGTTGCGTGGCTTCGCCGAGATAGTAGCGGTCGTCGGGCGTAAAGCTTTCCGGGCCGTTGAAGAAGGTGTGGATGCCGGCCGTCTCCAGCATCGGCATACGGTTGATGGCGTTTTCGAGGATCGGCTGGAAGTGGTCGAAATCCTCCGGAAGCTGGTCGAAGCAAAAATCTTCCGAGATGCCGTCCATGCCCCACGGCTTGGCCTTCAGCTCGAAGGCCCCGATCAGCATCTTGCCGGCGTCTTCCTTGTAGTAGGTGCATTCATCCGGCACGCGCAGCACGGGGAGCCGTTGCAGGTTCGGGATCGGCTCGGTCACGATGTAGAAATGCTCGCAGGCATGCAGCGGCAACGTCACGCCCGACATATCGGCGAGCGTGCGCCCCCACATGCCGGCGGCGTTGACGACGTTTTCCGTTTCGATGGTGAAGGTTTCGCCGTTCTGCTCGCAGGTGATGCCCGTCACGCGTCCATCCCTGGTGAGGACGGAGGTGACTTTTACGCCCTCGATCACCGTCGCGCCGTTCTGCCGCGCGCCCTTCGCCAGGGCCATCGCGATGTTCGCCGGGTCGCACTGGCCATCGAGCGGCAGGTGCACGGCGGCCTTCACATCCGCCGTGTTGAGGTGCGGATACATCGCCTTCACCTCGTCGACGGTGATTTCGCGCACGTCGATATCGAAGGCGCGGGCGAGCGAGGCCTGGCGGTAAATCTCTTCCTTGCGCTCCTCCGTCAGCGCCACCGTCATCGAGCCGCACTGGCGCATGCCGGTGCCGATGCCCGTCTCGGCTTCAAGCTTGACGTAAAGGTCGGCGGAATACTTTGCGAGGCGCGTCATGTTCTGCGAGGCGCGGAGCTGGCCGATCAGGCCCGCGGCATGCCATGTGGTGCCGCACGTGAGCTGCTTGCGCTCCAGCAGCACCACATCTGTCCAGCCGAGTTTTGCGAGGTGATAGGCGACCGAGCAGCCGGAAACGCCGCCGCCGATGATGACGGCTCTCGCCTTCTGAGGAATGGGTTTGCTCATGCGCGCAGTCTTTCATTGTTGGGGTCGAAGAGCGGCCCGTCCGGCTGAACAACCGCCTTGAAACGCTCGCCGTAGATTTCCACCTCGATTTCCGTGCCGGGTGTCGCGAGATCGGCCTTCAGCATGCCGAGCGCGATCGATTTGCCGGTGCGATAGCCCCAGTTGCCGGAGGTCGTCTCGCCGACGACCTTGCCGTCGTGCCAGAGCGTCGACATGTAGGGCGCATCGCAGTCGCCGGCGTCCACGGTCAGCGTCACGAAACGTTTCGTCACGCCCTCAAGCTTCTCGCGCTCCAGCGCGGCCTTGCCCTTGAAGGCCGGCTTCGTCCAGTCGACGAAGCGCTCGAGGCCGCCTTGCAGGATGGTGTAGTCGGTCGAAAGATCGCCCTTCCACGCGCGATAGCCCTTTTCGATGCGCAGGCTGTCGAGCGCCTCCATGCCGAAGGGTTTTAGCCCATGCTTCTGCCCCGCCGCCCAGACGGCGTCGAAGATGACGGCGGTATCCTCGACCTTGGTGTGGATTTCCCAGCCGAGTTCGCCGGCGAAGGAGACGCGCACGAGCTGGCACCAGCGGCCGGCGATCTCCACCGGCTGGTGGGTGAGCCACGGCATGGTGAGGTCCGCCTTGCAGACATCGGCGAGGATGGCGCGGGAGTTCGGGCCGGAGAGAATCTGGCACGAGAAGTTTTCCGTGACGTCATCCAGCGTGAAGACCGGATTCTTTGGCAGGTGCTTTTGCAGCCACTCGAAATCGTGCCACTGCGCGGTCGCGGCGGTGATGAGGAAGAAAAAGTCCTCCGCCAGCATCATGACCGACATTTCCGTGACGATGCGGCCCTTGTCGTCGGAGAAATAGGCAAGGCCGATACGGCCGGGTTTCGGCACGCGGCCGGTGATGAGCGATGTGAGCCACGCCGTCGCGCCCTCGCCCTTCACGCGGAAGCGCGAGAAGCCGGGAAGGTCGAGGATGCCGGCGGCCTCGGTGACGGCGCGGCATTCCGCCTCGATGCGCGCCCGCCACGGCCCTTCGCGGTTCCAGGTCTGGGTCGAGGCTTCCGATGTGTCGTCACCGTCCCCGGCATACCAGTTGGCGCGCTCCCAGCCGTTGTAGGGCTTGAACTGCGCGCCGAGCGCCGCGATACGGTCGTGGATCGGCGAGAGCTTTTGGTTCCGCCCCGCCGGCCAGGCGTGTTTGGGGAAGTGCATGGCATATTCGTGGCCGTAAATTTCCATGCCCTTGGCGACGCAATAGTCCTTGTCGGCGGCAAAAGCGGTGTAGCGGCGCGGATCGCAGGACCACATGTCCCACTCCGTCTCGCCTTCCGTCACCCATTCGGCAAGAACCTTGCCGGCGCCGCCAGCCTGGCAGATGCCGAAGGTGAAGACGCAGGCCTCAAAGGCGTTCGGCACGCCGGGCATCGGGCCGAGCAGCGGGTTGCCATCCGGCGCGTAAGGGATCGGACCGTTGATCATGCGCGACAGGCCGGCGGTGCCGAGGATCGGCACGCGCTCGACGGCGTCGTTGAGATACCATTCGAGGCGGTCGAGATCGTCCGGAAAGAGCTGGAAGGAAAAATCGTCCGGCATCGGATCGTCAGGCGTCACCCAATGCGCCTTGCAATTGCGCTCGTAGGGGCCGAGGTTCATGCCGGTCTTTTCCTGACGCAGATAATAGGAACTGTCGACGTCGCGCAGCAGCGGCAGCTTGTGCCCGGCTTCGCGCGACCATGCGGCCAGTTCCGGGATTTCCTCGAACAGCATGTATTGATGGCTCATCACCATCATCGGCACATCGCGGCCGAACCATTTTCCGACTTCGCGGGCATAGTAACCGGCGGCGTTGACGACCTTCTCGCAGCGGATCTCGCCCTGCGGCGTCGAGATCACCCATTCGTCGCCCTCGCGGCGCGCGCCGGTCGCCGGACAGAAGCGGAAGATTTTTGCGCCCATGTCGCGCGCGCCTTTTGCCAAGGCCTGCGTCAACTGCGCGGGATCGATGTCGCCGTCATAGGGGTCGTAGAGCGCACCGGAAAGCTCGTGCGTTTCGAGGAAGGGATATTTCGAGCGCATCTCGTCGGGCGAGAGGATGTCGAGGTCCATGCCCTGGTAGCGCCCCATGCCGACGACGCGCTTGAACTCTTGCAAGCGCTCCTTCGAATGGCCGAGACGGATCGAGCCCGTCACATGGTAGTTCATGGGGTAATCGACCAGCGCGCCCAGCTCGCGGTAGAGCGAGGCGGAATAGCGCTGCATGTTCATGATCGACCAGGAGGAGGAAAAGGTCGGCACGTTGCCGGCGGCGTGCCAGGTGGAGCCGGCGGTCAGCTCGTTCTTTTCGAGCAGCACGCAATCCGTCCACCCGGCCTTCGCCAGGTGGTAAAGCGCCGACGCCCCGACGGCGCCTCCGCCGATGATGACGACCCGGGCATGGCTTGGCAGTGCGGACATTCTCGTTCCCCTCGTTTGCCCGGGATTTGTGGCAACCAAAGCGCCGGGCGGCAAGCGGATGAAGTGGGTTTATTAATCGATAATTTCGATTAGACTGCCGCAAAACATTTGGGAAATGCGGCGCATTCATGCAAATCATCCTGATCGAGACATTTCTGGACCTGATGGAAACCCGCAATTTCAACCGCACGGCGGAGCGGCTGAACATCACGCAATCGACGGTGACGCACCGCATCAACGCGCTCGAGGCGATGTTCGCGCGAAAACTCTTTGCGCGGAACAAGGGCGGCACGCAGCCGACGGCCGCCGGCCTGCGCTTCCTCGATCATGCAAAAGCTTTGCAACATCAATGGCATGAGGCGACGCGCGCGGTGGAGACGGCCGGCGCCTACGAGCGCTCCATGCGCATCGGCCTGCAACACGATCTTGCCGCCCACTATGCCGGCGACTGGCTGGCGGCGGTGCGCAGGGAGTTGCCGGCCACCTCGATCTATCTGGAGGTCGATTATTCCGGCCAGATGAACCGCGACCTCGGCGCCGGCGACCTCGACCTCGCCATCCTCTTCACGCCGCATTATCTGCCGGACCTGCACTACGAGCGCATCGGCGAAGTGCATTACGAGATGGTGAGCAACAAGGTCAGCCGCATCGAGGACGTGAAGGCCGAAGACTATATCCAGGCCGTCTATTCCCCCGCCTTCGACCGGCTGCACCGGCAGGCCCATCCCGAGCTTTCGACCGCGCCGATCGCCAGCGGCGAGACGACCGCCATCCTCGCGCTGATGCAGAAACTCGGCGGCTCGGCCTTCGTGACGGAAGCCGATGCCAAGCGGCTGCTGCGCACCGGCGCGGTCAGCCGCGTGGCGGGGGCAGAGCCGATCGCGCAAGCGGTCTATGCCGCCGTCAACGTGCGCACGCGCCATGCCCACCAGCACCGGCGGATCATCGCCACCCTTCAGGCGCTGCTTGAAACCGGGCGGTCACATGCCTATGAACGGCCGGACCGCATCTGACGAAGGGAATCGTTCATGGCCGCCCGCGACCGCTATTCGCGCAAACTCGAATGCGCCATGTGCGGCCATTCCGGCTATGCCGAGGTTTCCGAAGACGACATGCCGAGCCGGGCGCATCCCGATTTCACCGTTGATTCGCTGCCGCACGGCTTTGCCACGGAGCGCGCCTCGAAACATCCCGACAAACACATGATCCGCTGCCGTTGCGGCCATGTCTTCAAGTTCCGGCAGAAGACCGCCTATGCCGAAGGCGGCGAGCCGCGGCGTTAGGGGCCTACCCTCGCGCCGCCGCCTCTCGGACCGAATTATCCCCGCCCGACGAACGGCATCGCCGTCGCCATGACCGTCATGTTCAGCACATTGGCGTCGAGCGGCAGGCTGGCCATGTAGACCACGGCATCGGCGACGTGTTTGACCGACATGGTCGGCTCGCTGACAATCTCGCCGTTCGGCTGGAGGATGCCGGCACTCATGCGCTTCGTCATATCGGTCGCGGCATTGCCGATATCGATCTGGCCGCAGGCGATGTCGTATTTGCGCCCGTCGAGCGCCGTCGACTTGGTGAGGCCGGTGATGGCGTGTTTCGTCGCCGTATAGGGCGCGGAATTCGGACGCGGCGTGGTGGCGGAAATCGAGCCGTTGTTGATGATGCGCCCGCCGCGCGGGGTCTGGTCCTTCATCAGTTTGAAGGCCTGCTGGGTGCAGAGGAAGGCACCCGTCAGGTTCGCGGCGAGAATGCTGCTCCACTCCTCGAAGGGAATGTCCTCCAGCAGCGCCGGGGAGACGTTGGAGCCGGCATTGTTGACGAGCACGTCGAGCCGGCCGAAATCACGCCTGACCGCCGCAAAAGCTGCAGCGACCTCGGCGGGATCGCCGACATTGCAGGGGATGGCACGCACCGGGTTGCCCGTTTCGCCGGTAATGAGGGCGGCAGCCTCCTCCAGCACTGCGGCCCGGCGCCCGGTGATGACGACCGCATAGCCCTCGGCGCTGAGGCTCCTGGCGATGGCAAGGCCGATGCCCGTGCCGCCGCCCGTCACCAGTGCGATCTTGCCTGTGCCGGTCCGTCCCCATTCGGTCATGTCGTCCTCCTCCTTTGACGTGTCCCTCCGGTTTGCGCGAAAAGGACACCCGCTGCAAGGGATCATGAAAAAGTCCCCGGCATCAGCCGGGGACTTCGCCGCGTCGTCTACGGAGGATCTCAGAACAGCGCGGCGGTGCTCTTCAGCGTCACCCAGATTCCCCAGAGGAGCGGAAGGCCGACGATCGCCCAGGCGAGCACCGCCCTGGTATCGAGCCCGCCCTTGCCGATGCCGAAGGACCCGGTCGGGCCGGCATTGGCCGCTGCCGTCTTCGCCTGCAGGGAGGCGACTTCCTCGTCCGACATGAACCACTTGTCGGCGAGCGGCCGGACGAACAGGTTGGCGATGAGGCCGAGGGCCAGCATGCCGGCAAGGATGTACATCGTGCCGGTATAGAGCGCCGGCCCCGGCTCGACACCCGCTGCGATCTGCGCCTCCCGGATATAGTTGACCACGACAGGGCCGACGATGCCGGCGGTCGCCCAGGCCGTCAGCAGGCGGCCATGGATCGCGCCCACGAACTGCGTGCCGAAAATATCCGCAAGATAGGCCGGGACGGTGGCAAAGCCCCCGCCATACATCGACAGGATGATGCCGAAGGCGAGCACGAAGAGCGCCTTGCTGCCCATATCCGCCAGGGTCGGGGCGAGCGCGTAGAGCACGATGCCGAGGATGAAGAAGGTGTAGTAGGTGTTCTTGCGGCCGATCTTGTCGGAGAGCGAGGCCCAGACGAAGCGCCCGCCGATGTTGAACAGCGAGAGCAGGCCGGTAAAGCCGGCGGCAATCGCCGCGATGGCCGCCTTCTGCTCGGTGTCGAGCTGACCGAAGCTCAGCTCCGGCTGGCCGATGAGGCGCCCGCCGAAGATCTCCTGCAGCATGGGCGAGGCCATGCCGATGACGCCGATGCCGGCCGAGACGTTGAGGCAGAGCACCAGCCAGATCAGCCAGAACTGCGTCGTCTTGTGCGCATCACGCAGGTGTACGTGTTTCGTGGTGATCATCGTCGACTTGGAAGCCGGTGGTGTCCAGCCTTCCGGGCGCCAGCCGGCCGGCGGAATGCGGTAGCCGAAAGCCCCACCCATCATGAAGCAGAAGTAGATAGCGGCCATCACGAGAAAGGTCTGCCAGACCCCGGCCGTCACATCGGTCTTGAAGGTGTTCATCAGGAGGTTCGCCAGAGGAGCGCCGATCATCGCGCCGCCGCCGAAACCCATGATCGCCATGCCGGTCGCCATGCCGCGCCGGTCCGGGAACCATTTGATCAGGGTAGAGACCGGGGAGATGTAGCCAAGGCCGAGGCCGATGCCGCCGATGACGCCCGCCCCGAGCCACATCAGCCACAATTGATGGCTCATCACGCCGAGCGCCGCAACGACGATGCCGCCGCACCAGCAGCAGGCCGAAACGAAGCCCGCCTTGCGCGGGCCGACGCGCTCCAGCCAGCCGCCCCAGATGGCCGCCGAACAGCCGAGCAGCACGAAGAACAGCGTATAGATCCAGCCGAGATCGGCGACGCGCCAGTTGCAGCTCGTGGTAAAGAGCGCAGAGACGAGGTTGAGATCGGCGCAAGCCGGATCCGTTGCCGGAATGGCCTTGGACAAAGGCAGCCAGAACACGCTGAAACCGTAGGCCATGCCGATGCAAAGGTGAATGGCAAGCGCAGCCGGCGGAACGAGCCAGCGGTTGAAGCCGGGTTTGGCGATGATACGCTCCCGGTCGAGGATGCTGCCGGAATAGTCGCCGGCATAGGTCTCGGTCGATGCAGTCATTGGGTCTCCTCCGCGACGCACCCCTCGGTGCGAAGATTTTCGTGATGGGGAGCCGGCGAACGCCGCCCTTCGACGCCCGGATGCCTGCATCCCTCTTGCAGACGGCCGGAAGCCGAACCTCCCGCGCGGAGCTCTGCAAGGTGCATGCCAAAGCGGATTTCGTTTTAAATCAACAGCTTGGAGAAGAGAGCGGAATCAAAATGGACAGTTTGTCCGTAAACGCCGGACAAACTGTCCGGTCAGGCCGCCTCGGGCAGCCATATGGTGAAGGTGGCACCCTCGCCCGGGCGGCTCGTGACCGCGATGGCGCCGCCCTGCCGCGTCACCAGCGTCTGGCTGATGGAAAGGCCAAGGCCCGTACCCTCCTGCCGCTTGGTGGTGAAGAACGGGTCGAAGACCTTTGCGACGAGATCGGGCGCCATGCCGACGCCGGTATCGCTGACGACGATCTCCACGCCCGGGCGCCCGCCACGGTCGCTGTCCCGGGTGACGATGCTCAGCCTGCCGCCATCGGGCATGGCGTGAATGGCATTGACGACGAGATTGACGACGACCTGCTGGAGCTCGGTGCGGTTCATCAGCACCAGCCGTTCGGCCGTGTCCTCCAGCCGAACCTCGATCGCCGCCTTGGCAAGCAGGTGCTGGACGAGCGGCAGGCAATCGGCCACCGCCATGCCCGGCGCGTGGCGATCGACGAAACCGGCGAATTCCTCGGGCTTGGCGAACTGCAGGAGCTTCGTGACGATCTGGCTGACGCGCTGGATCTGCTCGTCGAGAAGCTGGAACTCCACCTTCGCCAGCTCCGCCCGGTCGCCGACCACGGAGCGGATGACCTCCAGGTTGCCCTGCATGACGGCGATGGGATTGTTGATCTCATGGGCGACACCGGCAGTGATTTCGCCGATCGCGGCAAGCTTTTCCGACAGGATGAGCTGCTTGGTCGTCGCCTCCAGCCGGCGATTGGCGAGCTGCAGCTCCCGGGTCCGCTCGTCGACGCGCGCGTTCAGCTCCTCGTTCCAGCGGCGCAGCTCCAGGTCGTTCTGTTCGAGCTTGTTCAAGAGATCATCGAGATGTACGGCGACGCGGCCGATCTCGTCCTGGCTGTCGACCGGGCCGGTGCGCGCGCCAAGATCGCCGCTTTCCACCCGCGCGATGGTGGCGTCCACCCGCTCCAGAGGCTCGAAGATGCCGCGCGCCCAGCGCAGGAAGATCGGCACGCTGGCCGCCGTGATGGCGAAGAAGGCGGCGACGATGGTGAGAACCGTCTGGTACTTTGCCGCCGTGAACGGCGCCTCGAGGAAACCGACATAGAGCATGCCGACGCGCTGGCCGTGACTGTCGGTGATCGGTTCATAGGCGGAAATGTACCAGTCATTGACGACGAAGGCGCTGTCGAGCCAGGTGCGCCCCTCGCCGAGCACGGCCGAGCGCACGGCAGCCGAAACGCGCGTGCCGAGCGCGCGGCGCCCTTCGAACAGGCGCACATTGGTGCTGATGCGCACATCGTCCAGGAACAGCGTTGCCGTCCCCTGGCTGCCCTCCGGCAGGCTCGCCTCGCGGTAGACGAGGTCGTTGATCGTATCGATGAAGACGAGGTTCTGGTTGAGCAGGATGCCGCCGACGAGTACCGCCTTGCGCCCGTCGCCGAGCGTGACGGGGCTCGCGCTCTGCACGACCATGCCGCGCGTCTCCTCCGTGCGTTCGGTCGGCACCGCATTCGTCGTCGAGACGAGCGGCAGGCGCGCGCGGGCGGCAAGATCGGGCGAGAGCCGCTCGAGGTCGGCGTTCTCGAAAATGTCCACGCCCGTCGCCGGTTTGCCGGCCAGCGCGTCGCGGATGACCGGCCAGTCGGTGCGCAGCGTCTCGGCGGTGGTCGCGGTCACGGAGACGACGAGCCTGCCGTCCGGCGTGACGACATAGAGGAAATCGAGCTCCAGCCGCGCCCGCGCCTCGTCAAGCAACGTCTTCAGCGCGCCGTTGTCGCCGGCGCTGTCGCGAAACCGCACGGAGCCGCCGAGCGCGGTGACATGCTCGCCGGTATTGTCGAGGATATGGGCGAGATACTGGTGCGCGATGGTGAGGTCGCCGTTGACCTTGGAGATCAGCGTCGCGTCGAACTTCTCGTTCCAGCGGTAGACGGTGATGCCGAGCAGCAGCGGCAGGATCACCAGCATCGGCAGAAGCGCGATGGCCAGCAGCCGGTAGCGCACCGAGCGCGCCGGCCGGATGACGCCCTGCCTGCCGTCAGCCATCCCAGGCCGCCAGCTTGCGGTCGATCGTCTTGCGGGAAATGCCGAGCTGACGCGCCGCCTCGTCGCGCCCGCCATGGCAGGCGGCAAGCACCGAGAGGATATGGCGCCGCTCGACATCGGCAAGCGACCCGCCCTCTCCGCCGGCCGGCGCCAGCACCGGCCCCTGCCCGAACCCATCCGGGAAACGGCCGAGGATCAGCGTGCGCTCGATGAGGTTGCGCAGCTCGCGGACATTGCCCGGCCAGCCGTAGGCCGACAATGCCCGCCGGGTCGCTTCGTCGATCGGCACGGCGGGCATGGCCAGCTGCGCCGAAAGCTTCTTCATGAAGAGAGCGGCCAGTTCCACCGCATCGCCGTCGCGGTCCTTCAGCGGCGGAAGATGGATCTGCATGACATTGATACGGAAGAACAGATCGGCCCGGAAGCGCCCCGCCTGCACCTCCTTTTCCAGTTCCGCATTGGTGGCGAAGACGAAGCGCAGGTCGACCGGCACCTCACGCTCGGAGCCGACGGGCCGCACCTTGCGGTCCTCCAGCACGCGCAACAGCTTGCTTTGCGTGGCCGGCGGCATCTCGCTGATCTCGTCGAGAAACAGCGTGCCACCCTGCGCATGCAGGAACAGGCCTTCGCGCGCCCGCTCAGCACCGGTGAAAGCGCCCTTCAGGTGGCCGAACAGCTCGCTTTCGATCATGTCGGGCGGGATCGCCCCGCAATTGACCGGCACGAAGGGTTTGGCCGCGCGGTCGGACAGCGTGTGCAGCGAGCGCGCCGCCACCTCCTTGCCGGTGCCGGACTGGCCGGTGAGCAGAACGGAGGTCGGCAGCGGCGCGACGCGGGCGATGGTATCGCGCACGCGGGCGATGGCCGAGGATTCGCCGATCAGCCGGTCGCGCAGGAGGATATGGTCGGAGGTCGCCTTCAACTCGTAGCGCAGCACGTAGTTTTCGCGCTGCAGGCGGATGCGGTCGAGGCAGCGTGCGACGGCGTTGAGCAACTGGTTGGAGCGGAAGGGTTTCAGGATGAAATCGACCGCGCCGGCCCGCAGCGCCTGGATGGCGGTTTCGAGATCGGCATAGGCGGTCATCAGAATGGCATCGGCGAAGAAGCCAATGGCGCGCTGTTCGGCAAGCCATTCCACGCCGTTCTTCTTCGGCATGATGTTGTCAAGAATGACCACGTCGAAATGATTCTGGTCGAGCTTGCGCGTGGCCTCGTCCGTATCGGCCGCCAGTTCCAGCTGACGGCAGCGCGGCCCGAGCGTGCGCATCAGGAAGTTGCGCATGCCCGGCTCGTCGTCGACGACGAGGATCGAGGCCTGCGCCAGCCACGGCCCGAATTCCGGGTCGGCGGACGTGTCGCGCAGCACGCGCACGGCTTCAGTCGGCACCGCATCTCCTCCCGATGGTCAGGCGCTTCAGCTTTGCCCGCCCGAATGCAGCAGCACTGCACGCTTTTGCCCGGACGGCTTGAACACCTACCATAGAAAGCCGCCGCCGCGAGCACAAGGCGAGCGCGGCGGCGGGCCGGGAGGAATTGTCAGGAATGGAGATGAATGCGCTCACGGCGCTCACGCATCGCCGCAAGTTCCTGTTCGATATGAATTTTCCGGGCATCCTCCATCGCCGCGGCGATGGTTTCGCTGATCACACGCACACTGTCTTCAGAGATGAGCGGCGATGCCCCCTGGCACTCCGCTGCATGCAGTTTGCAAAGCGCGCTGGCGAGCAGCCGCGCATAGTCTTCCGGTTTGCGACCCATGTTCCCCACCTTTTCTGATTAGAGCCACAGAAAACCACACAATGAGGCAAAAAGCCACAGTTTTCTCACATGCTAATGGAAAAAATTGTGGGCATATCCGCGCGGCCCTCCACGTAGAAACGCCGGAAAACGAGACTGTTCAGAAATGAGGCAGGGAAAGTGCCGGGCGGGCGTCAGCGTGCGGGCGGAAACACGATGTCTGCCTGGAAACCGTCAACACGCCCGGCAATGGGCGATGTGAGAACGAGGCTGGCACGCATCTGCGCCAGCAACCGGTCCGCAATGGAAAGCCCGAGACCGGAGCCCGCGGCAAGCGTTCTGCCACGGGAAAAGCGCTTGCGCACTGCGACGAGCTCCGCCTCGCTCATGGCCGGAGCGCCGTTGCGGATGCTGACCGCGCCCGTTTCGGTGAGGAGGATCTCGATCGGCTCGTCCGCCCGCCCATGCAGCAACGCGTTTTCGACGAGGTTGCGCAGCACGATGGCGAAGGCGTCGGCCGTGCCTTCGCGCTGGGCCGGTCCTGCAAGATCGTTCCGGAAGCGGATGCGGCTGGCCTCATCCGATGCGCGCTGGAAATCCGTGACGACGACACCGAGCACATCAACGAGGTCGAAGGTGGTCTCGCTGACGCCGATCCCCGCTTCGGCGCGGGCAAGCTGGAGCAGCTTTTCGGTGAGCTTCGTCAGCTTCTGCAGGGAAGCTTCGATCTGCTGGGCGCGCGCGCGGGTCGGGGCATCCTTCAACTCGGCCATGAGCAGCTGCGTCTGCGCCAGCGCACCGGCGATCGGCGTGCGCAGTTCGTGGGCGCTGTTGGAGGTGAATTCCCGTTCCGCCGCCAGCACGGCGCGCAGCCGCGCAAGCAGGAGGTTGACGGAGCGCAGGATCGGCTGCAGCTCCTGCGGCAGATCCACCGCCGCGATTGCCGCAAGATTGCCGCCATCCTTCTCACCGATCGCCGCCCGGAGCGTCTCGACCGGCAGGAGCACGCGGCGCACGACGATCCAGACGGCCAGCACCGTGACCGGCACGATGAGCAGGACCGGCAGCAGCAGCGCCAGCGAGCCCTCGACCATGGCCTCCCGTCGCTCCTCGGCCGAATCCTGCACCTGTACGAAGATGGAGCCGTCCGCCGTCGCGGCGGTGTAGATCCGGCCCCGCTCACCATCCCTAAAACCCACCTTCAACGGCCCGTCGAACGGCTCCGCCGAAGCGGTGTGCGAATGCAGCAGCACCCGGCCTTCGCGGTCGCGCACCTGATAGGTCAGGTACTCCTCGCCGGGCTGCGAGGGCGAGCGCTCGATGCGCCGGGGGACATTCAGGTCGTCGCTGCGGTTGAGGTCGTCGATGACGAGCGGCACGAGGCGCTCGGCGGTCTCCTGCAGGGAACTGTCGAAGATCTCGCCGAACTCGTCTTGCATGACGAGCGCGCCGAACCCCACCGCGACGAGCCACAGGCAGGTGGTGATCACGGTGATCCACAGCATGAGCTGGCCGGCAAGGCTCTTCGGCCGGAAGGCGCTTGCACGCGGTTCCCTGCTCTCCGTCATCGGCCAAGCCTGTAGCCGATACCGCGCAGGGTCTCGACGCAATCCTTGCCGAGCTTCTTGCGCAACCGGCTGACATAGACCTCGACCGTGTTGCTCTCGATCTCCGCCCCGAAGGCATAGAGCGCCTCCTCGATCTCCCCCTTGGAGACGACGGCGTTGGGCCGCGTGGCAAGGCGCGCCAGCACCGCCCATTCGCGGCCGGACAGGTCGATCGGCGCGCCATCGCGCAGGACCCGGCGGTCGGCCAGCTCGATCGCCAGCGAGCCGGATTCCAGCACCGGCAGGGGCGACGCCGAATAGCGCCGCGCGACGGCGAGCATGCGGGCGCCGAGTTCACCGAGGTTGAACGGTTTGACGAGATAGTCATCCGCGCCGCTATTCAGGCCCTCGATGCGGTCGGAAATCTGGTCATGCGCGGTGAGGATGATGACGGGCACAGTAGCACCGGCACGGCGAAGGTTCTTCAGCAGCGAGAGGCCGCTGCCGTCGGGCAGGCGCAGGTCCAGGAGAACCAGCTCGTAGCCGACCGCCTCGGCCGCCATGCGGCCGTCCTCGAGCGTCTGCATCCAATCGACCGCATGGCCGAGCCCGGCCACATAGTCGCGCACCGCCTCGCCCAGAACGGCATCATCCTCGATCAGCAGAACCCGCAAGTGCCCGTCTCTCCGCATACCGGCAGCAGCACGCCGACAGGCCTGCACGCCACCTTCCGAATCCGGAGAATACACGGGAGAAGCCGGGCTTGCCATCGCCCATCCCGGTCAGGAAACGGCGCCGAGCCGGCAGGACGACATGAGGTCGAGCGCGGGGTCGCGCACCTTCGTTTCCACGCGCATCGTGCCCAGAACGGTATGGAAGAGCTTGTCATGCGATTGCGGCTTCAGCGTTTCCGCATCGAGACAGGCTTCGGAATAGGCGGCCTTGGCATCCTTGCCGAGCCAGAGCACGAAGGGCACATGGGTCTGCTCACCCGGCGCGATCATGTAAGGCGCACCATGCAGATAGAGGCCGAGCTCGCCGAGCGATTCGCCGTGATCGGACATGTAGAGCATGGAGACGTCGAGGCTGCCCTCCGCCTTCTGCAGCCGGTCGATCACGCCGGCAAGGACATGGTCGGTATAGGCGATGGTGTTGTCATAGGCGTTGACGATCTCCTCGCGTGTGCAATCGGAAAACTCGGCGCTGCGGCAATCCGGCTTGAAGCGGCGGTATTCCTCGGGATACCGCAGCCAATAGGACGGGCCGTGACTGCCGATCTGATGCAGCACGAGCACTGTGTCCTTCTTCACCGAGCCGATCCAGGCGTCGAGATTGTCGAGCAGCACCTGGTCCTGGCACTCGCCGCCCGAACAATAACGCGGGTTGCCGCCCGCGATCAGCGAACGCTCCTTCACGCGCGCGGCGATCTTCTTGCTGCCGGTATTGTTGTCCCACCATTCGACATCGACGCCGGCACGGGAGAGCACGTCGAGCAGGTTCTCGGTCTCCAGCCCTTTGCGGTGCGAATAGTCGGCGCGGGTGTAGACGGAGAACATGCAGGGCAGCGAGACCGCGGTCGCCGTGCCGCAGCTCGCCGTATCGCCGAAGTAGCGGATGTCCTTCGTCTTCAGCTCGGGATTGGTCTCACGTTCATAGCCGCCGAGCGAGAAATTGGCGGCACGCGCCGTCTCGCCGGCAACGACGACCATCAGCCGCGGCTTGCGCTCGGTGAAGGGACCATCGACGACGCGGGCATCCGTCCCCAGCGGAGCGGCCACCACGTTGCGATCCGCCGATTGGCCGGCGGCGAACTGCACGGCAGTGACGAGCGGCACGATGGGGTTCAGCGTCTCGAACCAGTCGTGATGCGATCGGACGGTGGCGGCATAGACGCGGGCATGGGAAAGGCCGGCGACCAGCGCGATGACCAGCGCAGGCAGGATGATCGCGAGATTGGCCCGCAGCTTCCAGAAGAAGGTGTTGTGGCGGACCTTGACCCACATGAGGAGCGCCGAGGGCAGCACGCCATAGACCAGCATGTGCAGAACGAAACCTGGGGTGATGAGGTGCCCGGCCTCCGCGCTGTTCGTCTCGGCCGCATTGCGGATCATCTCCATGTCGATGATCACGCCATACCGGTCCATGAACCAGGCGCCCGCGGCGCTTGCCAGGATGAGCAGGATGAAGATCGGCTTCATCACATATTTCACGGAGACCGCGACACAGAGCGCAATGTAGAGGCAGGCGATGCCGACGGCGATGGAGAAGAACGTGGTCGGCCGGCCGTCGAGGTAGAGCCAGCCTTTCGACCAGAAGCTGCGGTTGGTCAAAGCGAGCAAGTAGAGCGCCGTCAGGATGCTGACGGCGATGCTGCCGAGTTGCGGCCGCCAGAAGGCGGGGAAGCCGGCCTTGCCGGTTGTTTCGCGCATCGGATGTCCTTTCGAAAGCGTCTCCGGCAGCCCGCGGGCCGCCATCCCGCGCCCTCCCTGCCCCGCGAAACTGACAGCCGCCTGAACGACGCCGGCGACCGCGTTCAGCGCAGCGTCAGCTTGGCAGCGGATAAGACGCACAGTCGTGTATGAGGTGATGCGTGAAATCGAGACTGCTGCACCCGGGCATGCTGTTCGTGACAGCCCTGGTTTTCATGGTTCTGGCGATCCCCCTCGCCCAGATGCAATTTTCAAGGCCGCACGGCCAGGACGTGCGTCAGGTGCTGCTGCTGCGCGCAGGCTGAAGGAGAAACCGATTGTGCTTTGCAATCGGATTTGCGACAACATCCGCAGCTGCGGAGGTTGCCATGAAACCCGTTCTCTATGCCCATCCCTTTTCCAGCTACTGCCAGAAGGCGCTGACGGCGCTTTATGAAAACGGCACCGACTTCGACTACCGCCTGCTCGACCACACCGATCCCGATACGCTGGCCGATTTCGAGAGGCGCTGGCCGATAAAACGGTTCCCGATCCTCGTTGACGGCGACCGCACGATCCTCGAAGCGAGCATCATCATCGAATATCTCGGGCTCCATCACCCTGGCCCGGTCAAGCTCATCCCGGACGATCCGAAAGCGGCGATCGACGTGCGCATGCTCGACCGCTTCTTCGACAACTACGTCTCGACACCGCAGCAGACGATCGTCTTCAACGCCATCCGGCCGGAGGACGAGCGCGATCCCCACGGCGTAGCGCAGGCACGCGACATGCTGGAACGCGCCTATGCCTGGCTCGACACACATATGGACGGCCGGATCTGGGCTTCGGGCGACCGCTTCACGCTGGCCGACTGCGCCGCCGCCCCCTTCCTGTTCTATGCGGACTGGACACACGCCATCGACCCGGCCTTCGCCCGTGTACACGCCTATCGCCGGCGCCTGCTCGCCCGCCCCTCCTTCGCCCGCGCCGTGGACGAAGCCCGCCCCTTCCGGAAATTCTTTCCGCTCGGGGCACCCGATCGCGACTAGGGAAAATTCATGGGCTTCCGCCCAGCGGCTAGCCCGCCCGGCAATGCCGCCGCTCATCGGCCGTGGCCTCGCCCTCGATGCCGGTGATGACGAGGATCGGCAGGGTCTGGCGCCTGCCGGCAATCTCGTGGTCGCGGCCCTCGACATGGCCGCGCAGCACAAGCCGGCCGTAGTAAAGCGCGTCCGTCTCGCGGATGCGCCGCTGGTCCACCTCGGCAAGCCCGCCGATATCAGGGGAGGCACCGCGAAGCTCCTCGCCGCTGTCGACATTGCGGGCGGTCGAGGACGGGCAAGGCGCCTTCACGCAGCGAAGGCCGTTGTCGCAGACGACATAACGCCCCTCGGCGGCAGCGAGCGGAGAGGCGAACAGCGGAAAGGCAACCACCACAAGGGCACGAAGGCGCATGCATCATCCTCCCTCGGAATTACGGCCAAAGCGCGTTACTTGCGGCCATCCCGCTCGCGGCGCATTTCGGCCAGCGCACGAATGGCATCCTGCCGCCCGGTCTCGCCCAGCGCTTCGAACAGCCGCATGGCATCCACGCGCATGCCGAGGTTCTTGTAGGCATAGGCACGCAGCACCATCAGGTCCGCCGGCTCCGCATGGTACTGGCGGCGCTGGTCCAGGAACACCAGCGTTTCGCGATAGCGCTGCGCACGAAAGCTGCTGACGGCTCGATCGCCGAGGATCGCCGTCTGCAATTCGGCAACCCGGCCCTGTTCGAGCCTGGCCTTGGTGGCGGAGACCGCGGCATCACTCGTCAGTCCGGCCCGCAGATAGGCAAGGCTCTGGCCATAGGCGGCGTCGCTGCGCGTGCGCCCCTCGCCCGCCAGCGCCGCTTCGAAGGCCTGCGCGGCCTCCAGCGGCCGGTTGACTTCCATCAGGCACCAGCCGAGCGAAAGCGCGCCTGCTGCCGAAAGACCGCTGGGATCGCGCGTGCTGCGGCAATCCACGGCGCCCTCCGTCCGGCGCACCGTGCGGGCGCCGCGCTGCGGCTTCAGCGCAACCTCCTCGACCACTTCGCGCAGCGGCACCCGGCGCTCGGTGCGGGCGATCCGTGCCTGCCGGTCGCGCAGCACCGGAGCAGCCTCTTCGCTCGTGTCGCGCTCGCCAAGCAGCGCGATGCGCTCGGACCGCTCGGCCCAGGCCTGCTTGACGGCGGCAAGACCGGCGCGGTCCTCCAATCTCAGCCGTGCGACGCCAAGGCCGTAGGCGGCAGGCTCATAGTCGGCCTTCCATTTCAGCACCTGCGAAAACCATTCCTCTGCCGTTTCCGGCTGATCCATGGCGAGCGCATACCAGCCGAACTGTTCGCCGGTCTCGGGATGTTTTTCCTCCAACGTCACCTGCGCGATGCGACCGAGCACCTTGGCGTCGAGCTTCGGCGGCGGATCGAGCGCCAGCAGGTTGGCGGTGGCCGCGAGATAGGTCTGCATTGCCTGGTCGGAGGTCGTGCGCCAGGCATACATCACGTCCTCCGCCTCGACGGGCATCTTGCGCGCCAGGAGGATGAGGGCGAGGCCCTGGGAAGCCGAGGCGGAATCCTCGACGGCGCGTGCCTTGCGGAAGAAGGGTTCGGCCTGCGCATTCTGATCGCGCCGCAGATGATACCAGCCGAGGAGCAGCGCGTCGGAGGCCAGCCCCTCATCCGTCACCAGCTTTTCGACGAGCTTCAGATAGGCCGGCGCCACGGTGATCGTCGCATCCTCGTCGCCCTCGCCGACGAAGCGACGGGCAAGATCGTTGCGGATCACGTCGAATTCCTTGACGCCATCGGCGCCGGTCCGCTCACGGGCGACGAGGTCCTGCATGTCCGCATAGCCGAGCAGGGTCGAGGCCTTCTGCACGGTCGCGATACGGATCGGCCCGTCAGAGCAATTGTCGAGCATGTAGCCGTAGGCATCCTTGGCGCGCTGCACGCGCTCGGTCTTCACGAAGGCTTCGGCAACGCGCCAGAGCACATCGGCATCCGAGCAGGTGAGCAGGCTGGGTGTTTCCGCCCCAAGACGCACGACATCCTCGCTG
Organism: Shinella sp. JR1-6; assembly: GCF_004284735.1. NCBI lineage: Bacteria > Pseudomonadati > Pseudomonadota > Alphaproteobacteria > Hyphomicrobiales > Rhizobiaceae > Shinella > Shinella sp. JR1-6. The sequence continues at coordinate 39,043 of NZ_SHMI01000004.1, read as the reverse complement.
CGCCCGGCATTGGAAGCCGCCACCAGTTCGGCACGCTTTTCCGCCACGTCGAGACGATCGACAAGATCGGCGGGCGGCGTCCATTGCGGGTCGTCCTGCTGGCGCTTGGCGATCGCCGCGCGCACGTCGGCATACCGCGACTGGGCGTAGAGCGCCCACATCGCCTCGAGCTGGCGGTCTTCGTTGACCGGCACGGCAAGCGGATTTTCCGGCGGTATCCAGGTCGGATAGAGCGTGCGCAGACGGGCGATTTCCGCATTCAGCCGGGCCGTATCGCCGCGCGCCGCGAAATAGCGCAGCGCGCTTTCGTCGACCACCGGCTTGTTCTCGACGGGCTCCACGACGGCCGTCGGCTCCGTACCGGTCCCGGCCGTCTGCCCGGCCTGCTGCGCCTGCGCGATTTCCACGCGCGACTGCTTGGTCAGGGCGGAGGACGCTTCATCCAGGCTGTTCGTGGTAACCTCGTCGGTGCCCGCGCCGAGGTGCGGCAGGCCCTTCACCAGACCGGCGGGCACGCCAAAGGATACGCCTGCGACGCTGGCTGCGCCGGCGGAGACGAGGACGAACGCCACGAGGATCGACTTCATCCCGAATTTCCTTCGGTCCATCACTGCCACCACAGCGCCAAGCATCAGTCATGACGCACGAGGGACGCTGCAACACTTCAGTCGGCCCGGACGGTCCACAGCGACACCATGCGCCATGAACGATGGGACATGTCGTTCTGTCCCCCGGATGAGCCAACCAATCGTGATAAAACCCCGATAGGGTTAACCGACGGTAAACACGCGCCCTCAGACTTCCCTACCGAAGCGGCGCAGGAGGCCGGATGTGGCAATGCCGAGCAGGATCGACAGCACGCAGAACACCACCGCATAGGCGAGGATATTAGAGGACAGCCAGTTCGCCGCGACCAGCCGCATGTTGGAGAAAGTCCAGGGCTGCGTCGCCACGAAGCGCGTTCGGCTGACCGGGCGCGTGTCGAGCGCGTCCACATCCTTGCTGTCCAGGCTGACATAGCCGTCAAGCTGCTGCCAGCGATCGTTCTGCGCGACTGCCACCATACCCGCCTTGAGATCGGTCCCCGTCGGTGCGGAAAGCACGGTCCAGGTCGCGCTTTCATCGGGGCTGTTGCCCTGCGCCACCAGGAAGCGCGCCGTATCGCCGGGCGCCACGAGCGACTCCGCTCCCGGCAGCAGGCGAAGCGAGGAGAGCGGGATGTCGAAGGTCTCCTGCAGCCAGGCCTCGAACGCGGAAATCTGGCCGCGCCACGAACCGCCGCGCACGCGTGATTGCCATTCGTCGAAGGCTTCCTGCGTCGCGCCGTGCTGTCCGCCGCCATCGACCGGCCCACCCCAGGCGGAGGCGCTTTCGGCTGCGATATGCGTCTGTCCGAGCACGAGCGGGGGAAGCTGCGAGATCGTGCCGACGAGGATGGCATTGCGCTCACCGATGGCGAGCGCCGAGGATTCCGGTCGCACCTGCAGCGCCCGCCCGCTCGAGACTGCCATCTTGCCGAGGAAGGTGGCACTCGTCGACAGCGTGTCCGCATCCAGGCGATCAAGGTAGAGCGCCATCGGGTCGACCTGACCGTTATAGGGGAACCCCGTGCCCGAGAGCGCGGCAAGATTGGGCAACTGCGCGACGCGGGCAAAACGCGGCATGCGGAACTCCGAGGAATCGAACAACGCAAAGCGCGGCTCGTCACTGGCGCTCGCGCCCGGGGCGCAGATCTTGTCCGCCTCCGTCAGGAGCGCGGTCTCGATGTCGATGCGGTTCGGTCCCGGCCGGAAATGCCGCATGGTGACGCGGATCGGCAGGTGGCGGAAGATACCGCCGTTGCGGTTGGTGATCGGCACGGTCGTTGCGATGTTGCCGTTCACATAGATGTCGATATGGCTGCCGGGCAGCACTTCCGGCGAATAGGCGGCATCGAGCAGCAACGTCGCCTCGCCGTAGGCATCCGCGTAGAAATCCGGGGGGATGCCGATGTCGAAGCCGGTACGATAGCGCCGGCCGCTGAACTCGCCGGTGCGCACGCCGAGCGCGGAAAAGCTGAGAGACGTCTCGCCGGACAGGAGCGGCATGTCGGTGCCGTTGCGCTGACGCACGCTGAGCGCCTCGCGCGTCACGCCGAGCGGCCGGTCGATGGGCGAGACCATGCCTTCCACGGCCCCCTCGATCGACGGCCAGTCCGGACCGCTGACGACGAAGACCTTGCGATCGCCGGCCGGCGCATCGACGAAGGTGGCGACAGCCGAGGAGCGCGCCGTCGCCGGCAGGCCCGGCAACAGCGGCGCGAGATCGCCGGCCGTGCCGACCAGCACCGTCAGCTCACCGGCACCTGCCGTCGCCGGCAGCGTGTCCGTCAGATCGAATGTCTGATTGGGCATCTTCGCCATCAGCGCAAGGCCCTGGCTAAGTCGCATCAACGCATTGGTGGCAACGGGCTGGCCCATTTCCGGCACGACCATGACGAACTTCGTCTGCCCCGTCGGCCCGAGGCCGATGGCAGCGATGTCGTCGGTCGTCAGCAGGCGGCCACTCGTATCGCGCGGCACCGTCAGATAGGTGCGGGACGGGTCGAGCGACGTCCAAAGGTCATAGGTCGAGCGGATCGTGCAATCCGTCCGGTGCCGGTGCACGGCGTTGAAGGTCACCCGGTTGATGCCGGGGCGAAGCAGGCCCGCCGGCAGGTCGAAGCGCACGTCCTTGACGCCCTCCGCCGACTGGACCGGAACCTCGCCGACGACCGCATCGTTGACGATAACGCTGAGCCGCGAGATTTCCGGGGCCACCACGACGGCATTGGAGTAGCCGAGATTGATCGTCGTCGCGCTGCCCGCTTGCTGCGGGGTCAGGAAAAGCGGGAAGGAATGGCTTGCGACCTCCCCTTCCAGAAGCAGCGATTTCGCGGAAATGATGTAGCGCCGGAGACCGAGATCCGGCGTCGCGGCCTTCTTCTCCGGCTGCTTCGTTTCCCGCGCGGTGGGCGTGCTGCCCTCCACCGTGGGCGTCCTTTCGATGGTCGGACCGCGTTCGCCGGACATGTCGAAAGGAACGGACGTATCCTGCGCCAGGGCGACGGATGCGGACAGGGCGAAGGCGAGGCCGGCAAAGACGGCCTTGACGGTGAGGACGCTCACGATGTCGTCTCCCCCTTGCGAGCGCCGCCAAGGCTGCGCGCGAAATAGAGAAGCCCGCGGCTCGTTTGGTAAAGGGCGATGCCGAGGAACCAGAGGGTCCCGCGGAAGAGGCCGGGATTGTAGCGGCGCGAGACCTGGAAGTCGCTCCACTGGTTGGAATTGGCGAAGATCAGGTCGGCGACGAGCGAATGGTGCCGCGCCACTTCCGGCATGAAGCGGCAGCCGACGGCGCTCACGCTGCCGAGGTTTTCGACATTGCGCACGTCGACCGGCAGGGCCTCCTCGTAGTGCGCGCCGTAAGGCGTGAAACGCAGCTGGCAGCGCGCCCCCGTCGCCAGATCCGGCTCCAGCCCGAAGACCTGCACCCGCGCGCCGTTGGCCGAGACATTTTCCAGCGTCGAGGGATATTCGCGGCCGTCGATGATGAACGTGCAGCGCCGCTTGACCGTCACACGCCGGCTCGCCGCCCGCTCGCTGCGTTCCGACACGACGCCGAGCGCGCAGCCCGCGATGATGAGGTTAAGCAGGTTCCACCCGCCGACGACGAAGGTAACGTCCGCCTTGTAGGGCTCCGAATAGAAGCGGTAGATGCTCATGAGGAAGGCGACGAACAGCACCGCGAAGATGACGAAGAACGGCCGGCTGATCTCCGAAAGCCGCGATTCGCGGATCGACTCGTCCTTTGCCGTCACCTTGAAGGTCGGCTTGGTCGGGTTGAGCATGACCGAGACGACGGCGGGCAGGAGATGCACGCTCTGCACATATTCGTAGAGCTCGGAAATCCAGGGCCAGCGGAACGAACCGTAGAGGTAGTTCTGCATCATCAGGTTCACGAGCATGTAGGCGAGCGTGTAGCCGAGGAATTCGCCGCCGGAGGCCGTGAAGATTTCCAGATCGAAGAACAGGTAGAAGAGCGGCGCAAAGAGGAAGATGGTTCGCGGGAACGGGAACAGCCAGAACAGCATGGACGACATGTAGCAGAGCCGCTGCGCCAGCGAGAGCCCGCGCTTGAACAGCGGGAAACGGAAGCGCAGGATCTGCATCATGCCCTGCGCCCAGCGGCTGCGCTGGCCGATGAAGCTGGCGAAGGTGGCGGGCTGCAGCCCGGCGATCAGCGGCTTGTCGACATAGACGCTGTTCCAGCCGCGCGAATGCAGCGCCAGCGCCGTCTCGCAGTCCTCGGTGATCGAGAGGCCGGAAAAACCGCCCGCCTCGTTGAGCGCTGTGCGCCGCAGCACGGCGGCCGAGCCGCAGAAGAAGGCGGCGTTCCACTTGTCGAGGCCGCGCTGGATGATGCCGTAGAACATCTCGTTCTCGCTCGGCATCGTCTCGAAGGTGCGCAGGTTCCGCTCCAGCGGATCCGGATTGAGGAAGAAGTGCGGGGTCTGGACGAGGAAGAGTTTCGGGTCGTCCGCAAAATAGCCGACGGTCTCGCGCAGAAAATCGCGGGCGGGTGCGTGGTCCGCATCGAAAACGGCGATCAGCTCGCCGGTCGAGTGCTGCATGCCGTTGTTCATGTTGCCGGCCTTGGCATGCTCGTTGCGGGCGCGGGTCAGATAGTTGACGCCGAGATCGCGGCAGAGCGTCTGAAGCTCGCGGTGGCGGGCCTCGGCCGTCTGCGCCTCGATCACCGCCGCGGCATTGCGCTTCTGCTCCGTGCCGCCATCGTCGAGCAGCCACACGGTGAGCTTGTCCGCCGGATAGTCCATCGCCTTGGCGGCGGCGAGCGTGTTGGCGAGAAGGCCGATATCCTCGTTATAACTCGGCACGAAGACGTCGACGGAGGGCAGCCTGCCCTCCTCCGCCAGCCGGCTCTTGCGCGGCGGCAGGGGCATCGCCACGACGAAGAGGCTGAGCGCCAGCATCATCACGCTGTACATTTCCGCCAGATAGAGCAGGAAGCCCGGAATGAAGTTTTCCAGCTGGTTCAGGGGCGGCAGCGTGCTTGTGGTGCGCCAGTAGACGTAGCGCAGCACCACGGCCGTGCCGAAGGCGAGCGCGATCAGCCGCCAGATGCCCTCGGCGCGCAGCACCTTGATAACCGCCATGAAGGTGACGACAGCGATGCTGGCGATAAGTTGCGTCTGCAGATTGATGGGCAGGGTGATAACGAGCATCACCAGGGCAGAGACCAGCGCCCACAGGAGAATCGTGCCGATATGTCTCATACGCCGTCCTTCGCCATCATAGCGCGCTCATTCGAGAAAACCTTACGCACCATTTTGTTAAGGAGAAATTAGGCAGCACAACCCTTCCATCAATTACAAGTTGCAGATCCTGAAGCCGACGTAACACAAACGGGCGACGGCACCACCACGGCCTCTCCCTCGGTTTCCGAGACGGCACCACCCGTTGGCGACGGCACGATGACGGTATCGCCCCTGTCGAGCGTATCCGTACGCCGCAGCACGGGCTTCCTTTCCGTCGTCAGGCGGCGGACCGCCGGCACGCGCGCATCGCTCTCCACGACAACCTTTGCCGGCGCCTTGCGCTCCTCGATCGCAACCCGCAGCGGCTCCCCGCCGCCGATCCCGCTGTCGACAGAAGGCGGTGTGCCGTAAGGGTTCCAGGTCGCCCCGGAAAAGCCGCCGACGACGGTATAGCCGTACATCATCTCGACCAGCTCCTTCTCGCCGGCGCCGGACTGGCAGACGCGCAGGCGGATCTGGATCGAACCGTTGCTGTTGAGCTTGCTGCGATCCGTCTCGTCCGCTCGGATCTGCTGCCAGCCATAGAGGCAGCCATCGTCGCCGGCACCCCGCCCGTAGGCGTAGCCGAACGGGCCATAGCCGTTGCGCACGAAATTCGACGAGATCGCGAGAGCACGGCCGGGCAGTGCCGCGCGCATCTCGCCGCGGATCGCCGAATGCTGCACCGGCTTGAAGGCGAGCGTGCCACCAGGCATCGCCACCGTCTCGGCCGGACCGAAGGCCTGGATGCTGATGAAGTTCTGGCCGGATGTCGCCGCAGAGGTGGAAAGCGCGATCTGCTGTTCGATCGCATTGGTATATTGCCGCTGGATCACGCTGACGATCGAAAGCGTGCCGGGAGCCGGCAGCACCAGAGCGCTCGACGCCGGAACGGTCGTGGAAAGGGTCGCAACACCGGGACCCGGCCGCGCTGCGCAGCCGGCGGCCAGCACTGCTGCCGCGCAGGTCGCAAGCAGGACGCTCCCCTGGAACACCCCGCCGCCACGACCGGAAAAACGAATCGCCGCCGAATCATCCATGCAGCACTCATATTTCGCCCGGACGCGAATAGGAATCCCCATTTCCCGCCACATGCCCCCGGCATCCGCTTCAAGCAGGCGGAACCTGGAGGCATCCAGACGGTAAAAAGCCCCGGCATCCGCACGATGCCGGGGCTTTCCTGTCACTTAATATCTTACTTCAGCTTGGCGCTGACAGCCTCGATGCCGGCGCGGGCACATTCGTCGTCGATGTCGCCGCTCGGAGCGCCGCCGACGCCGATGCCGCCGATCGTCTCTTCACCAGCCTTGACCGGCACGCCGCCGGCCAGCACCAGCAGGCCCTCGATCGAAACGAGCTGGGCAGCAGCCGGGTTCTTGCCGACATTTTCGGCGATCTTCTGGGTCGGCGTGCGCATCGAGGCGGCGGTGAAAGCCTTGCGGACGGCGCTGTCGAGGGTGTGCGGGCCGGCACGGTCGGCACGCAGGACGGCGCGGGTGACGCCGGCGCGATCGACGACGGCAACCGATACGTTGAATTTCTTGGCAGCGCAGGCCTTCACAGCGGCATCGGCGGCCTCAACGGCGATGTCGAGCGGCATGTTGCGCTCGGTGAGGATTTCCGCCTGGGCAGCGCCGGCAAGCGTGAGAGCGGCAAAAGCGGCAGCAACGAAGGTCTTCATGTCTATCTCCATCTGGGCCGCTCGGTCTTGCTGGCGGCGACGACCCTCTTGTCGGAGATTTCCGGCCCAGACGGTATCGGTGAACGGACGGAGCGGGGTCCGTAGGACTACGGAGCCTGCCCGATCAGGGAAAGGCGCGCGAACTCCGCGACCGAGGTCGTGCCGAGCTTCTGGGCGATGTTGGCCCGATGCGTATCGACCGTGCGGGGCGACAGCTGCAGGGCTTCGGCGATCTCCTTTGTCGACCAGCCGCGCCCGACCATGTCCAGCACCTCGCGCTCCCGGTCGGTGAGCTGCGCCACCAGTTTTGCCGCCTCGGCCCGCTCGGCATGCACATCCAGCGCGCCGGAGGCCTGTTGCAGCGCCTCGACCAGCACCTGCTCGTCGATGGGCTTGGTGAGGAAATCGACGACCCCGGCCTTGAAGGCGCGCCGGCAGGCATGCACATCGCCATGGCCGGTGCAGATGATCGTCGGCCAGTCGCAGCCGATGGCCGCAAGCTTCTCGTGCAGTTGCAGGCCCGTGATCGCTGGCATGCGCAGGTCGAGCAGCAGAACGCCGGGCCTGAGTTTCGGCGCGCGGGCGAGAAAGGCGGTAGGATCTCCGAAGGTCTCGATGCGGATGCCGTAGGTGCCGAGCAAAAGCGAGAGTGCGCTGCGCACGCCCTCGTCGTCATCGACCAGATAGACCGGCGCCATCGTCATTCCGCTGCCTCTTCCCGTTTCTGCACGTCCTCTGCCGCCGGGAGCCTTACGGTGAAGACAGCGCCGCCAGCCGCCCCGTTTTCCGCCGAAATGCTGCCGTCGAAACGCTCGACGATGCTTTCGCACAGGCTGAGCCCCAGCCCCATGCCGTCAGGCTTGCTCGAGAAGAACGGTTCGAACAGCCGGGGCTGGATATCCGGCGCGATGCCGGTGCCGTTGTCGAAGACGCGGATCGCGTAACCCGCCGCCTCCGGCATAAGCGCCACACGCACCCGTCCGTCCGACCGCCCTGCCTCGCCCACCGCATCGGCCGCGTTGCGGATGAGGTTGTGGATGACCTGCTCGATCTCCACCGGATCGACCCGCGCCAGCGCCGGGGCTTCCGGCAGATCGACATCGAGCGCGATGCCGCGCCGGTCGAGGTCGATGCGCGACAGGGCAACGATATCGGCGACGTGTCGGGAAAGGTCGTGCAGGCCGGCCTCCAATGCACTCTTGCCGACATAGGCGCGCAGACGCACCAGAATATCGGCCGCACGCTTGGCCTGTAGCACATTGGCGGCAAGCACGCTGTCGATTGGTGTATCCGCGAGACCGGCGGCGGCGGCAATGCGCCGGCCTGCCTGGCTCTGGCTGAGCAGCGCCGTCAGCGGCTGGGTCAATTCATGGGCAATGCCCGAGGCCATTTCGCCCATGCTGTTGATGCGCAGGGCATGGGCGAGCTTCGTCTCGTGCTGGCGCAGCGCTTCGCGCCGCGCAGCCGCCTCCGCCGCCTCCCGTGCCAGCGCCGCCTCCTGCCGGTGGCGTAAAAGCGAGCGCACGAGCACGAGCCCGGCAAGCGAGAGGACAGCGAAGAGCGCGAGCGGCAGCGGCGGAAGCAGCGCCGCCAGCGTGACATGCCGCTGCAGCGAAAGCCTGAGAGGCTGCGTGGCACTGGCGATCGGCGCCTCGAAACGGATGGTGCGAGCCAGGAAACTCGAATCCGCGGGCTGCGCCACCCCCGTCTCCAGCACCGTGCCCTCGCCCATCGCCAGCCGGAGCGTGGCCCAGCGCGGCAGCTCCTCGCCCTCGACGAGTTTTGCCCCGTCGATATCGAGGCTGACGGCCATGGTGTCGTTCATGCGCTTCATCAGGCGATAGTGGCCGGGCCGCGCATCCGCGCCAAAGGCAGCCTTCCCGGGGGTAAGCGCCTCCACGGCCTGCGAAACCGCTTCCGGACTTGCCGTCGCGCCATCGGCGGATGTCGCCGAACTCACGATGCCCGCCCCCTCACCCGCCCTCAGATCGACGAGGTCGATCGCGACGATGCGCGGATAAAAGCGCAGGATGGATTTTGCGACGAGATCGAAATCTTCCGACGGCTGCGCCTGCGCAAGCCCGAGGGCACTGAGGCTCGTCAGGTGTGCGTCGTGCTGCGCGACGCGCTGCGAGATCACCCTTTGCAGCGCGCGGCCGCTCTCGGAGACTTCAAGTTCCAGCGCCTGCCGGTGGCTCCAGGCCGAATAGAGGCCGAAGGCGGCAAGCAACAGCAACCAGCCGCCGGCAAGGGCGGCCGAGGAACGAAGAAAGGTCAGGCGTGCACGCATCCGGAATGAAGCCGCGTCAGGGATCGGGAAGACCATCATAGGGCCTCCCCCACGCCTTGGCGATCCGCAGCACCACGGATATCGGCCTGGAACCTGCCGGCGATCCGGGCCCGGCTTGCGTCAGGACAGGACCGGCAGCGACAGCGGCGCAAGCACCGCGGCGGGCCGGCCACGCGGATCGTTCGCCTGGAGGCGACGCACCGCAAAATCCTGCACCGCCTGCAGTTCCGCCAGCGCACCATCGTAATCCACCAGTGTCGGGCGGTCGTCCCGCATGACGCAGGTGCCATCGACATAGACGCCGGCGACGGCGCGCTCGGCGGCGCAGTGCAGGAGGTTGCGCAGGGGGTCGTAGAGCGGCTGCATGCCGGGATGCTTGAGGTCCACAAGCGAAAAATCCGCCTTCGCGCCGCGGGTGATGCGGCCGATATCGCTGCGTCCCAGGGCCTTGGCGCCCGACAGCGTGGCCGCCTCGAAGACCGCGGCCGTATCGACGTCGAACACCGAGCCGCCGGCGATGCGGGCGCAGATCATCGCCATGCGCATCTCTTCCAGCATGTTGAACGGATAGCTGTCCGTGCCGATCGCCACGTTGACGCCCGCCTGCCGGTAGCGGCCGAGCGACTGCAGCACCATGCCGCTGCGCGAGAAGGTGACTGGGCAATGGGCGACGCTCGTCCTGCTGGCAGCGAGCCGCTCAAGATCCGCCGCCGTGCGCTGGCGCGTCCAGTCATGGCTGTCGACGAAGATGCAATGCCCGAGGATGAGGTCCGGCCCGAGAAGGCCGAGGCTTTCGAGATAGGCGACGGCGGTGAGGCCGTGGCGGCGCATCAGTTCCTCGTGCTCGGCCATGGTCTGCGCGGCATGGATGGTGATCGGCACGCCGCGGCTGCGCGCTGCCTCCGCAGCCTCCTGCAGCAATGCCGCAGAGCAGGTCTCGACCTGTGCCGGGGCGACGATACCGCCGAGCCGGCCCGAGGGATGCGCGCGGGCGGCATCGACCGTCTCCAGCGCCCGGGCGAAGGCCTCCCTGCCCCGCGCGCCATCCCAGCGGAAATCCAGCCTGTGGCTGTCCTCGACATGCCAGGCCGCCTCGCGGAAGCCCGGGGCGACATAGGCGCGCGCACCGCTCTTGGCCAACGTCGGCAACCAGCAGGCATGCGGGCCGGCAATGTCGACGAAAGTGGTGACGCCGCTGCGCAGGAGATCGCCGAGCATGACGGTGAGCGCCGCCTCGACCGCGTCGTCGCCAATCTCGATCAGCGTCGAATATTCGTACATCGCCTGCCCCCAGAGGGCCGCCGTGCCGGCGTCCTCGAACAGGCTTTTCGAGACCGGTTCCTCGCCGGAATGGCAGTGCACGTTGACGAGGCCCGGCATGACCATGCGGTCGCGGCCGGAAATCTCCTCCGCAAACGGGCCTTCGTAGCGCCCGCCGACATGAACGAAGCCGGCCGCGTCGAAGGCGACGTCGGCATCGTGGAGATAGGCATGGCCGCCGCTCGCCGCATCGTAGGCGATAACGGTATGGGCGTTGCGGATGACGGTGACGGTATCAGGCATGGGTCGTCCGGAAATGCTTTTCGAGGAAACGGCTATAGGCGCCCATCAGGGCACTGAAGGTGAAATAGACGGCGGCAGCGACGAGATAGCCTTCGAGCACGGCAATGCCCTGCCATTCCGGATCGCGGATGGCCGAACGCACCGTATCGAGAAAGTCGACGAGGCCGACGATGGTGACGAGCGTCGTATCCTGGAAGAAGCCGATGAACAGGCTCACCATCGGCGGAATGACCTTCTTGAGCGCCTGCGGCAGCACGATCTTGCGCATGACCTGCCAGTAGTGCAGCCCGAGCGAGGATCCGGCCTCGTATTGCCCCGCGGGCACATCCTGCAGGCCGCCGCGCACGATCTCGGCGATATAGGCGGAGGCGAAGAGGATGATCGCCACCTGCGCGCGCAGCAGTTTGTCGATGGTGACGCCCTCGGGCATGAACAGCGGCAGCATGACCGTCGCCATGAAGAGGATGCTGATCAGCGGCACGCCGCGCACGATCTCGATGAAGCCCACGGCGAGAATGCGGATCGCCGGCAGGTTGGAGGCACGCGCCAGCGCCAGCACGATGCCGAGCGGCATGGCGAGCGTCAGCCCGACGAAGGAGAGCATGAAGGAGAGCGGCAGGCCGCCCCAGCTCGTCGTCGCGACGGGCGTCAGACCGAAAATGCCGCCTGCCATCAGGATGTAGAGCACCGGCAGGACGACGAGGATCCAGGCAAGAAGCAGACCCCGGCTCCAGAAGCGTGGCATCACGGAAAAGAGGAAGGCGCCGAAGAGCAGCGCTAGCGCCAGCATCGGCCGCCACTGTTCGTCATAGGGATAGAAGCCGAACAGCATGTAGCGCAGTTTCTGCGCGACGAATGGCCAGCAGGCGCCGCTTGCCGCCTTGCAGGTCTCGCCACCGCCGGAAAACACCGCATCGGCCACCAGCCAGCCGAAGGCGAGCTTGGCGACGAAGAGGATGGCGGCGATGGACAAGACGCTGACGAGCGTGTTGCCGGGCGTGCCGAAATAGGCGGAGAACCTGCCGAGGCGCGGGGCGCTCGGCGCCGGCTGCGGCGGCGCGAGGACAAGGGTCTGGACGTCAGCCATATCAACGCTCCTTCAGCGCGACATGCGCATTGTACCAGTTCATCACGAGCGAAATGGTGATCGAGAGGGCAAGGTAGACGCCCATGAAGATCGCTATCGTCTCGATCGCCTGGCCCGTCTGGTTCATCACCGTGTTGGAGACCATGACAAGGTCCGGATAGCCGATGGCGATGGCGAGCGAGCTGTTCTTGAAGACGGTAAGGTAGGTGTTGGTGAGCGGCGGGATGATGATGCGTAGCGCCTGCGGCAGCACGACGAGCCGCATGGTCTTGCCACGCGCAAGGCCGAGCGCGGCGGCCGCCTCCCACTGCCCCTTGTCGACCGCCTGGATGCCGGCACGCACGATCTCCGCGACAGTCGCCGAGACGCTGAGCGCAAGGCCGAAGAGCAGCGCCACGAATTCCGGCCGGACATGCAACCCGCCCGTCAGGCGGAACTTTCCGGCCGTCGGGAAATCCCAGTCGATGCTGAAGCCGCCGGAAAGCCAGAGCAGCAGGGCCGGCAGCACGAAGGCAGCTGTGGCGATGAGCCCACCGTGGTTCGACTGGCCGGTCGCAACGCGCTTCAGCGTGGAGACCCGGCGAATGACGAATGCAGCCGCTGCGCCGCCGAGGAGACAGGCGAGAAGCGCCGCACCGCCGCTTTCGATGAGGGCCGCCGGCACGACGAGGCCGCTGTTGGAGAGATAGACGCCCGGCAGGAGGTTCAGCGCCTGCTTGACCGGCGGCAGGATGAGGATGATCAGCGAATACCAAAGGAAGAGATAGAGCAGCAGCGGCACATTGCGCAGAAGCTCGACATAGACGAGCGCAAGGCGCGCCAGCAGCGGATTGCGCGACATGCGCGCAATGCCCACGGCAAGGCCGATGAGCGTGCCGAAAATGGCGGCCAGCAGCGACACCTTCACGGTGTTGGCGATGCCGACGAGGATGGCCCGGCCGACCGTATCGGTCGCCTCGAAGGCGATGGCGGATTCGGTGATGACGAAGCCGGCGGGCCGGTTCAGGAAATCGAAGCCGGTCGCGATGTTCTGTTTGGCGAGATTGCCGCTCGCGGTGGAAAACATCGTCCAGCCGACGAGGATCACGGCGCCGATCGCGACGACCTGGTAAAAGTAGGCGCGAAAGCGCATGTCATGCAGGAAAGCCATGTATCCCCACCGCAAAAGACCAAAAGGGGATGGGCGCGCGCACCGCCATGCGCGCGCCCGGACGATCGCTCGGAAGCGATCAGCGGATCGGCGGCGAGTAGATCATGCCGCCGGCGTTCCACAGCGCGTTGGGGCCGCGCGTCAGGCCGAGCTTGGTGCCCTCACCGAGATTGCGCTCGAACACTTCGCCATAGTTGCCGACGCTCTTGATGATGTTGTAGCCCCACTTGTTGTCGAGGCCGAGCATCTTGCCGAGCTCTTCCGTGGCGCCGAGCATGCGCTGCACGTCCGGATCCTCGCTCTTCAGCTTCTCGTCGACATTCGCCTGGGTGATGCCCTTCTCCTCGGCGGCCATCAGCAGCCAGACCGACCAGGAAACGATGTCACCCCAGTTGGAATCGTTCTGGCGGAAGGCCGGCGCCAGCGGCTCCTTGGAGATGGTCTCCGGCAGAACGATATAGTCGTCCGGATTGTTGGCGACGGCGCGGATCGAGGCAAGGTCGGACCGGTCGGAGGTGATCGCCTCGCAGCGGCCGGAATAGAAGGCCGCGCGGTTCTCGTCCGGGCTTTCGAAGACGACGAGCTCGAACTTGCCGTTGATCGCGCGGAAGAAGTCGGAGATGTTCTGCGCCGTCGTGGTGCCCGGCAGGGTGCAGATCGCGGCTTCCGTCAGCTCCTTGGCGCTGGAAACGCCGAGCGACTTCGCCACCATGAGACCCTGGCCGTCGTAAAAGACCGTCGGGCCGAAATCGAGGCCGAGCGAGGCATCCCGCGAGAAGGTGTGGGTCGTCTGGCGCGACAGGACGTCGATCTCGCCGGACTGCAGCGCCTGGAAGCGCGTGTTGATGTTGGTCGGAACGAAATCGACCTTGTCGCCGTCGCCGAAGACCGCAGCGGCGATCGACCGGCAGATGTCGGCATCGAAGCCCTGCATGCGGCCCTTGTCGTCGGGCGCAGCAAAACCCGGCGTTGCCAGCGAGACGCCGCAGACCAGCTTGCCGCGCGCCTTGACGGTTTCGAGCGTGCCGGCTGCCGAGGCCTGACCGGCCATCGCGAGCCCGAGCGCGGCCGCGCAGATCGAAAGAAGTGCCTGCTTCATGCTTCCCCTCCCATTGGGTGTTGTTGGATAGAGCCGACGCGCCGCCCTCCAGCGACACCGCTCCATCGCGATCTCTTAGATCGCAATTATTGTGTACAATGCAAAAAGCGCATCATCAACAGTTCCAGATATGGAATGTCGACAATCCCACAAAATCAGCCATGTACAATGGGCATGAAGCCATGTATATTAGACATTAACTGTTATTCCGCACACCTTCGAAGGCGCAACTGATGCGCTGGAAGGTTTATGCATATTGATAAATTTATCAGGCCATACAGTTTCCCGGATATTTGATTATACAATTGTCGTCGGACAGCCGAGGTGAGGTTTCCGGCCAGAATTTCTCCCAGGCGACGAGGCTGGAACGCGAATGCTCCGGCCTCGTCGCTGTCCCGCCCTTGGCATCGCAAATGCGCGGCCCTCCGTCGCGCAGGCGTGGCGGGACATCTGCCACGACTATCGGCAACCGCACGCGGCGGGTTTTCACCGGCATGGCACAGGCCTGTCCGCTGGCTGCAAAGCACCCGAATTTTTCCCGTATGCCTGCGGGAACAATCGGCACGGTTACCGGTTGAGGTCATGCCCTTGACAATGAGGCGTGATGCTCGATGCCGGACCAGTCCAAGCTCTTTCCCGACCACCGAAGGCTGTCGGGAGAACGCTACACGATAGAAACCTTTCGCACGGCCTACGATCTGCCGGCGCAAGAGGCCAAGCGCCTCTACGACAAGTTCGGCCCGTCCAAACGGGAGCTGGACCTGTTGATGCGCGCCCGCCAGAACCCGGCGCAGTTCCTGAATTTCTAAGGAGACGGACATGACGAGCCCGAAAGCACAAGGCGCCCCGAAGCGCCCCTCCCCCGGCGAACACAAGCCCCGGAACGATCTCGAGCCCGGCGATACCACCGCCGAGCCCGAGACCGAAGCCGAGAAGACCAGGCGCGAACAGGCGACGAAACCGGCGCTGATGCCGATCGGCGATCCCGCAGGCGCGGCCTGAAGACCGCTGCCTTCTCTCCAGAAACCCCGCCGCCCGAATGGACGGCGGGTCGATTGTTCGCGGTTATGCCGCCGCCAGCGCCTCGCGCGCCTTCGGCACCGGTCGGAAGGTCATGGCGATCAGGAAGGCGCCGAGGCCGATGCCCCACGAGCCGACATAGAGCCAGGTATAGCTGGCGAAGGTGTCGTAGATCAGCCCGCCCGCCACCGGCCCCAGCGCCATGCCGAGGCTGCCGGCCATGGCCGTTCCGCCGATGACGGTGCCCATCATGCGCAGCGGGAAGTTTTCCCGGGCGATCACCGCATAGAGCGGCATGACGCCGGCATAGATGAAGCCGAACAGGCCCGCCACGACATAGAAGGAGGCCAGCCCGCCGGTAAAGACATAGGCGAGCGCCCCGAAGGCCTGCGCAAAAAGGCCGAGCACCAGGATATGCTTGGCGCCGAACCGGTCGCCGAGCAGGCCGAAGGCGACCCGGCCGCCCATGCCGGCAAGGCCCTCGATGCTGTAGATCGAGACGGCGGCGATCATCGGAATGCCGCAGGTGATGGCATAGCTCACCGTGTGGAAGATCGGCCCGGAATGGGTGGCGCAGCAGAAGAAGTTCGTCAGGCACAGGATGATGAACTGCGGTGTCTTCAGGACATCGCGCGTTGTCATGCCGGCCTGCGGCTCGTCGGCCGCCGCAAGCTCATCGCCGCCCGCCTCCAGCGCCGGCGCGCGCCGCACCAGGAGGGCGGCCGGGATCATCACGACGGCGACGAGAAGCGCGATAATATGCATCGAGGCGCGCCAGTCGTTGAAGGTGACCAGCCAGGCGGCAAAGGGCGACATGGTCATCGGCGCCATGCCCATGCCGGCCGAGACGAGCGAGACGGCAAGGCTCCTGTGCGTGTCGAACCAGCCGGTGACGCAGGCCATCATCGGCGCGAAGACGGCGGCAACAGCCACACCGACGACCAGCCCGAAGACGAACTGGAAGGCGAGAAGCGAGGTGGTGACGCTCGCAGCCATCAGGCTTGCCGCCAGAAGCACCGAGCCCGCCAGCACGACAGGCCGCGGCCCCCAGCGATCCGAAAGGCTGCCCCAAAACATGCTCGCAAAGGCCATGGCGAGAAAGCCGATGGTCATGGCGGTGGAAATGCCGGTCACCGACCAGCCGGTGTCCTTGGCGATCGGCAGCAGGAAGACCGGCAGCGAGAACATCGCGCCGATGGCGATACAGCCGAGAAGGCCGCCTGCGGCGACGATCACCCAGCGATAATGCGTATGGATCATTGTCATCTCCTCTGCGGCCGCCAGCTTCTGGCCGGGGCCGCGCCCAAATCAGTATTGATCGTGCCGCCTTACCCATTCCATCGGATAGCGAAGGCCGTCCTCGTCGCGGCCTTTCGGCACGAGGTCGAGGAAGTGATAGGCACCGTTCACCATCTCGACGCCGCGCGCGTAGCAGGAGTAGGTGTGGTACACCTCGCCCGGCCCGCTCCTGTAAAAGACGCTGACGCCGACCATTTCCGACATGGTGTTCGAACAAATCTCGAAATTGTAATAGGTGCGCCCCGCCGCCTGCTCCTGCGGTGTCGCGGACGCCTGATAGTCGAAGTTGAAGTCGCTGCCGCCCGAGGAGACCCACGGAAAGCTCCAGCCCATGCGCCGCCGGTAGGCATCGATCTTTTCCAGCGGCGCGCGCGAGATCGCCGTGAAGGTCACGTCGCGCTGGGCGAGATGAACCGGAATGCCGTTGAAATTGTCGGCCCAGAAGGAACAGGACTTGCAGCCCTCCTGCCAGTCCGGCCCCAGCATGAAGTGATAGACGAGGAGCTGCGAGCGCGCGGCGAAAAGGTCCTCCAGCGTCAGGACGCCCTCCGGCCCGTCGAAGCGGTAGGCCTTCCCCACCCGCTCCCAGGGCATCGCCATCCGTTGGCGGGTCAGCGCCTCGCGCTGGCGGGTAAATTCCTTTTCCGCGGCGAGCAGCGCCAGCCGGGCCTTCAGCCAGTCCTCATGTGAAACGACTTGATTGCGCATCGTGAAACGCCTTTCTTCTCTAGCGATGCACCAAACGTAAGGGGTGGTCGCCGCGAAGCGGGAGTTACAAGTGTGACGGGAATTGCATGGACTCGATGATCATCGCCGCCGCCCGGGCGCTCGCAACCGGCGATCCGCTCGGCGCGTTGAGCCGCGTCGCGCTGCGTGACGACGCACCGGCCCTGGCCCTGCGCGGCATCGCCATGGCGCAGCTCGGCGATCTCGAGCGCGCGAAGGCGCTGCTGAAGAACGCCGCTCGCGCCTTCGGTCCGCGCGAGCCGGTAGCGCGGGCGCGCTGTGTCGTCGCGCAAGCCGAGATCGCCCTCGTCTCGCGCGACCTTGCCTGGCCGGTGAAGGCGCTCGCCGCTGCCGAGGCGACGCTTGCGGCCCATGGCGACCGGCCCAACGCCGCCCATGCCCGGACACTCGCCATCCGCCGCCTGCTCCTGATCGGCCGGCTCGACGACGCCGCAGCGCAGCTCGCCACGCTCGATCCCGCAGCATTGACCCCGCCGCTTCGGGCCGCGCATGCCCTCGCCGCTGCCGGCATCGCGACCCGCCGCCTGCGCACGGCAGCGGCCCGCGAGGCCTTTGCACGCGCCGCGGAGGCCGCCCGGCACGCCGGCATTCCCGCGCTTGTTCAGGAGGTGGAGGACGCGGCCGCGATCCTGCAAAGACCGACCGCCCGCGTGATCGCGGATGGCGAGGAACGCCTTCTGCTGCCCGCCGAGGTCGAAGCGCTGCTGGCAACCGACAGACTGGTGGTCGATGCCTGCCGCCATGTCGTGCGCTGCGGCGAGACCCGCATCTCGCTGGCCACGCGGCCGATCCTGTTTGCGCTGCTGCGCACGCTCGCCGAGGCCTTTCCCGCCGATGCCAGCCGGGAACACCTGTTGCTCCGCGCCTTCCGGGCCCGGCATGCCGACGAATCCCACCGGGTACGCCTGCGCGTCGAAATGGGCCGGCTGCGGGCCGAGCTCGAGCCGCTTGCCGGGGCCACCGCCACGAAGGACGGTTTCCGGCTGCTGCCCCGTGGCGGGCGGGCCGTTGCCGTGCTGGCGCCGCCGCATGACGAACCGCATGCCGATGTGCTGGCCCTCTTTGCCGATGGCGAGGCCTGGTCGAGTTCCGCACTCGCCATCGCGCTCGGCACGAGCGCCCGCACCGTGCAGCGCGCACTCGAAGAGCTTTTCGCCGCCGGCAAGGTGCAGGCTGTCGGCCGCGGCCGAAGCCGGCGCTGGCTGACGCCGGTGCCCGGCGCTTTCTCGACACTCTTGTTACTCCCGGGTCCGCTGCCCGGCAGCTAAAAACGGAACGCGCGCCAGTCCGCGGCGGCCTTACCGCGGCGACATGCGCAAGACCAGGGGGCTGAAGCACACGGCGCCGATCCCGGCAATCGCCCCGACACGACGGGACCACCGCATCAACGGTTCAAAGGAGACAAGCATGACCACGTCCAAAGCAGACATTCTGCGCGAATACGGCCCCTTCCCCGGCGTGGACCAGGTCCACGGCGTCACCTTCGACGGCAAGGCCGTCTGGTTCGCCTCGGGCGACAAGGTCAACGCGCTCGATCCGGACGACGGCCGCGTGCTGCGCACGATCGACCTTTCCGCCCATGCCGGCACCGCCTATGACGGCCGCCACCTTTTCCAGATCGCCGAGGACCGCATCCACAAGATCGACCCGGCCTCCGGCGCCATCGTCTCCACCATCCCCGCCCCCGGCAACGGCGGCGATTCCGGCCTCACCTGGGCGGAAGGCTCGCTCTGGGTCGGCGAGTACCGCAGCCGGCAGATCCACGAAATCGACCCGGAAACCGGCACCGTGCGACGCACCATCGAGAGCAACCGCATGGTGACGGGCGTCACCTGGGTGGACGGCGAGCTCTGGCACGGCACCTGGGAGGGCGAGGAAAGCGACCTGCGCCGCCTCGACCCAAAAACCGGCGCCGTGCTCGACACCATCACCATGCCCGCCGGCATCGGCGTCTCCGGCCTCGAATCCGACGGCGCCGACCGCTTCTTCTGCGGCGGCGGCAACAGCGGAAAGATCCGCGCCATCCGCCGCCCGCGCTGACGGATGCCGGACGCGGCTGGCAATGCAACGAACACGGGTGCCGCCATCCTTCTGAAGGCGTGGCGGCACCGATAGCCCGGCGCGGCGTGAAGCACAGGATACGCCCGTTGATCGAGCGGACAGCCGCCTCACGAGGCCAAAAAACACGGCCGGCATTTCCCGCCCCCGTGAAACCGGAGAATTCTTTTCGCTACAACCCATCCGACACTTGCCATCGCGAGCTCAACCTCATACCCCTCTACTTTTAAGGGAATTCAACCAAAAATGGCCATCGTCCAAGATGCGCCACAAACAGGGAAGAACCGCCATGACTATCCTGGAACGCCCAGAAACCCAGGTCAACACACACTATATGGGCCGGCAGGAGGATCCATCCGTTGCGATGCTCACGGATGGCGGCTGGGTGGTCACATGGCAATCCACGGGACAGGACGGTGAAGCCGAAGGCATCTACCAGCAACAGTACAAGGCGGATGGAACGCGCGACGGCATCGAGAAGCTTGTAAACACGACGACCACAAATTCTCAGCATCAGCCCGCAGTAACCGCCCTCAAGGACGGCGGCTGGGTTGTGACGTGGATCGGTGAAGAATCATTAGGCGCGGACATCTACCAGCGGCGCTACGATGCAGACGGCTATCCGATGGACCCCCTGGGAGTAGTCGTCAATACGGAGACGGACAACGTACAGGAAATGCCTACCGTGACTGCGTTGCCCGATGGCGGCTGGGTCGTCGTGTGGGCATCTCGGAACGATGG
This sequence comes from Shinella sp. JR1-6, assembly GCF_004284735.1. Classification (NCBI taxonomy): domain Bacteria; kingdom Pseudomonadati; phylum Pseudomonadota; class Alphaproteobacteria; order Hyphomicrobiales; family Rhizobiaceae; genus Shinella; species Shinella sp. JR1-6. The sequence goes on along the minus strand of NZ_SHMI01000004.1, from coordinate 18,973 downwards.
CAACGGCAATGGCCGTGGCATCTTCCAGCAGCAGTATGATGCAAATGGCAATGCGACCCCTCTCGGAGAGGTTCGTGTCCACACCACACGCGCCGGAGACCAAACCAAGCCTTCCGTCGCCGTGTTGAAGGACGGTGGATGGATCGTCACCTGGCAGTCGCCCGATGCTGACGGAACCGGCATCTATCAGCAGCGTTTTAAGGCCGACGGCACCCAGCAAGGCGTGGAAACGCCTGTTAACAGCCTTACGGCGGGCGCACAGGCCAATGCCATCGTCACAGGGTTGAAGGACGGCGGCTGGATCGTCGCCTGGCAGTCACCCGATACAAATGGAACCGGCATCTACCAGCAAAGATACGACAAGGACGGCAACCCCCGGGGGTCAGGGGAAACGCAGGTCAACACGACCTCGACAGGCGATCAGAAAAATGCGTCCATCACGGCCCTGACCGACGGAGGATGGGTCGTCACCTGGCAAAGCGCCAACGACATCTACCAGCGCCACTATAATTCGAGCGGCACGGCGGTCGGAAACGACGACCTCGTAAACGACACAACGGCCAGCGATCAGGAATTCCCGTCCGTAACGGCGCTGCCGAATGGCGGCTGGGTGGTCACCTGGCAGAGTTTCATAATGGGTGTACCTTCGGAATCCCCGAATATCGTCCAGAAAATCTACTTCGGCGTCAACGAAGCCCCCACCGGGACCAATGCAACCCTCACGGCGAAGGAAAACACGGCCTATAGTTTCAAGGTCGCCGATTTCGGTTTTTCCGATACCAACGGCAACAGCCTGTCCGGTGTAAAAATAACGACGCTCCCGACGAAGGGCACTGTCCTTCTGAACGGCATTGCCATCACGGCGGGGCAGACGATCGCGGTTGCGGATATCACCGCCGGGAAATTGACCTGGGAGCCCCCGGCGGGTGAGGACGGCACCGCCCTGACGACGATCGGCTTCAAGGTCATCGACGACGGGGGCACCGATCACAACGGCAAGGATATCGACCAGACCGAGCGCGTTATCACCTTCAACGTGACACCGACGCCGACGACACCCGACACGGACAAGGGCAAGATCCTCATCGGAGGCGATGGCGACGACCGGTTCACCGGAACGAACTGGGCGGACCTGCTCTCCGGCAAGGGCGGAGACGACCATCTCGACGGTGGCGCTGGCAACGATACATTGTGGGGCGGGGAAGACGACGACCTGCTGAAGGGCGGCAGCGGCAACGACATTCTCGGCGGCGGCCCGGGCGCCGACACGCTTTTCGGCGGTGGTGGCGACGACAAGCTCTATGGCGGAAAGGATAGCGGCGCCGACAGGCTCTACGGCGGCGACGGCAAGGACAAGCTCTGGGGCGGCGGCGGCAACGACAAGCTGTATGGGGGCGACGACGACGACACCCTGGGCGGTGGCGCCGGCGACGACCTTCTCGGCGGCGGCAGCGGCAACGACATCCTCTATGGCGGCGCGGGGAGCGACCAGATTTATGGCGGCACCGGCGATGACCGGATTCATGGCGGTCCCGGCAACGACGAGCTCTGGGGTGGAGCCGGCAACGACATCTTCATCTTCCGGGAGAAGACCGGCAAGGACCGCATCATGGACTTCACCCGCGGTCAGGACAAGATCGACCTCTCGGCCTTCTCGACCCGCACGAATCCGCTGGATTTCAACGACATCAATATCCAGACGACCACGGCAGGCGTGGTCGTCTCGATCAATGGAATCCAGGTCACGCTGGAAGGCCAGAAAAGCCTCAACAGAGATGACTTCATTCTCTAGGGTCGAGCGGGCAGCCGGCGCAGCTATTGTTCTACGATAGCGCCCGAGCCGAAGCGTCACCGCTTCGGCTCGGAAATCCCCTAGAGACCATGGCTACCATCGTAGCCGTTGACCGGCGGCGGCGCCCAGCCGGCCGGCAGGGTTTTCGGCTTGTAGATTTCGACGACCATGGGGTAACACGCCGCCGTGTCGGACGAGTGCTGCGCAGAGCAATCCCCACCCGGGCAGGCCGACATGCAGCCGAGAAGATCGATCTCGGCGAAAAACTCCAGATAGTCGTCCGGCCGCACCGGGCTCGCCTTCATGAAATACTGGCCGGTATCGCGCGTGAAGCCGGTGCACATGAAGACGTTCAGCACGTCGTGCACATAGGTTTCCGCCTCGCGCAGCGCCATGCCGGTCTTCGCCGCAAAGGCGCGGGTGAGGTTCGAGTGGCAGCAATGGTGGTACTGCCCGCCGTGGCTGAGCAGGTTGTGTGTATAGGGGTCGCAGCGCGTGCCGATCACGTCATGCACTGCGCCGCCGAACGCGTCGAAGCCGTACCAGTCGAGCGTGTCGTGCGTGATCGTCGCTATGGGGCGCAGATAGGGAAAATTGGAAAAGAGCTGGTCGCCGAGGCCGACATGGGTGCCGGCGAGCGCGCGCGTTTTGCCCGTGTAGAGCCGTTCCTTCAGATCCTGCGCATTGAAGAGGTTGAGGTCGCCCACCTGCGGCCCCTCGCTGCAGACAAGACGGCAGAAATGTCCGGCCGGCACCGACCAGGTGGCGGCCTCGCGCGGCGGTATGACAACCGTTTCGACAAGCGTCAGGTCGTCCCGGAGCGCGCGATAGGCCGCAAGGTCGGGACGCGGCAGGGTCTCGACCGGATAGCAGATCACCGGCTTGATCGCCTTGCGGGCGGCGGCGTCGCCGGGCGCCGCCGTGATGGGGGTGGGCTTCATCTTTCAGTCTCCATGTCGTGTCGCGCCGCCACCACAGGCATTGCGAGCCGCCGGCGACTATAGCCGGTTCCCGCCATCTGTCAGCCGTCCTTCGCCGACCCCGCGCGTCGCGATACAGGCGGATTTTTCCGGGAACCTTGCGGCACCGCCGGCATCCAATATGGTCCCGGAAGGAGAACAAGCATGCCCGTCTTGTCCAATGCCACCCCCGCCGCCGCCATCGAGGACGAAGCTCGCCTCGTCGCGCGCGCGGCCGCTGGCGACGCCGATGCGGTCCGCCGCATCATCAAGCACCACAACCAGCGCCTCTACCGTCTCGTGCGGGCCGTCATCCGCAACAATGCAGATGCGGAGGATGTGCTGCAGGAGGCCTATCTGAGGGCCTTCGCCCATCTTCAGGGCTTCAACGGCGAGGCCTCGCTGTCGACCTGGCTGTCGCGCATCGCCCTCAACACCGCCCTGATGCGCCTTCGCGCCGAGAAACGGCTGAAGCGCGCCGCGCCCCCGGCCGGCCCGACACAGGCCGAGATCATCCCCTTCCCGCTTGCCTCCTCCATCGAGGACCCGGAGCGCCTCATGGCCCAGCGACAACTCCTGCACCTCGTCGAGGAGGCGACCGACGCGCTTCCCGAAGCTTTCCGCCTCGTCTTCGTCGCCCGTGTCATCGAGGGCCTCAGCGTCGAAGAGGCTGCCGCGCTGCTCGACCTGCCGCCGGCCACCGTCAAGACACGGCTTCACCGCGCCCGCAAGCTGATCCGGGCACGGCTCGAGGCGCAGATCGGCCCGGTGCTGATCGACGCCTTCCCCTTTGCCGGCGCGCGCTGCGACCGGTTGACGGAGGCCGTCATTGCAAAACTCGGCCTTGCAGGCTGACGGGAACCCTGGCGGCGATGCGGCATCCAATGCTGCGTTACCGAAACAGGGCCGGCACCGCCGGCCAAGGAGAAACCCGATGAAGACCCTCATGACCACGCTCGGCGCCGCCTGCCTTGCCCTTGCCGCCTCCTTCGCCGGCGCCGCCGACAAGCCGACCGATCCCGAGATCGCCCATATCGCCTATAGCGCCGGGCTCATCGACGTGGAGGCCGCCAAGCTCGCTTTGTCGAAGACGAAGAATGCCGATGTGCTCGCCTTCGCCCAGTCGATGCAGAAGGACCACGAGGCCGTCAACGACATGGCCCTTGCCCTCGTCAAGAAGCTGAACGTGACGCCGCAGGACAACGCCACCAGCCAGGCCCTTGCCAGGGCCGCCGAGGACAAGCGCGCCGAACTCGCCAAGCTCGACGGCGCGGCCTTCGACAAGGCCTATATCAACAACGAGGTCACCTATCACGGCGAGGTCAACAAGGCGCTGGAAGCCCTGCTCATCCCCTCCGCGGAAAATGCCGAGCTGAAGAGCCTGCTCGAAACCGGCCTGAAACTCTTCCAGGGCCACCAGCAGCACGCCGAACATGTCGCGGCCGCCCTGAAATGACCATGCCCTCCCTCAGCCGGCGGCAGCTCCTTGCGACAGGCGCAGCCGTCCTCGCCAGCCATGCGCTTGCCCGCGCCCATAACGGCACCGTGCACGTCGCCATCGAAAAACTCGCCTTCCTGCCCGCCGACATAAAGGTCAAGGCCGGCGAGACCATCGAATGGACCAACCGGGATCCCTTTTCCCACACCGCCACCGTCAAGGGCGGCTGGGACATCCTGATCCCGCCCGGCAAGACGATCACGCACGTTGCCACCGCTGACGACAGCGTCGCCTACTACTGCCGCTTCCACCCCAACATGAAGGGAACGATCACCATCATTGCCTGACACCCTGCGCGCCGGGTGCGAACACAAGGCATACCCGGCCGACATTTGCAGCAGGGCAACGCTTTCCCCGGAAGGCGTTGCTTCCCCCCATCATCCGGCCTGCCTCCTGCAAACCTCAGCCGTCCGCGCGATGCAGTGTTCAGACGGCAATAATATTTACGCCTCCTAATGAAGCTGCTACTGTGACGCCTTCATTTCAGGCACTGCAGCACATTCACCGTTGGTCTTTCCCTCGAGGAACTGGTCATGCTCGTGAAAACTTTGCTCGCGTACGCAACGCTGGCGCTCGGCCTGTGCCTTTCATGCGCCTCCGCCAGCGCATCCACCACGACGCAGGCGATCCCCGCCGATACCTGTCAGGAGATGGCGGCCGGCGGCTCCCAACCTCTCGACAGCGCACCGGAAGGCAAGGCCGGCAGGCTGGCGCTGGTGATCGGTAACGCGGCTTATGGCGGCGGCATCGCACCGCTGCGCAATCCGGCCCGGGATGCCGCCGCGGTGACGGATGTGCTGCAAAAACTGAACTTCACCGTCTTCGTGGCGCTGGACGCCCGCGGCGCGACCATCCGCGACTGTGTGTTGCGCATGCAATCCGCCCTGTCGCCCGACGATATCGCCCTGGTCTACTATTCCGGACACGGCATACAGATCGATGACCGCAACTACATCGTCGCGACGGATGCCGAGGCCGGCGGCGCCCTTTCCGATGCCTTCGTCTATATCGACGAGATCATCGATGGCGTGAAGGCGAAGTCCGCCTCCATCCTCGTTTTCCTTGACGCCTGTCGCAACAATCCGTTCGCGCGCGAGGACGCCCAGGGCCTGTCGGCATCAACCGGCCGCAGCCTCGCGCGGGGGCTGGCAAAGGTGGATGTCAACACGCCGGGCGCGAGACAGGAGGCGCGCGGGATTTTCGTCGCCTACTCCACGTCGCCCAACGCGACGGCCTCGGATGGCGAGGGAGACCTGAGCCCGTTCACAACAGCCTTTGTCACGGCCGTCAAGACGCCCGGTTTTTCCGTCCAACGCGCCCTCAGCGAGGTCTCCCGAAGCGTCGGCGAAGCGACGGACTGGTCCCAGACACCATGGATAAAATCGTCGCTCACCGCCGAAATCCTGCTGAACGGCACGATGACATTCGAGGACGCGCAGTCGGCCTCCGAAAACCACGCGGGAGCATCGAAAAGGCTTCTCGGGAGGGGCGATGTCGAGGGCGCGATCGTGGAGGCTTTCCGGGGCCTTCCGCAGAGCATCGACGACAGGACCGCGGAACAGTTTCCCTTTGCCTATCAGGCGCTGACGGCGGCCACGCGCTCGAGCAGCATCGTCCTTCCCGTTCCCGCGAACAACATCCACGTCGTGGTCGCCAATGTGGGTGGCGACCGGGCCGTCGTCGCCTCCGTCGACCGCGAATATCGTGGCGTCGGAAAAGGCACGCTGGAGATCTGGGACACCGGCACGAAGACGGTGATCGGCATTCTGGGCGAGGTGGGAACCGCGGTCCCCAGCGTAAAATTCTCGGCGGACGGATCCCGCGTTGCCGCCTATCTCGGCAAGGGGATCACCAAGGTCGCCGATGCGGCGACGGGCAAGACCATCTCCACCATCAAGCTTTCCGCAGACCATCTGGGCCCGGCCTATGGCGGCCTCAATCCTCCCGTCCTGGTGTTCAGCCCGGATGGCGCCATTCTTGTCGGAACGCTCCACAAACAGGGTCTCGCCCTGGTGCAGGGCTGGGACGTGAACAGCGGCGCCAAGCGGTTTGAGTTCGACCTTGGAACGAAATGCAACGGACTGGCCAATACGGCGGGTTGGGCATTGACCCGGGGCTTTGCGGTCCTGAGTGCCGACGGCGCCTCCCTTTCGTTCGTCTGCACGAACACCTCTACCAATGTGCCCAAGCTGCTCGTCTTCGGGCACTGGTCGCTCGTGCAGAACAGCCTGGTCGGTTCTGGGGTCGTTCCGGTTTCAAAGGAACTCTATCCGATAGCCTTCGGCTTCAGTGCGGACGGAACGCGGATGGTCGCCACGCAACTCGACAACGGCGGATCCTATGAAATCCTCCTGTTCGATACACAGACCGGACAACAGATCGGAAAGGTGGAGAAGGGTCTCTACGCCTCCTTCTCGCCGGCGGGCGATCTCTATTCCGTCGTTGGCCAGACAGGCGCCGCCATCTTTTCGGCAAAGGATGGCAGGCGCGTCCAGGAGATGGCCGACTATGCCTACACCGTACCGGCGGCGTTTCGCGAACATGGGGAGAAGTTTGCCGACTACATCCTCCTCGACAACGACATGTCGACGCTGACGCATGACGTGTGGTGGCAGCCGCCGGATGGCCTTACCGTCGCGGACGCCGCACGCGCGCGGCTGACGGCCGAACAAAAGAACGAGGCCAAAGCCGGTGCCCTCGCCTACACCGAAATTCCATGAGGCCACGCACGCATACATTCCGAGGCAAAAACGCCTCTTCGAAAACAGGCGATCGGGACCGCGGCTGAACCGTTTTCGGATCGCTTGTTCCTGCCGGCGGGCAACATCCCCATCGGCCGACGGGGGGATACCACGACCGTAAGCACGCCCCGCCCGGGCAGCCACTGGACGACCACATGGCATGGCAACCATCTCTTCCACGCCGTGGTCGCTTCCCGGCCGATGCCGTCAAAGCTGATACCGCAACGTCTAGAGGATGAAATCGCTGGCTTTGAGGTCGATCACCCTATCGAGAACGATGGTGAAATCGGCCTTGCCGTCTCCGTTGACGTCACCATGGATATACGTGTTGCCCGCCTTCGTCTCGTAGCGCAGTTCCCCGGCCTTCTTTTGGAATTTTTCATCGCCGATGAAATCGAAGGACTGGTTCGCAGAACTCTTCGTGCTGGCATCGATAGCCTTCAGGTCGATCTTGTCGCCCTGGCTACGGCTGAAATCGAGGATCGTGTCGCGGCCCGAGGAGGCAACCGTTGTTTCCTTGATGGACTTGAAGATGAACGTATCCGCACCGGAGCCCCCCGATAGTTTGTCCGCGCCCTGCCCGCCATAGAGCCTGTCGTTTCCAGCGCCGCCGTTCAGGTTGTCGTTGCCCGCCCCGCCATCGAGCGTGTTCCGGCCGGCATTGCCGGTCAGCGTGTTGGCAAGGCTGTTGCCGGTTCCGTTGATGTTGTCCCTGCCCTCCAGCGTCAGGTTCTCGATATGGCTGGACAGCGCGTGGCTGACAACGGACTTGACGAGGTCGATACCCTCATCCGCCTTCTCGACGACGACATCGCCCTTTCCGACGATATAGGTGTCGTTGCCCTCGCCGCCGACCAGGCGGTCCGCACCGCCCTTGCCGTCAAGCACGTCCTTGCCGGCATAGCCATAGAGAACATCGGCGCCCTTGCTGCCGTCCAGCCTGTCGTTGCCGTCCGTGCCCTTGACCACATCGGGCGAGACGCCACGGACGGTGACCTTGAGGTCGGCCGTGGCCGTGCCGCCGTGGCCGTCAGACACGGTGTAGCGGATGACGACCGTACGGCTCTCCCCTTCGGCAAGGTTCTGGTTCGGCGCGCTCGTCGGGTCGTAGACCAGGCGGCCGTTCTCGATCGAGACGGAACCGAAGCCCGAGCGCACGGAGGCGGAAACAAGGCTCAGCGCGTCGCCCTCCTCCTCCCGTGCGGCGGCCAGCACATCGACGGTCAGTTTCTTGTCTTCGGCCGTCGCGGCCGTGCCGTTGGAGGGCAGCTCCGGATCGTCGTTGACGGCAGTGACGGTAAGCGTGAAATCGACGAAGGCGGTTCTGGCGCTCCCGTCCGTCGCGGTCACGCGCACGGTGATGCCGCTCGCATCGCCCGTCGGCGGCGTTCCGGAAAAGGTCCGCGTCGCCGGATTGAACACCAGCCAGCTCGGCAGGGCATTGCCGTTGGAGAGCTTTGCCGAATAGCTGAGCGTGTCGCCGGCATCGGCATCCGCAAAGGTGTTGGCCGGCACGGTGTAGCTGAAGGCCCGGTCCTCCGTCGCCTGCTGCGCCGCGATCGTGCCCACCGCCGTCGGCGCATCGTTGACGTTCTGCACCGTCAGGGTGAAATCGATGAAACCGACCGTCCGGTCTTCGTCGATCGCAAACAGGCGAATGGTGACCTCCCCGACATCGTCATTGTCGGGCGTGCCGGAAAAGGTCCGTGTCGCGGGATCGAAGGTGAGCCAGGCCGGAAGCGGGTCATGGTTCGTCAGAGACGCGGCATAGGTCATCGTGTCGCCGGCATCGACATCGATGAACGTATTGGCGGGAAGGGTGAGGCTGAACGCCGTATCCTCACTCGCCACCTGAGCAGCGATCGTCCCGTTCGGCTCCGGCGGATCGTTGACATTGTCGACCGTCAGCGTGAAATCGACGGAAACGCTTTCGCCGCCCCCATCGGTCGCGATCACGCGGATGCTGATCTCCCCGACATCGCCGTTCTCGGGCGTGCCGGAGAAGGTTCGGGTCTCGGGATCGAATTCCAGCCAGGCCGGCAGGTCGTCGCCATTGGCGAGTGTTGCCGTAAAGGTCAGCCGATCGAGCGCGTCGGCATCGGAGAAGGTGTTTGCGGCGAAGGTGAAGCTGAAGGCGCTGTCCTCCGTCGCCTGCTGCGCCGCGATCGTGTTGCCGACGGTCGGCGCGTCGTTGCCGACCCAGAAGGTGCGCTGGTAGAGGCCGAGCCCGTCGCCGTCCTGCCCGGCGGATTGCCAGGTCACGACCCAGCCGCCGTCCGGCAGGGCAGTGACCTTGATGACCTTCTGGTCGCCCTCCGTTTCGCCGTTGACCCGCGTCTCGCCGCCGACCGGCTGTCCGTTGGCACCATAGACCTGCTGGTAGACACCCAAGCCGCTGCCATCCTGATTGGTCGACTCCCAGGTCACGACCCAGCCGCCGCCCGTCAGCGCGACGACGGAGTGAACATATTGCCAGCCCTCGATGGTCGTGTTGACCATCGTTTCCGGGCCAAGCGCATCGCCGTTGGCGTCGTAGACCCTCTGGAAAAGGCTGTTGCTCATCCCCGCGCTGGTGTCGTCGTCGCCGACCCACGACACGACCCAACCGCCGCCTTCCAGAAGCGCTATCTGCACGAAGTTCTGCGGACCGTCACTGCCGCGATTGATCTGCGTGACGGTGCCAGCGTTGCCATTTTCGTCATAGACCCGCTGAAAGACCTCGCTGTTGAGCCCGCTTCCCGCGCTCCAGGCGACAATCCAGCCTCCGCCGGGGCGGACGATGACTTCATAGTACGGACCGTTGAGTGTCGACCCGCCCGTGTTCACGCCCTCGTTGGAACCGACCAGTGCACCATGCTCGTCAAAGACCTGCTGGTAGAGATTGTAGTCGCTTGCCACCCATGTCGCGACGAAGCCGCCGTTTGCGAATGGTGTGACCTTGGCGTTCTCCCAGAAAAGGCTCGACGTCTGGGTATCGACGCGCATTGCTGGCATGACCGGGTTGCCGTCGGCGTCGAATGTCGCGACGTGAACGCCTTCCGAGATAAAATAATCGGTCGACCAGATAGCCGCCCAGCCGCCATCCGGCAGGGCGACGATCTGCGCATCCTGCGGCCTGCCGAATTGAACGGCAATCACCAGACTGGCGCCTGCCGTTCCATCAGCCTGAAAGATTTGCGCCTGGAGGCTTTGATGGGAGATACCCCACATCGTCACCCAGCCGCCGTCGGTGAGCGCAACGACCTGCGGCGCCTCGAAATTTACGGCCGACCCGAGATCCGGACTGACCCGCGTCTCGGACCCGGCCGGCTCACCATGGGCGTCATAGGCCTGCTGGTAGATGTCATGGCCCTGCTGCCAGGTCACCACCCAGCCGCCATTGGAGAGTGCCGTGACGCTCTGCGCGGTCTGGTTCCCGCCGGTCGTGGTGTTGATCCGGCTTTCCGTCGTACTTCCAAACATAACGTTCCCCAAAATGTCATTCCCCTGCACAACGGGCGGCGCCAGTCCCGATGCCGGAAATCGTGTCCCTGCTGCCGTGGCGTCGTGTTGGCAACCAAAGCGTCCCGTGGGCGGGCGCTCGAAACCACGCTGTCGCTATCGACATTCGTCGGCCGCCGCCCTCGGCCAAGGCACGAATGCCGTTCCCCATTCCCGTGCGCGACATAGATAATCCCGCCGCCAGCGAAGGTCCTGATACGGCCGCCCCAGCTTTCTGAAATTTTCTGATTTTTTCTGAAACGACAGGCGAAGCGCTGAACTGGTCCCGCAAGTGCCCTCCTCCGGAGCCACGCTTCGGTGGTTTGCGGCCACGGCGGGTTCTCTTTGTTTGCGCTACAGCGCGGCGGACCGCTGCCTCCGTCAAGCAAACGGGCCGGCAGGATTTCGCCACGGCCCGCGCCATTCCTGACAAACACCGCGCCGGTAAGCCCGGCGATGGCGATGCGTCGGTTGCGCGCGCAAGGCTACCCCCGTGCGCAATCCAAATGCCATGGTGCGTCTTGATGAGGCCCTGGGAGCACTCGCTTGCGGAGTGTTATAATCGGACTGGGTGTGCTCGCAGGCCTCTTCACACACGAAGACAGCATAAATAGAAAGAAAGCATCGCTTAATTTTTCTAAAAGGAAAAAATGTGTTGCTATTTTTTTCTTAATTCCTATTCTCCCCTCATCGAGCCAGCCATACAAGAAGGACAGAATGCGCGCTGTATTGGACCGGATAGACAGGCACCTCACGAAACTGCTGTCGGACGACGGTCGTGACGGGGTCAATGATTTGGCGGAGCGTCTGGGCCTCAGCCCCCCGACCGTGCGGGCGCGCCTGAAATCCTTGATCGAGCGGAACCTGCTGAAGATCGTCGGCGTGCTGAACATATCGGAGCGGCCCGAACTCGTGTGCGCGATGGTTGGCATCCGCGCAAATGGCCATGGCCGGCTGAACGAGATTGCCAAAAAGATTTCCGAATTGCCCTATGTGGCCTCCGTCAGCCTCGTGACCGGCCGCTACGACATCATTGCCGAAGTGCTGTTCGAAGGGGACATGGACGAACTCTACCGGGTTACCAGCGAGCTGCTGCCCGGCCTGGAGGAACCAGGCGTGATCCGCAGCAGCGAAACCTTCGTGGTGATGAAATCACACAACAAATGGCTCAGCTTGCCGAAAGGCGTCTGGGACGACGAAATCGGCAGAGACGACCTCGCTGCAGATCCGGGCCGGGAGTGATGGGCGGCCTGTAGGAAGCAAAGGCCGGGAGGTCCGGTATTTCAATAAATGGGAGAGGATGAATGAGCAAACTCAATGCGTTTGTTCTGACGGCGACGCTTGCCGTCATGACACAGGCCGCAGGTGCAACTTCGGTCAATGCCGGCACGCTGGACGACATCATTGCACGCGGCGAATTGCGCGTCGCAGTGCAAACCCAGGGGCCTCCCTTCTCGTTCATGGACAAGAGCGGCAACAGGACCGGCAGCGCCATCGATCTGACAACGCTGATGGCAAAGGAGATGGGCGTCAAGGTCGTCTATCTCGACTTCGACTGGGACGGCCTGCTGCCGGCGCTGATGTCCGGCAAGGCAGACATTCTCGCTGCAGACATGACGCCGACGCTGGCGCGTGCAACCAAAGTCGGTTTTACCAAGCCTTTCATGTATGTTGGCGCTGTCGCCTTCAGCAAGGGCGACGGTGCGTTCAAGACCGTCGAGGATTGCAGGGCGCCCGGCACGACGATCGCGGTGCTCCTCGGTTCGACCGGCGAGAAACTCGCTCCGGTGGCATTCCCGCAAGGTCAGGTCAAATCGTTCAAGGGCTCGGGTACCCTGCTCCTGGACGCGGTCGCTTCAGGCCAGGCTGATTGCGGACTGAACGACAGCTCGGCCGTCGCGGCGCAAACGGCCACATACGGTGCCGGCACGTTCACGGTTTTTCCGGACCTCCTTTCCAAGGAACCGCTGGCCTATGCTGTGCGGTATGACTCGATGGATCTCCTTACCTGGGCAAACCTGTTCATCGACAACACCACGCTCGACGGGCGGCTTCAGGAAAACCTCAACTATTGGGTAAACTCGGACAAGTGGAAAGCCGAGCACTAGAGTCCGTCAGCGTCGTACTGAATCTGACAGCTTCAGCGTTCTTTGTTTTCGTTTGTCTTCTCGGGCAAGCCGGATTCCACTTTTCCCTGACAAACTCTCGTTCCGAGCGCCGACATCACGGGCGGATGACTGCCCGTGATCGCGCGCCGCATCCTGCCTTGAAAATCGGTGCCATGTTTGGAAACCTGAATACGCGTGTGATGCTGGAATACCTGCCGGACATCTGGCAGGGTTTTCTCGCGACGCTCCTGTTGTCGGCTGCCGGTTTTGCCGGGGCCATTGTTCTCGGCATCATTGCCTGCGCTCTCAGCATCCAGCCGCTGCGCTGGCTCAAATGGCCTGCCGTGGCCTATGTCGATGCAATTCGCGCGACACCGTTGTTGGCGCAACTCTACTTTCTGTATTTCGGATTGCCCCGCCTCGGCATTCTGGTGCCGGAAATCGTGATCGGGGTCATCGCGCTGTCCTTGAACTCCGGTGCCTACGTCGCCGAAATTGTCCGCTCGGGGATTCTCTCGATCCAGCGCGGGCAGATCGAGGCGGCGATGAGCACCGGGCTGACCTATCTGCAGCGCATGCGGTTGATTGTCCTTCCGCAAGCCGTGCGGCCCACGGTGTCGCCACTGATCGGCCAGGCCATCGTGCTGGTCAAGGACTCGTCCCTGCTGTCGCTCATCTCGGTGGTGGAGCTGACGCGCGCCGGGCAGATGATCGCCATCGATCGTTTCATGCCGGTCGAAGGCCTCGTTGCAACGGCACTTGCCTATCTCGTTTTGTACTACACCCTGAAAGCACTGGCGGGCCTTTGGGCACACCAGAGCCAGCATCCCGGCAAGGCCTGAGGGAGGGGCGGAGATGGTATGGTTCCAGATTGACCAGGCAATCGGCTACTGGCCCGTTTTGCTGAAGGGCATCGGCATGACGGTGTCGCTATCCGCGCTGAGCCTTGTCATAGGCGTTGCCGTCGGCTTCGCATTCGGCATCGTTCGCGCGGGATCGCAACGCTGGCTTTCGCAGCTGGTGGGTCTCTATGTGGATTTCTTTAGAGGCACGCCGTTCCTCGTCCAGGTGTTCCTCGTCTTTTTCATTTTGCCCGAAACGGGAATAGAATTGAGCGCCTTCTGGGCGGGCGTGGTCGCCCTGTCGAATGCCGCCGCCTGCTTCATCGGAGAGATCGTCGCATCAGGCATCAAAGCCGTACCGCCGGGGCAATCGGAAGCGGCGGCGGCCTCGGGTCTGACCCGCACCCAGCAGATGCGCCACGTCATCCTGCCGCAGGCCACCCGGATCGTGACCCCGTCCCTCGTCGGGCAGTTCGTGCTGTTGATCAAGGATTCGTCCGTCGTCTCCGCCATCGGCCTGCTGGATCTGACGCGGGCGGGCTGGGTGATGGTGCAGTCGATCCCCAACGGCCTTCTCGTCTTCGCGATCGTGGGCCTGTCGTACTTCGTGATCTGCTACCCGCTGATCTATCTGGCGCGCCGTATGGAAGGCCAGGGCCAGCCCACGGCCCTGTGACGGGAATGCCATGACTGTCACGACCTTGTTCCCACTGGATATCACCCCATGATCGAGTTTCAATCTCTCAACAAATGGTATGGCCCCCTGCACGTCCTGAACGATGTCAATCTCAGCGTTGGCAAGGGGGAGGTCGTCGTGGTCTGTGGCCCGTCCGGGTCGGGTAAAAGCACGCTGATCAGATGTGTCAATGGCCTGGAGACGTTTCAAAAAGGCGGCCTGACCGTCGATGGCGCAAGGCTCGGCACCCCTGAAACGCGGTTGCGCAATCTGCGGATGGAGGTTGGTTTCGTGTTCCAGCAGTTCAACCTGTATCCGCACAAAACTGCCCTGGAGAATGTGGTCCTCGCGCCGGTCCACGTGCGCAAGCTTCCCAGAGCCGAGGCTGAGGCGCGCGGCCGGGCCCTGCTGGAAAAGGTCGGCCTCGGCGATAAGATGGGCAACTATCCCCATCAGCTCTCCGGCGGCCAGCAGCAACGGGTCGCTATCGTCAGGTCGCTGGCGATGCAACCCAAAATCATGCTGTTCGATGAGCCGACCTCTGCGCTGGACCCCGAGATGATCAATGAAGTGCTGGATGTGATGGTGTCGCTCGCGCGGGAAGGCATGACGATGATGGTCGTGACTCACGAAATGGGTTTCGCCCGGCGGGTGGCCGATCGGGTCATCTTCATGGATCGCGGCGCCATCGTCGAAGCTGCAAAACCAGAGATATTCTTCACCGCGCCGCAAAACGACCGGACGCGGGATTTCCTCGGCAAGATCCTGCAGCACTAGGGTCGAAACCCTGTCAATTCGGGTGGGATGTTCCATGCAAACGCGTGTGAATGAAACTGCGCCTTTGGCGATTGCCATCGTTGGCGCGGGCATCGTGGGATGCGCGACCGCTTTCGCCCTGGCCCTCGACGGCCACAGGGTGACAGTGTTCGATCCTGACCTGCCGGGAGCCGGCACCTCCTCCGGCAATGCAGGCGGCATTGTTACCGGCTCCGTGACGCCGACTGCGACGCCGGATGTCCTGCGTGCCCTTCCGTCCTATCTGCTGGATCGGTCTTCCCCCGCGGTCCTTCGCATGCGCCATTCAATTCGCGTGCTGCCTTGGCTTGTGCGCTTCATCCGCGCCGCCAGGCCGGCCGAGGTCGATCGGATCTCGGCGGCACTCCATCCGCTCGTCTCGCAGTCCCTTGCCGCGCATCAAACCCTCGCGTCGCGATGCGGTGCCCAGTCGTTGATTGGCCAGGAGGGTTGGTTGAAGGTCTATGGCTCGCAACAGGAGTTCGAGGCCACCGCGCTGGATCGCCGTCTGATGGATCGTTTTGGGGTTCGCTACACGATCCTCGACCGCAAGGCCCTGACCGATCTGGAGCCAAACCTCGACCCTTCCCTTTGCCTTTTCGGGCTTCATCAATTCGAGAGCGGCTTCGTGCGCAACCCCGGGGCCTTGGCCAACGCCTATCTTGAAGGCGCGTCGCGATTGGGTGCCGTGCATTTGCGCCGGCATGTCAAAGGCGTTGCACGCGGGCCTCAAGCGGGCGCCACAGTCCATGCCGAGGACGGGGTGCGCAGTTTCGATCGTTTGGTCATTGCGGCAGGGGCCTGGTCGGCCAATTTGGTGCGGCAGGTCGGCGACCGCGTAAGCCTGGATACCGAGCGCGGATACCACATCGCATTCGGAGAAGAGACGGGCCGGCTGCTGCGCGGTCCGGTGGTCATCCCACGCTTGTCGCTGGTGCTTTCGCCGATGCACGACGGGGTTCGCCTGGTAAGCGGCGATGAACTCGCCGGGCTGAAGGCGCCGCCGAACTATTCCCGGATACGGGCACTCATCCCGTCGGCCAGAAGCGCTCTTCCCGCCTTGAAAGACAGAATGCCCGTAACCGAGTGGATGGGCTTCCGGCCATCCACACCGGACTCGCTGCCCGTGATCGGCCCGTCACCTCGCAACCCCGATGTTTTCTATGCATTCGGCCATGGCCATCTCGGATTGACGATGGCCGCACGCACGGCGGAACTGGTGCGCGACGGCATGACGGACCATCGTTCGAAGCCGCAACTGGCGCCCTATCTGATCGACCGCTTTGGCTGAGTGCCGATTTGTGCCCGGAGCCGGTTCGCAGGCCAGTTCCCTCCATGGGTTTGCGCTCGCGGCCGGCAGCAGGAAACGGATTTCGCAGGGTGCCGCCGGTGGAGGCCGACTGCCTTCGTCTACATTTCGGAAAAAATGTGCTTCAGGTTCCGCCCCAGCGTCACGGTCCGCGCGACCATCAGCACGATCATCCCCATCCAAAGACCGTGGTTGCCCCAGATCTGCTGGAGACCATAGGCCGACACGAGGAAGATGGCTGTCGAAATGAACATGCTGTTGCGCAGGTCCCGCGTGCGGATCGCGCCGATGAACACGCCGTCGAGCATGTAGCCGAAAACCGAGATGAGAGGCAGGGCGATGACGTAGGGCAGGAACTGGGTAGCTGTGGCGCGCACGTCCTCCTGATTGGTCAGAAGCGCGATGATCTGCGAGCCCGCCACGGCATAACAAAGCGAAAACAGGAGGGCGACCAGCCCCGACCAAAGGAATGCGGCCCTGATCACCCGGCGCAGCGCTTCCCGGCGGCGAGCGCCGATCGCCGAGCCGACGAGCGTTTCCGTGGCATGCGCGAAACCGTCGAGACCGTAGGACGTGATGCCGTGGAGGTTCAGGAGAACCGCGTTGGCGGCCAGGATGGCATCGCCTTCCGCAGCGCCGCTGCGGGCGAACCAGCCGAAGCAGATCAGGAGAAGCAGGCTGCGCAGGAATATGTCGCGGTTGACCGCGACCAGCCGGCGAAAGGCGGCTCCATCCAGCAGGTCCCGCCACGCCAGCGCAGGATTTGCCCTGAATGGCCGAACGATGGCCAGACCGATGATGAAGGCTGCCCACTCTGCAAGAGCGGTGCCGGCGCCGATACCGGCAACGCCCCAGTCGAAGACGAGGACGAGCGCCAGCGTCGCGGCCAGGTTGATCACGTTGAGGGCGATCTGAAGGGCAAGCGAAATCATCACGCGCTGGCGACCGAGGAGATAACCGAGCAGGACGAAGTTCCCAAGAGATGCAGGCGCCGACCAGATTCGGGCAAAGGCATATGCGGCGGCACTCTCGTAGACCGCCTCGCTTCCACCAAGAAGGGCAAGCCCGGTCTCGATGATCGGCTTCTGCAACAGGACGATGGCCCCGCCACCGGCCGCGGCGACGAGAAGGGCCCGCAGCAGGTGCTTGCGCACGAGGGCGCTATCATCCGCGCCCCAGGCCTGGGCGACCAGACCGGTCGTCGCCATCCGCAGGAAGCTGAAGCTCCAGAAGAGGAAATTGAACAGCACCCCGCCCAGCGCCACGCCGCCCAGGAACCACGGCCCGGGAAGATGCCCCGCCACCATCGTATCGACCAGCGACAATACCGGCTGCGCCAGATTGGCCAGAATGATGGGAAGCGCCAGGGTGAGCATCCGGCGGTCCCAGTTTTCGTGTTGGTCGACAGGTAACGGAATGTTCATTGTTCGAAGGCCCCGGCGGAAACCAAACAGCGGCCGCGTCCGCCTGACCTGATGTCATCGCAATTTCGTGTGCCGGCGTTTCCGATCCGGCCCGCCGGCACGGTTTTCCGCGCTTACCAATCCATGACGACCTTGCCCGAACTGCCCGTGCGCATCGCCTCGAACCCTGCCTGATAGTCATCGATGGCAATCCGGTGGGTGATCAGGCCGGAAACATCCAGGGGACCCTGAACCAGGGCGATCATCTTGTACCAGGTCTCGTACATCTCGCGGCCGTAGATGCCCTTGAGGTGCAGCATCTTGAAGATGACCTTGTTCCAGTCGATCTCGAATCCGGTCGGGGCGATGCCGAGAATGGCGATCTTGCCGCCATTGTTCATCGTGTCGATCATGTCGCGGAAGGCCGGTGCCGCGCCCGACATCTCGAGGCCGACGTCGAAACCTTCCGTCATGCCGATGGTCGGCATCACGTCCTTGAGCTTTTCCCGCGACGCATCGACGACGTAGCGCACGCCCATCTTGCGGGCGAGTTCCAGGCGGACCGGATTGATATCGGTGATGACGACCTTCCGCGCACCGGCACATTGGGCGACCAACGCCCCCATGATGCCGATCGGCCCGGCACCGGTGACGAGCACATCCTCGCCGACGAGATCGAAGGACAGCGCGGTGTGCACGGCATTGCCGAGCGGATCGAAGATCGCGGCGATCTCATCCGGAACGTCATCCGGGATCGGCACGACATTCTCCTGCGGTATCGCAAGATATTCGGCAAAGGCGCCCGGCCGGTTGACGCCGACGCCCAGCGTGTTGCGGCACAGGTGCCCGCGGCCCGCACGGCAGTTGCGGCAATGGCCGCAGACGATGTGCCCCTCGCCCGAAACCCGTTGCCCGACCTTGTACTGCGTGACAGCCGACCCGAAATCCGCGATCGTGCCGACGAATTCGTGGCCCGTCACCATCTGGACCGGAACGGTCTTCTGCGCCCACTGGTCCCAGTTGTAGATGTGGACATCGGTCCCGCAGATCGCGGTCTTCCGGATCTTGATCAGGACGTCGTTCGGGCCGATGTCCGGAACGGGAACCTCCTCCATCCAGATTCCCGGCTCGGACTTCGCCTTCACCAGCGCTCGCATTGTGTTCGACATGTGTTCGTCTCAGCCCTTCGTGGCTCACGCCGCCCCGCAAACGGGGCCGTATCTGTTTCAGAATGGGCCGGCAGCACCGCCGCTTCCGGAAGGCGGCTGCCGGCAACCTGCCGTTTATCCGATCACGCCGAGCTCACGCCCGACCTCTGCGAAGACGTCGATGGCCTTGCGGACATCCGCCTCGCCGTGCGCCGCCGACAT